>DATGPC010000133.1:0-2487 GCA_035305265.1 Thermomicrobiales bacterium | reverse complement strand
CATAGATCCAGACCTCGCGCCGGACCTCGTCTCACCGGCCGTATCGATCGCGCTCCTCGCAGGAATCGAGAGCCTGCTGTCGGCCGTGGTAGCGGATGGAATGACCGGACGACGGCACCGCTCGAATGCCGAGCTCGTGGCGCAGGGCGTGGCCAACCTGGCCTCGCCGCTCTTCGGCGGCATCCCCGCAACAGGCGCCATCGCGCGAACGGCAACGAACGTCAAGGCGGGCGGGCGCACGCCCATCGCGGGGATGGTCCACGCACTTACGGTCCTCGTCGTTCTCGTAGCGGCGGGCCGCTGGGCCGCGCTCGTCCCGATGCCCGTACTCGCCGGCATCCTCTTCGTCGTCGCCTACAACATGAGCGAGATGCACCTTTTCGGGCGCGTCCTCCGGTCGACCACACGAAGCGACGCCCTGGTGCTCGTGGTCACGTTCGCACTGACCGTATTCGTGGATCTGATCGTGGCGATTCAGGTGGGGATGGTGCTGGCCGCGTTCCTGTTCATGCGGCGCATGGCGGATGTCGCCGGCGTGCGGGCGATCCGGCCGGAGGACGGGCACGAGGCAGACGGCGTCACAGCATGGCTCAAGACGGTGCCGCCCGGCGTGGAGGTATTTGAGGTCTCCGGGCCCTTCTTCTTCGGCGCCGCCCACAAATTTGCGTCGTCGCTGTCGGCCATCGAGCGGCGACCTCGTGTGCTGGTGCTGGAGATGCGGGATGTCCTCGCCCTCGACGCAACCGGCCTCCGGGCGCTCGAGACGCTCCAGTCGGAGGCGGAGCGGGGAGGGTCCACGCTCGTCCTCTCGGGCGTGCATGCGCAGCCGCTCGTTGTCCTGCAGAAGTCGGGATTGCTTGACCGCCTCGGCGACGAGAATCTGGCCGGCGATCTGCGCGCAGCGCTCGAGCGGGCGCGTGAGATCGTGGCCAACGCGCGCGAACAGCCGGAGCCGACGCATCCCGTCTGACGTTAGTCGACTGGGCCCGGCCATTCTCATGGCTTTATGTGAATGATTGTTATTCACGTCATGAATGATTATCATTCACATCATGAATACTTTACCCCGGCTAGTGACCGGAAGCCTTACGGACAGGCTTCGCGTGATGCCGGCCCTCGTCGTCACCGGGGCCCGGCAGACCGGCAAGAGCACATTGGTTCGGCACCTGGCACCCGGCAACCGCCGCTACAGGACCCTGGACGATCTGGACGTTCTGGATGTCGCGCGCCGCGAACCCGAGCTGCTGACCGGAGATTCGGATCCGATCACGCTGGATGAGGTACAGCGCGCGCCGGAACTGCTCCACGCTGTAAAGCGCGCCATCGACCAAGACCGAACGCCTGGACGATTTCTCCTGACCGGCTCGGCCAATCTTCTGATGATGCAGCGCGTGTCGGAGTCGTTGGCGGGCCGCGCAAGTTACCTCACCCTCTGGCCGATGACGAGGCGGGAACAGCTCGGGCTCGGCAGCAGCGGGATCTGGGAGGATCTGATCGAGAATGACGAGAAGGACTGGATCGGTCTGGTGGCGGCGCAGTCCCTCGAAGCCGAGGACTGGCGCGCGCTCTCACGCCGCGGCGGGTTCCCTACTCCCGCGCTAACATTGAAAACGCCGGAAGAGCGAGCCATATGGTTTGACGGGTATACACGAACGTATGTGGAGCGCGATCTGCAGGACCTGGCGGCTATCACTTCGCTCCCCGACTTTCGCCGCCTCATGCGAGCGGCGTCCCTTCGGCTTGGCCAATTGCTCAACCAGACGGAGCTCGGTCGGGATATCGCCCTCCCCCAGCCAACCGTTCATCGGTGGCTGAATCTTTTGGAGATTTCCTATCTGCTGGTCCGCCTTCCCGCTTATGCCGTCAACCGAACAAAGCGACTCATTAAGACGCCCAAGATCTACTGGGGGGATACAGGCGTGGCCATGCATCTTGCAGAGCTTTCCGAACCCCAGGGAGCGCACCTGGAGAACCTCGTACTCCAGGATCTTTTGGCTTGGCAGCATGCACGGCTGACTCGCGCCGATTTATTCTACTGGCGCACGACCATCGGTGAGGAAGTCGATTTCGTGATCGAAACGGGGGATCGTCTGCTGCCCGTAGAGGTCAAAACCTCGAGGCGTCCGCGTCTTAGCGATACAGCGCATCTACGAACCTTTCGCAATGAATATGGAACGCGGTCTCGGGCCGGACTATTGCTCCATACCGGGAGCTCGCTCGAGTGGATATCCCCAGGCGTGCTGGCAGCACCCTGGTGGAAGGTCCTTTAACGTCCACTGACTGATTTCCCAAAACAGCAATCAAAGGCTCCTGATGGCCCCCAAGAAACTCACATCGACCAAGAGCTCCGAGCTACTCGACACCCTACGGGCCCGGTTCGAGAAGAATAAGGCGCGCCACAAGGGCCTCGAATGGGCGCACATCCAGGAAAAGCTCGAGGCCCATCCCGGTAAGCTCTGGTCGCTCTCCGAGATGGAGCGGACGGGT
>DATGPC010000132.1:0-7519 GCA_035305265.1 Thermomicrobiales bacterium | reverse complement strand
CGGCACTCCGTCCTTCGGACGAAACACCGGCGGCCTTTCTTGAGGACGACAGATCCTACGCCTCGTCGTCCCACTCTTCATCGACTTCTTCCTGCGCGAGCAGCTCCTCGAGACGCTCGTCCCGCGCAGCGAGATGCGGATCGTCTTCGTCGATCTCGTCGCCCCAGGTCATCTCGAAATCGCCGATCTGGACCGTGTCACCGTCCTTGATGCCACGCTTCCCGAGCTCATCCAGGATGCCGGACCGGTCGAGGACACGCTGGAAGCGGTCCGCCGACTCCCACTGGTCGAAGTTCGTCATCTTCGCGAACCGCTCGATACCCACGCCCGTAACGACGTAACGATCCTCTTCGACCTGCTCGATATCCCACGCCCGCTCGTCGACGTCGCCGATCGTGTAGACGCGTCGCTTCGGCCGGGCCTCCTCGAGCTTCTTCTCTTCCGCTTCATGCAGGCGAATCTCGCGCATCATGTCGCCGACCCGGTTGTGGAGCGCCTGGACGCCCTCACCGGTCGCGGCGGAGATCTCGTGCAGCTCGTATCCCTCGCCGCCGAGAACCTCCTTCAGGCGCGGCAGGTTGTCCCGCGCTTCCTGCAGGTCGACCTTGTTGAAGACAACCAGCATGGGCTTGTCACGCATGCCCGGATCGAACTCGAACAGCTCGCCGTTGATCGTCCGGAAATCCTCCAGAGGATCGCGCCCTTCAAGGCCACCCGAAGCGTCAAGGACGTGGAGCAGCAGCTTCGTCCGGCGTACGTGCCGGAGGAACTCGTGACCGAGCCCGTGGCCCTCGGCCGCGCCCTCGATCAGCCCGGGGATGTCGGCCATGACGAACGTATCGCCGCCTCGTCCGCCAACCTCGACCACGCCGAGGTTCGGCTGCAGCGTCGTGAACGGGTAGTCGGCAATCTTCGGCCTGGCCCGGGTCGACGACGCCAGCAAGGTCGACTTGCCGGCGTTCGGCAACCCGACGAGCCCGACATCGGCGATCAGGCGCAGCTCGAGCCGCAGCCAGTACTCGACCCCCGGCTCGCCCAGCTCGGCGATGCGCGGCGCCTGGCGGGTCGACGACTTGAAGTGGACATTGCCGAGGCCGCCCTTGCCGCCCTTCGCGATCACGAACTCCTCACCCGGCTCGGTGAGGTCCGCGATCTGCTCGTTCGTCTCGTCAAGGAACACGACGGTCCCGGGCGGGACATCGACATAGACGTCCGCCCCGTCCCGGCCGTGCTTCTTTTGTCCCATGCCGCTCTGGCCGTCCTTGGCGATGTAGCGATGCACGTAGACGAATGGCAACAGACTGTTCAGGTTGTCCTTGACGCGCAGGATCACGTCGCCGCCCCGGCCGCCATCGCCGCCGTCCGGGCCACCCTTCGGCACATACTTCTCGCGCCGGAAATGCGTCGAGCCGTTGCCTCCCTTACCAGATCTCACATAGATTCGCGCAGTATCAACAAGTGCCATCGTTCATCCTCATTAAGTGTCAAACAGATTGCCGCATACAAAGATACGTCGAAACGGCACGTTGCATGCAACGTGCCGTCCCGCCATTGGTCAATGCATCCTTCAGGAAGCCCCCGCCAGCAACGGCGCGACGACCTATTCGTCCAGGTAATCGCGCAGCATCTTCGCGCGGCTCGGGTGGCGGAGCTTCCGCAGCGCCTTCGCCTCGATCTGGCGGATGCGCTCGCGCGTCACGCCAACCTGCTTGCCGACGTCTTCCAGCGTGCGGTTTCGCCCATCCTCCAGGCCGTACCGCATCGAGATCACATCACGCTCGCGGTCCGTCAGCGTCTCGAGCACCGCGCCGACCTGCTCGCGCAGGAGCTGGCGTCCGGCCGCGTCCGACGGAGCAGGCAGCTTCTCATCCTCGATGAAGTCACCGAGGCTGCTGTCCTCTTCCTCGCCGACCGGCATCTCGAGGCTCACCGGGTCCTGGCTCAGCTTCAGGATCTCCTGGACCCGCTCCGGCGTCATGTCCATCGCCTTCGCCAGCTCTTCGCGCGTCGGCTCGCGACCGAGTTCCTGCTGCAACTGGCGGCTGGTCCGGAAGATCTTGTTGATCGTCTCGATCATGTGGACCGGGATCCGGATCGTCCGCGCCTGGTCAGCAATCGCCCGGCTGATCGCCTGACGGATCCACCACATCGCGTAGGTGCTGAACTTGAAGCCCTTGTGATGCTGGAACTTCTCCACCGCGCGGATGAGCCCGAGATTGCCCTCCTGGATCAGGTCGAGCATGCTGAGCCCACGGCCCATGTACTTCTTCGCCACGGACACGACCAGGCGCAGGTTCGCCTCGGTGAGCGACACCTTCGCCTGGCGGGCAGCTACCTCGATCTCGTCCCAGCGCCGCTTCTGGCGCAGCTCGCGCTTCTGCCAGAGGCTCTCGATCGTCGCGTCATCCGGCCATGGACCGTCCACCGGCAGCAATCGCCGGATCGACTCCGGCAACAGCTCCCATTCGACGCGGCGCAACCGCAGCTGCTCCTCGAAATCCGCCTCGGAGAGGTCGTACTGCTTCCGCACGGCCTTGACGGCCGCGGGATCGAGGTTCGTCATCGGCAGCGCGCGCTGAAGCACCTGCGCGATGTCTTCCGGCTCGGTGTCGGGCTCGACGTGGTTCCACAGCTCCCGAACCATCGGCCATCCGGCCTTGAAGGCATACCAGACCGCCATGCCGATTTCGGTCGCCGACGGTTCCATGGCGCCTGTTGACGACAGCTGCGCCTTCACGTTGCCGATGTACTCGCCGAGATCCATCGCCATCGACAGCTCGATCTCGCGCTCGGCGGAAAGGAGCGGCACCCGGCCGATCTCGCGCAGGTACATCCGCACTGGATCTTCCAGGCTGACGCCCGAGAGATCGCTATCGGCCAACGCATCTGGCGACACCGTGTTGCGCAGGTCGACCGGTGCGTCATCCTCCTCTTCGAACTCTTCCAGCTCGAGATCTGCGGATTCTTCAAGCTCGACGTCACCCGGCGACACCAGGTCGTCCAGGCGGCCAAGCCGCTGCTCGATTGCGTCCTCCGGCGCGACAACGCTGCCATCGAGCGCCAGGGATGAGGTTTCCGGATCAACCGGAACCGATGAATTGTTGGGGCGGCCTCGCTGTGCTGTCACGTTTTTCTCCCCGTTCCGACCGCCGGTCGCTGTCCCAGCCGCCGGTTACTGGTCCAAACGGACCAGGTCTTCCAGCGTTTCCCTCCGGCGAATGACTCTTACGTGCCCCTGTCCCACCAGGACGATCGCCGGCCGAAGTGCCATGTTGTAGTTGCTCGCCATCGCCATGCAATACGCCCCGGCGGCAGGCACTGCCAGCAGGTCTCCGCGTTTCAGCGTCGGCAAAGAGATGTCCTCGATAAGGATATCCCCAGATTCGCAATATTTCCCGGCGATCGTTACGCGCTCGGTCTCACCGGCGCTATCCCTGTTGGCAAGAGAGGCAGTATAAACCGCTTCGTACAGCGCTGGCCGGATATTGTCCGCCATGCCGCCGTCCACGGATACGTACGTGCGAACTCCGGGAATTTCCTTGCGCGTGCCGACCTCGTACAACGCCACCCCGGCCCGGCCAGAAATGGATCGCCCGGGCTCGACCGTGACGATCGGGACCGGCAAGCCGTGCCGTTCGCATCCCGTCGTGATCGCATCGGCGATGGCTTTCGCCCACTCGGCGACGGCGAGCGGGTCATCGGTGTCGACGTAGGCGATGCCGAGACCGCCACCTGGCGACAGCTGCTCCATCTCGACGCCGTGCTCGTCTTTCATGCGAGCCGCGAAGGCAAGCATCTCGTCGATCGCGTCGGTGAACCCGTCGGTGTCGAAGAGCTGCGAGCCAATATGCGCGTGGTACCCGGCCAGGTGAACGCCTTTGGTCGTGGCGAGCAACTGGACCGCGCGCTCCGCCTGCCCCCCGGCGATCGGCAGCCCAAACTTGGAGTCGACCACGCCCGTGCTGATCTTCCGGTGCGTATGTACGTCGACGCCCGGGTTCAGCCGCAGCAGCACCGTGATCGGCCGACCCACGTCGCCGCACAGCTCGCGCAGCATCTCGATCTCGTCGAAGTTGTCGACGATGATCTTGCCGATCCCGGCCTCGATCGCCATCCGGAGCTCGTCGATGCTCTTGTTGTTGCCATGTAAGGAAAGGCGCTCGGGCGGCATCCCGGCCCTCAGCCCAACGAAGAGCTCACCGCCAGACACCGTATCCAGCCCGAGACCTTCCTCGACAAGCATCGGGACAAGTGCCGAGGTCAGGAACGCCTTGCCGGCATAGACCACCCGGCTGCTGGGCAGGACGCTGGCGAATGCATCCCGGATCGAGCTCATGCTGTGGCGCAGCGTCGCTTCATCGTAGATATACGTTGGCGTTCCGTACGCTTGTGCAATATCGACCAGCGAAACGCCGCCAATTGTCAGGGCCCCACCAGTATTCCGCGTTGTCCCAATAGGCCACACGTCAGACATCTAAATATCGTCTCCCGGAACCGAATGGCATTTGTGTACCGTGGCATTCTCGCACGTTCCACGGCGCGTGCAAACTCATCGCCCAAAATCTCCGGCTTGAATCTACAATGACGTGGTGCCAGGGCAACCGCGCCCGGCTACGCATCCGCGAACGAGAACATTCCTTGACCGCTACCCCACCCGCCACATCCAGAACGCCCGAAGAAGAAAGCGTCCGGCTCGGGACCATCTACGGCTTCCTCGCCTACGGCATGTGGGGCATCCTCCCGATCTACTTCCGGTCCTTGGAACCAGCCTCCGCATGGGAGATCCTCGCGCACCGCATCGTCTGGTCCTTCCTTTTCTGCATCATCATCTGGACCTGGCGACGCGACCTGTCCTGGCTCCGCCCGATCCTCCGTAGCCCGCGCCGCCTCGCGCTCCTGTCGTTGGCAGCTTTCGTCCTCGCCATCAACTGGGGCGTTTTCATCTGGGCGGTCTCGGTTGGCAACGTCGTCGAGTCCTCCCTCGGGTACTTCATCAACCCGCTCTTCCTCGTCCTGATGGGCGTCATCCTGCTCGGCGAACGGATGAACCGGTATCAATGGACCGCGATCGGCTTCGGCGCGCTCGCCGTCGCCGTCATCTCGGTCGATTACGGCCGGTTGCCCTACGTCGCCCTCTCCCTTGCGACGTCCTTCTCGATCTACGGGCTCATCAAGAAGCGCGTCGGCGGACATATCGGGGCCCTCGAAAGCATGACGGTCGAGAGCGCTGTTTTGGCACCCTTCGCGGCCGCCGCCATCATCTGGATCCAGCTTTCGGGTGACGGAACCTTCATGACCGAGGGCGCGGATCACACCGCGCTGATCCTGGTGTCCGGCATCGCGACCGCCGTCCCCCTCGTCCTCTTCGGTGCCGCCGCCAGCCGAATCCCCCTCACCACGATGGGATTGCTCCAGTTCATCGCGCCGGTCGGTCAGTTCGCCGTCGGCGTCTTCGTCTTTGGCGAGAACGTCCCCGGACCGCGCTGGGCCGGATTCGCCCTCGTCTGGGTCGCACTCGTGATCCTCACCCTCGACATGTTCCGCCGGGCACACAACGGCCGCGTGGCCCGCCGCGCAACCGGACGAGTCACCGCCTGAAGCGCTGGTGACCGGGGCGGATCGACCGCAATGTTCTCCCGCCGGGCAATCGTCCCGAGCTGCGACATACCGCCCCTTCCATCATGTACACCGTTCCGGTTGAGGTCACTGGTATACTGTTGCAGACGTCATCAGCGATCAGGGCTGCTCCCTGACATCACCCCCCACAGGACGACCGGCGTGACACAGCGGACACAGTGACGACCTCCATATGAGCTCTCGCGTCTGATGTCTTCCAGGCGCTCCGTCGTCATGTCCGTTTTTCACCTCACGCTGGATTTCTCACTATGCCACCTCTTGCTATCCTGACCGTTTCCAACCTCGCCAAGACCTATGTCACGGACGAGATCTTCTCCAACGTGTCGTTCCAGATCCAGGAACGCGAGCACGTCGCGCTCGTCGGCGTGAACGGCGCCGGGAAGTCGACCGTCCTGAGGATCATCGCCGGCATCGAGCACGCGAACGAGGGCGAAGTCGTCACCGCCGCCGGCCTGCGCGTCACCTACCTGCCGCAGGAGGCGAAGTTCACGAGCGACCGTACCCTCCGCGACGAGACACGGCTCGCCTTCGCCCCGGTCCTGGAGATGCAGGAGCGGATGCGCGAGATCGAGCACCAGATGGCGGATGCCGATGCCGATCTCGAGGCGCTCATGGAGGAATACGACCGGCTCAGCCTCCGCTTCGAGGCCGCCGGCGGCTACGACGTCGAGCACCGCACCGACGAAGTCCTGCAGGGCCTCGGCTTCACGCAGGACCAGTTCGATGATCCCGTCGCCCGCCTCAGCGGTGGCCAGAAGACCCGAGTCGCCCTCGCCAAGGCGCTGCTGGCCGATCCGGACCTCCTCCTTCTCGACGAGCCGACGAACCACCTCGACCTCGAGATGCTCGAGTGGCTTGAGGAGTTCCTCGGTCGCTGGAACGGCGCCTGCCTCATCGTCTCGCACGACCGCTACTTCCTCGATCGCGTCACGACCCGCACGCTCGACCTCTCGTTCGGGCGGCTGGAGGACTACCCCGCGCCCTATGCGAAGTACCTCCCGATGCGCGAGGAACGCATGGAGCGCCGGCGCAAGGAGTACGAGGAGCAGCAGGAATACATCGCCCGCCAGGAGGAGTTCATCCGCAAGTACGGCGCGGGCCAGCGCTATCGCGAGGCCAGGGGGCGGCAGAAGAAGCTGGACCGGCTGGAGCGGATCGATCGGCCGCAAGAGCACGACCAGATGCGGATCAAGCTCGGCACAAATGTCCGCTCCGGGCGCCACGTGCTCACATCCTCGAAGATGGAGATCGGCTACCAGGATCCCGAGGGACCGGCCGTGCTCATCCGTACACCCGAGCTCTCGATCGAGCGCGGCGATCGCATCGGCCTGCTCGGCCCGAACGGCGCCGGCAAGACCACGCTGATCAAGACGCTAGTCGGCAACCTGTCGCCGCTCAAGGGCGAATACAACTACGGCACGAACGTCAAACCCGGCTACTACGCCCAGTCGCACGAGCAGCTGCGCGGCAAGGGGAACGGCACGCCGCTCTCGCTCATTCGCAGCACGCAGGCGATGACCGAGGAGTACGCGCGCACCTACCTCGGTCGCTTCCTGTTCACCGGCGACGACGTCTACAAGCAGATCTCGGCCCTTTCGGGCGGCGAGCGCTCTCGCCTCGCCCTCGCTGTGCTGCTGCTGGAGCAGGCGAACTTCCTGATCCTCGACGAGCCGACGAACCACCTCGACATCATGGCCCGGGAGTCGCTGGAGCAGATGCTGAGCGAATTCGACGGCACGATCCTCTTCGTCTCCCACGACCGCTACTTTATGGACCGGATCGCAACGAAGCTCTGGATTGTCGAGGACGGAGGCATGAGCTTCTCTCTCGGTAACTACACCGACTACCAGCGCCAGCTCGGCCGCCGTGCCGCCCAGGCGGA
>DATGPC010000131.1:0-3829 GCA_035305265.1 Thermomicrobiales bacterium | reverse complement strand
GACCGCCAGCAGCGGTGCCATGCCGTGGTCCTCGGGCTCCCGGATATCGAAGCCGAGCGATTCGATCGCCCGCAGCAGGCAGCGGGCGCGCTCCGGCACCTCCTGCGGCTCGCGCATCGCGCCACGCGAGAAGTAGGTCCTGGGCCAGTGCAGGAGCTGGTCGGGGTGGAAGTACGCCCTCATGACCTCTCCTTCAGGCTGCCCGCGCATCGATGACCGAGACGCCATCGACCTCGCTGTATCGCCAGTCGTACTCCATGTACTGCGCGGTCTTCAGCGCCACCTCCGTGCCGTACAGGCGAGCCACCAGGTAGAGCGCCGCATCGGTGCCGGCCGATACCCCCGCGGAGAAGACCAGGTTGCCATTGTCGACCACACGCGCTTTCGGATGGATTTGCAGGTTCCTGCCCATCGCCTCGAGCAGGGGCAGCCCAACCTGGTGCGTGACGATGTGCTTGCCGTCGGCCAGGCCGGCGCTGGCCACGATCAGCGCGCCGGTACAGACGGAAAGGATGATGCCGCCGCGCTCGTGATGGCGCCGGACGTGCTCGAGCGTTGCGGGGTTGACGCATTCGCGCCGAGATCCGGGGCCGCCCGGAACGACGAGGATGTGCGGCTCGGGCTGCTCGTCGTAGGCGTACTCCGGATTGATGCTGAGCTTGCCCCTCGCAAGGACCGGGCGCAGTCGCTGCGCGGTGGTATAGACGTCGAAGCAGCGCATGCCGCTCAGCAGGCCCGCCACGTTGAACACCTCGAAGGGTCCCGCGAAATCCAGGACCTCGACGTCTTCGAACAGCAGGACCGACACGATCCGGGTGGTCATCGCCATCTCCTCGTCCACGGAATGACGATTCTGCATCGTGCGGCGTCATCCTGCACGCGGCCGATCGGCGCGACGTTGCGACGAGGTGTCATGCTTCGGAGCAGCCGGCAAGGCTCAGTTCATCATCCGGTCAGGCAGCCACGTGATCAGTTCCGGCCAGATGATGAATACGCCGACCGTGATGAAGTCGGCGATCACGAAGGGGCCGACCCCCCGGAACACCGTCGAGACCGGAATGTCCGGACGAACCGCCGACACCACGAAGCAGTTGAGTCCGATGGGCGGTGTGACGAGGCAGACCTCCGCCATCTTCACGACGACGATGCCGAACCAGATCGAGTCGTAGCCCAGGGCCATCACAGCCGGATAGACGACCGGCAGGGTCAGCAACAGCATGCCGATCGCATCCATGAACATGCCCAGGATGACGTAGCCGCCCAGGATGAACAGCATCACCACCCAGGGGTCGAAGGGCAGGCTCGTGATGAACTGGGTGAAATGCTCCGGCAGACCCGCGAACCCGAGGAAGCGCACGAACACGAGCACGCCCCAGATCAGCGAGAAGATCATCACGGTGAGCTTGGCGGTCTCCAGCAGGGATTCCTTCAGCACCCCGAGGCGCATCCCCTTCATCATCGCCATCACGAAGACGACGAAGGCCCCCAGCGCGCCCGCCTCGGTTGGCGTCGCCCAGCCGAGATACATCGCGGTGAAGATGATGAGTATCACCAGGATGACCGGGAAGGTGCCCGGCACCGACCGGATGCGCTCGCCCCAGGTGTAGCCCTTGATCGCCGGGCCCAGCTTGGGATCGATCTTCGCCCAGACCAGGATGAGCAGGACGTAGATCAGCGCCGACACGATGCCGGGAATAAAGCCGGCCAGCAGCAGCTTCCCGACCGACTCCTCGACGATGATGGCGTAGATGACGAGGATCGCGCTCGGCGGGATCAGCGTCGCGAGCGTCCCCGCGGCGGCGACCACGCCCGCGGCTATGCGAGGCGAGTAGCCGGCCGAGAGCATCTCCGGGATGGCGATGCGGGAGAAGACCGCGGCCGTCGCGGTGGACGCGCCGGACACGGCCGAGAAGCCGGCCGTCGCCAGCACCGAGGCGACCGCCAGG
Source organism: Thermomicrobiales bacterium (assembly GCA_035305265.1). Classification (GTDB taxonomy): domain Bacteria; phylum Chloroflexota; class Chloroflexia; order Thermomicrobiales; family UBA6265; genus UBA6265. The sequence goes on along the minus strand of DATGPC010000131.1, from coordinate 1,883 downwards.
CCCCCCGGCAGGAAGCCGAACCACTTGCGCGCCGCATCGAAGAGCGAGTGCGTGATGCCGGCATGGAAGGCGAGATACCCGATCAGGATGAACATCGGCAGGACCGACAATGTGTAGCTGACGGACTTCGAATGCGGGATCGTGCCGACGATGCCGGCGCCCGCTTCCCAGCCGATCATCGCCACCAGGCCGACAAGTCCGACCAGGGTGGCAGCGATGTAGATGCGCACCCCAATGAACACCATCACCAGCAGGGCAATGACGCCGGCGACCCCGATCGCCTCGTTGCTGAGTTCGATCATGGCCTGGTGTCCCCGCTCCCGGAATCAGCATGCAGGACGCCGGCCTCCGCCGCCTCCTCCTCCGCCAGGCGCTTCACGTCGGCGATCAGCGGAACCGCTATCGGCGTGGCACCCGGGTTCCGGAACAGGCGCCCGTAGCCGAGCAGGTTCACGACCAGGCGCAGCCACAGCAACATGAAGGCGAGCGAGACCAGCATCTTCGATGGCCACCAGGGATACTGGGCATCGATCGTCGAGTCACCGTACTCGTAGGCACGCAACGCGTGCGTCCAGCTGTAGTAGACGAGCACTCCCACCACGAAGAGTGCGACGATCGTCCCGACGATCTCCAGGGCCCATAGCCAGCGGCCACGCAGGTTGCCGACGAGCAGTTCCATGCGGACATGCCCGTTGAGCCGCTCACAGTAGGCGATTGCCAGGAAGGCGAAGATGCTGATCGACAGCTCGACCAGGTCGACGTAGCCGAACATCGAGTAGTTGAAGAGCTTGCGCCCCACGATGTTGGCGACGCCCAGCAGCATCAGCGCGAAGATGCACAGGGACGCAATGAAGGCGAAGAAGCGCTCGACCGGATGCAGGATCGCGTCGAGCCGGTCGATCAGGCGCCCGCCGGTCGCCTCCTCCCCCGGCTTCCAGCTGACCGGCCGGCTGATCTTGCTGTCCATGCATCCTCCCGTCGCCTGAGCGGGTGCTATCGGCTGCGCGACATTTTGGCGGCGCGGCGCAGCGACTCAAGGAGCCCTGAACGGATGGCCGGGTCGCTTCGGGGATGCGACCCCCCACCGCCAGCTCACTTGCCGGCTGCCGCCTTCTTCGCCTCGGACAGCACCAGGTCGAGCACGCCCTGCGCGTCGAACTTGTCCTTGTTCTCCGCCACCCACTTGTCCCAGACCGGCTTGGCGGCGACCTTGCGGAACTCCTCGAGCTGCTCTTCGGTATAGACGACTTCCGTCAGCTTCTCGCGGAACATCGGCAGGTTCTTCTTGTCGATGTCGTGATAGGCCTTGATCTGCACCTCGTAGGCCGGCGCCTTGAGCTCCATGAGCAGCTTCTTGTACGCGTCGGGGAGCTTCGCGTAGGCATCCTTGTTGAAGACCGTGGCGCACTCCGTCGTGCCCGGCGACATGTTGGAGGTGAACCAGTCGGAGATCTCGTGCAGCTTGTAGGACTCGTGCGAGTAGGTATAGGGGAAAGAAGCGGCATCCATCGTGCCGCGCTCGATGCCGGTATAGACCTCCGGCGCCGCCACGGTGGTAAGGGATGCGCCAAGCTCCTGCATCGCCATCCCGAGGCCGCCACCGGCACGCACGCGCATGTCCTTCCAGTCCTCGAGCCTGGTCGGCGGCTTGCCGCGTCCCATGAACTCGTACTGCGGCAGCAGCGCGGACATGTACGCCATGGCGTTCCAGTTGTCCATGTCCTTGATGTGATCGGGATGCCGCATCACGGCCTCGCGGACGTGCATGGAGACCTCGAGGTCACCCAGCGGCAGGAAGGGCAGGGTGAGCACCATCGAGACCGGATTCTTGCCGGGATGGTAGAAGTTGCAGAACTGCGCCGCCTGGAAGGCGCCGAGCTTGA
>DATGPC010000130.1:0-15072 GCA_035305265.1 Thermomicrobiales bacterium | reverse complement strand
GACCGACCGGCTGGCGACGATATCGTGATCGATGATCCGTCGTCGATGCCGCGTGGCGGGACGAGTCGGCCGAGCCGGGGAGGGGAGTACGATTTCCTCCCCGACGATCCGCGCCAGCGGCCACCGCGACGGCCAGCGCCGCGGGAACCGTTCGACGAGGATGACGAGTTCTTCGATGACGAGCCGTTGCCTCCGACTCCTGGAAATCGATAGACAGCAATGGGCCGGGGAACATACCCCGGCCCGTCGCTTTTCCTTCGCGCTAGAGCCCGATCCGGGAGCGGAACGGGATGCGACCAGTGACGCCGAGATCCAGTTGGAAGAGCGAGCCGGCGAGTTCGCCGTTCTGCGGCCCGCGATCTTGCCCGCCACCAGTGGTGACGAACGCGGTCGCGAGATTCTCACCGCCGAACGCGAGGCTGGTTACTTTGTCGACGGGCATATCGATTTTCTCGAGCAGTTTCCCATCGGACGAGTAGTGGAAGATTCCGCCGCCGCCCCAGCGCGCGCTCCAGATCGTGCCGTCGCTGTCGACCGCCATGCCGTCGGGGACGCCTTCCCCCTCGGGGATCTGGACCAGCACCTCGCGATCGCTGACCGCGCCCGTGGTTCGGTCATACCGCATCCGATAGATGCGGAAAGTGTTGGAGTCGGTCAGGTACATGGTCGAGAGATCCGGGCTGAAACCCATCCCGTTTGCCTGGGTGAGGTCATCGTAGATGAGGTGGAGGCTCCGGTCCGTATCGAGTCGGTACAAATGAGCGGTGCCGTCGTCCAGCGCCATCGTGCCGCAGAAGATGCGGCCCTCAGGATCCGCGATGACGTCGTTGAAGCGACTCCCACCCAGCGCCTCGATGCCCGGGATGATGGTCTCGACCTCGCCTTCCTGGAACCGGGCGATTGCACCGTCGTCCGAGAAGATCACGAGTGAATCGTCCTCCTGGATGGTGAATCCGCCGATGCTCCCGGTGTGCTGGTAGATCACCCCGTTCATGCCGGTGACCGGCTCGAAGCGATAGAGCGTACCGGCGGGGATATCGACCCAGCACAACGTGTGAGATGACTCGTGCCACAACGGCCCCTCACCGGTCTCGCACGGAAGGTCGACGACCACCTGTGCGGATGAGCTGATAGATCCCTGTTCCTGTGTCATGCGTGTTTTCCTCCTGGAGCAATCTGATATGGCTTTGGGCGAACCTCGCAAGCCGAGGGCCGTGGATTGGGCCGTCGGTACGAACGAATGACCCTCCTTCCGGATCGCCATTACAGAGTCGTGCAGGCCTCGACGCCGAGCTCCACCGGGAGTGTGCAAGGTGCATGAAAACGGACCGGAAATTTGTGTGGGCCTGACGTATCCCTGACCGTTCCTCGAGCGCATTATCAGTGACAGGCGCCGGGGTGGCGTCGGAGACCTGTTGATGTGCCAAGGCGTATGGCACCGGTATGAAAGGGGAAGGGTATGGAAGGTATCAGCGCGGGAGATACCGCCTGGGTACTGGCGTCCGCAGCCCTGGTGATGCTCATGACGCCCGGTTTGGGCTTCTTTTACGGCGGGCTGGTCCAGAAGAAGAATGTGCTCTCCACGCTGATGCATTCGTTCTTCACGCTGGCCCTGGTCAGCCTGATCTGGGTATTGTGGGGATATTCGCTGGCCTTCGGCCCCTCGATGGGCGGCGTGATTGGCGGGCTCGACTTCTTCGGTCTGAACGGAATCACGCCGGAGTCGACGACCGGCACGATCCCGACGATGGCGTTCGTCGGTTTCCAGATGATGTTCGCCGCCATTACCCCGGCCCTGATCAGCGGGGCGTTCGCCGAGCGCAAGCGCTTCAAGGCCTTCGTTATCTTCACGGTCCTGTGGTCGACAATCGTCTATGCGCCTGTCGCGCACTGGGTCTGGGGCGGTGGCTGGATTGCCGAGCTTGGCGCGCTCGACTTCGCCGGCGGTACCGTGATCCACATTACCTCGGGCGTCGCCGCAATCGTCGTGGCCCTGATGCTCGGTCGTCGCAAGCAGTTCGGCACGCCGGAGACCGAGCCGCATGACCTGACGATGACGGTGCTCGGCGCGGCGCTTCTCTGGTTCGGCTGGTTCGGATTCAACGCCGGCAGCGCGCTTGGTGCGAACGGCCTCGCAGCCCATGCTTTCGTGGTGACCAACATCGCCGCGGCTGGTGGCGCGATCGCCTGGTTGGGAACGTCGTGGGCGCGTAAGGGACATCCGAGCGTGCTTGGCGCGGCCTGTGGCGCTGTCGCTGGCCTGGTCGGCATTACGCCGGCGGCCGGGTTTGTCGGAGTTTGGGCAGCTATCCTGATCGGTATCGGCGCCGGTGTCCTGTGCTGCCTGGCGGCCGACATGCTGAAGTCGCGCGTTCGCCTTGACGATGCGCTGGACGTCTTCGCGGTGCACGGTGTCGGCGGTATCTGGGGCGCGCTGGCGACCGGACTCTTCGCCGACGCGGCGATCGGCGGCACGGATGGACTCTTCTTCGGCAACCCCGAGCAGTTCTTCATCCAGCTACTGGCGGTGGTCGTCGCGGCCCTCTTCGCCGCGGTCGTTACCTTCGCCATCTGCAAGATCGTCAATGCCCTCGTCGGACTCCGCGTTCCCGAAGAGGACGAGGTGCTTGGGCTGGACTCCTCCCAGCACGGCGAGATCGCGTATCGCACCTGATACGATTCACGTTCCTGTAACGGCACGAATGAAGGGGCACCGGCAAGTCGCCGGTGCCCCTTCGCTGTGGTCGTCTGGTTGATTGCCACTGTTCCGGGAACGCTATCGATTCTCGGTGGCGGAGTGGATTGTGATCTCGCCTTCCGGGTCGATCGTCATGGCCATGTCGACCATGTTGATGAACAGCCCATGGTCGACCACGCCGGTGACCGACTTCAGCGCGATGGCGAGCGACCCGGGATCGATGGCGATCTCGCCCGGCCAGCTGCAGTCGAGGATGTAGTGACCGCCGTCCGTGAGGAACGGGGCACCGTCCTCGCGGGACCGCAACTGCGGGGTGAGCCGCAAGCTCGCGATCTCTTCAGCGGTGTGACGCCATCCCTCGGAGACCACCTCGACGGGCAACGGCATGCGCGTTCCGAGGTGATCCACCAGCTTCTCGCTGGTGGCGATGATGACATAGCGGTCGGCACGCCGGGCGACGAGCTTCTCGAAGAGCAACGCGCCTCCACGCCCCTTCACCACGCCCAGCCCCGGGTCGATCTCGTCGGCGCCATCGATACACAGGTCAAGGCGATCGATATCGTTCAGGTCAACCATCGGGATGCCCAGCTGCGATGCCTGGTCGAACGTGGCCGTGGACGTGGCGACGCCGGTGACCTCCAGGCCATCCCGCAGGCGGCGACCGAGCGCCTCGATCATCGCCGACGCAGTGCTCCCCGTCCCGAGGCCAACGAGCATCCCGTCCTGGACCAGCTCGGCGGCGCGCTCACCCAGTCGCTCGAGTCGCGCCGTGTCGTCAAGGGGCATTGTCGGGCTCCAGGTTCGCGGCGGCGGCCTCGTCCACCAGCCAGATCAGCTCGCCCGACTCGGGCCGGATGACCTGAGAGGGAAGCGTATCCGGCTCGATCGGTCCCTGGAGCACGCGCTTGAGCGTCTCCGCCTTGGATGCGCCGCCGACGAGGAAGACTACCTTCTTGGCGGCATTGGCGAGCGCTTTCCCGAACGTCACCCGGTCCGCGTTCAGCTTCGGCACGTGGTGCGCGATGGTCATCGAGGTGTCGTCGTTCACTGCATCGGTGCCCGGGAAGAGCGAGAGTGTGTGCCCGTCATCGCCCATGCCGAGGAAGATGAGGTCGAAGACCGGCAAACCATCCTGCACGCCGCTGATGTCACGGATCAGGCGCTCGTATCGCTCGGCGGCGACCTTTGGCTCGATGTCGCCCTCCGCCTCCCAGGGATGCACGTTCTCGTCCGGGATTGGCGCCTCGGAGAGGAACGCCCGAATCGCTTCACCGGCGTTGCTCTGCTCGTCGGCAAGTGGAACCCAGCGCTCGTCGCCCCAGAATACCTGCAGGGCGTTCCAGTGCACGCGATCGCCCCATGCGGGCGTCGAAAGGAGCTCGCCCATCTTCTTGGGCGTGGAGCCACCAGAAAGCGCGACGAGCGCCTGGCGGGATTCCGCGGCGGCCTCGGCGGAAACGGTGATCAACGTCTCGGCCGCAACCTCGGCCAGCTGTGTCGCATCCGGGACGACGACCACCTTTCCGCGGTCGCCGAAATCGAACGAACGGCCCTGATCAGACATCATTCCTCCTTATGCGGGTAAAAGCCGGGTAGCGAGACGGATAGCGTCCTCGAACACCGGATCCGCGCTGAACTGCTGGAGCTCGTCGCCAAGCATCTCGACGGTCGAGGGCCGGCGTGAGTACACCATACGCGAGACGTACGGCGCGTGGGCCGTTTCCGAGCTGGTGATCAGGTCGTCCTTGTCGGTGCGGGTGATGCTGAAGACACCGCTGTGATCGCCGACCGCCACGATCTCGACATTGCGGAGCGAGAACCGCGCGTGGGGGCTGAAATCAGGCGTCAGCCGAACCTGGATGTCCCGGGCCTTGCCCGCCTTGTTCCGGGCGATCAACGGCACGGTCCAGCCCCCGGCCTTGCGCGGCTCGAACGGCTCGATGGCTTCCCACCCCAGGCGACTGCCGAGCCAGCCGACGATGAGGAGCGCGGCGGCAAAGCCGGAGCCGTTGTCCTCCCGGTGCTGGGCATACGAGATGTTCAGCTGGGCGATCTCGCCCAGGGATTCCTGCGTCTCGGCGGGGTCGAAGAACTGGGCGATCAGCTGCCGCCATGGCTGCAGCCGGATCCACGTGAAGTCGCCGAGCCGCGGATCGTCCTCATCGTCGAGCAGGGTTCGCATCTGCGCGATCGCGCGGGCGTCGTTCCCCAGCCGGGCGCTGTCGACGACGAGGCGATCGACGATCTCGACGATATCGGTGAAGAGCGAATTCCCGACGAAGTCCCCGGTTGGCCACCAGAGGAACGTCGGGAGCTCGGAGATCAGCAGCGGCGACACGAGGCTGGCGAGGTAGCCGGCCATCTTCGGGTCAACCGTGATAGTGATCGTCTCGAACCTGAGGACCGGGCTGTCCCCGGTCGCCACGCTTTCGTTGAGCTGGACCTCGACGTGCCACGTCTTGTTGCGCTTCACCTCCGGCGAGGTGTTGAAAATGATGGTTCGCGAGGGCAGGAAGTCGCTGAGCTGGGACAACGTCGACCGGATCATGTTGACGATGTCCTCATCGTCAGCCACGGCGATCAGGTTCAACGTGTTGGCCCGCATCAGCTCGCCGCCGCCGATATAGGAGTCGGCGACGACTTCACCAGGCGCCTGGCCCGCGTGGCGCGGCCCGCCGACTTCCGCCCACAGGCGATTGAGCTCGTCGTGGATCGCGCCGGTATCCAGCGTGTCGGTGTCCCAGCTCGTGTGGAGCACCTGCTCGGGTGTCATCTTTTGTGCCATGGTTCGCTCCCCGATTGGGCGTCGTTGGCGCCAGTCCCGACCTCGCTGGTGGATGCCATTGCGGCGCGTCCGCGCGACATCGGGCGTCGACAGAATCGTCCTACGGCTTGCGCCATTCACGTCCCGCGCGCCGCAGCATGGTGTCTGCCTTGCTCGGGCCCCACGAGCCGGATTCGTAGGGATAGACCGGCTGCCCGTGGGTTTCCCATCCATCGAGGATCGGCTGCATGAGCGACCACGCCGTCTCGACTTCGTCACGACGCGCGAACAGGGTCGGGTCGCCGAGCATGGCGTCGAGCAGCAGGCGCTCGTAGGCGTCCGGCCCGGCCTCGCCGAACGACGAACCGTACTGGAAGTCCATCCGGACCGGGCGAAGCTGCGTCGTCGGCCCTGGCACCTTCGCCGCGAACTTGAGCGCGATGCCCTCATCCGGCTGGATGCGCATCGAGATGACGTTCGGGGAGAGGTCGACCTCGCCGACTGACTGGAACATCAGGTGCGGCACCTGCTTGAACTGGATCGCGATCTCGGAGACGCGTCGCGGCAGCCGCTTGCCCGTGCGGAGATAGAACGGCACGCCGGCCCAGCGCCAGTTGTCGATACCGAGCTCCATCGCGATATAGGTTTCGGTGCGGGAGCCGGGGCGCACGCCCTTCTCGTCGCGGTACGCCTCGACGGCCCGTCCGGCGACGTAGCCTTCCTCGTATTGCCCGCGTACCGTCCTCGCGCGAAGCTCATCGCCCATCGGGGGTTCGACTGCGCGCAGGACCTTCACCTTCTCATCGCGGAGCGCGTTGCCGTTGAAGAGCGCAGGCGGCTCCATCGCGATCACCGAGAGCAGCTGCAGGATGTGACTCTGGACCATGTCGCGAAGCGCGCCGGCGTCCTCGTAGTATCCGCCGCGCCCTTCGACGCCGATCGACTCGGCGACCGTGATCTGGACATGGTCGACATACTGCCGGTTCCAGACCGGCTCGAAGAGCGTGTTGGCGAACCGGAAGGCAAGGACGTTCTGGACCGTCTCCTTGCCGAGGTAGTGGTCGATCCGGTAGATCTGCCGCTCGGAGAAGACCGCGCCGATGTCGGCGTTCAGCGCACGGGCGCTGGCCACGTCATGGCCGAACGGCTTCTCGATGACGATCCTGTTCCAGCTTCCGGTCTGGTCGTAGTAGATATCCTGCCGCCGGGCGAGTTCTGACGCGCCGAGGTGCTTGATGATCGGCGAGTAGTACTTCGGCGAGGTGGCGAGGTAGAAGAGCCGGTTGCCGTGTGCGCGCCGCTCGGTATCGACCTGCTCGAGCCGGGCCTTCAGGTCGGTATAAGTTTCCTCGGCCTCGAAGTCGCCCTTCACGTAGAAGAGGCCCTTGGCGAAGAGTTCCCATGACTCGTTGGTGACCGGAGCGCGCGCGCCTTCCTCGACTGCCTTGCGCATCTCCTGCCGGAACTCGTCGTCCGACCACGGTCGGTGCGAAACGCCCACGATCGAGAAACCCTCGGGCAGGGGGTGGCCGATCGTGAGGTCATACAGCGCCGGCATGAGCTTGCGCGCCGTCAGGTCCCCGGTGACGCCAAAGATGACCATGACACAGGGCGCGGGAACGCGTTCGAGACGGAGCCCGGCGCGCAGCGGATTGGTCTGTTGCTCGACGACCGGGTCGGTCCCGTCGAATTGGTGGCCGACATGGTCTGCCGATACCGCGCTGCTGTCAACGGCGAAGTCATAGTTGGTTGCCGTGGATGGCCGCAGCCTGTTTTGATCTGACATTCTCGATCCCTGCTCTTAACAGAAGGTGGTGCTGTGATGCGCCCGGTAACGTCCCGCCTGGAGTGGTGCATCCAGGCGGGCGGGCAAGGCTAGTGAAGGGTTTCGGGACCCGATGCGCCGATCTCCATCCACTCCGTGTGGAAGGTGCCTTCGCGATCGGTGCGCTGGTATGTGTGTGCGCCGAAGTAGTCGCGCTGCCCCTGGATCAGGTTCGCCGGCAGCGATGTTTGGCGGATGGTGTCGAAGTAGCTCACCGCCGCGCTCATCGCCGGAACCGGGATCCCGAACGAGATGGCGGTCGTCAGGACCGCACGCAGGTCCGGCATGGACGCGTTGACGTCGTCGGCGAACAGCGGCGACAGCATCAAGTTCGTGAGATCCGGGTTGTCCTGGTACGCCTTCATGATCGGATCGAGCAGGTCGGCGCGGATGATGCAGCCGGCCTTCCAGATCCTGGCAAGCTCGGAGAGGTTCAGGTTCCAGTTATACGTCTCCGAGGCGGCGCGGAGCAGGTTCATGCCCTGCGCATAGGACGCGATCTTGGCGACATAGAGGGCGTTTTCCAGCGCGTCGATCATCCCCTCCCGGTCCTGGATGCCCGCGTTCTCCGGGCTCGGGCCGTGGAGCAGCTTCGATGCCTCGGCGCGTGCCTCCTTGAAGGACGAGAGGCTGCGGGCGATGACCGCGGCGTCGATGATCGGGATGGGCGTGCCAAGCTCATAGGAGTTCTGGCTCGTCCAGCGACCGGTGCCCTTCTGCGCGGCCTGGTCCGCAATCACGTCGACCAGTGGCTTGCCGGTCAGCGGGTCGATGTGCTTCAGCACCTTGGCCGTAATCTCGACGAGGAACGAGCGGAGCTTGCCGTCGTTCCAGCGCTCGAAGACGTCGCCGATCTCCAGCGCGCTCATGCCGAGGGCGTTGCGCATGATGTCATAGGTCTCGGCAATGAGCTGCATGTCGCCATACTCGATGCCGTTGTGGACCATCTTCACGTAGTGTCCGGAGCCGCCCGGCCCGATGTGGGTCACGCAGGGTCCGGAATCGGACTTCGCGGAGATAGCGACGAGGATGTCTTCCAGCTCGTCGTAGGCTTCCTTCGGGCCGCCCGGCATCAGGCTGGGACCCCAAAGCGCGCCTTCCTCGCCGCCGGAGACGCCCATGCCGATGAAGTGGAAGCCCTGGGCCTCTGTCTCGCGCGATCGACGCTCGGTATCGGTGAAGAGCGAGTTTCCGCCATCGATCACGATGTCGCCCGGATCGAGCAGGTCGGCCAGCTCACCGAGCACGGTGTCGACCGGGGCGCCGGCCTTGACCATGAGCACGATGCGCCGGGGCCGCTCGAGGGAGGAGACGAACTCCTCGATCGTGGACGTCCCGACGATGCCCGTGTCCTTTGCCCGCCCGGCGAGGAACTCCTCGGTGACGGCCGTCGTGCGGTTGAACACAACTGGAGCGAATCCGTTGCGCGCGATGTTCAGCGCAAGGTTCGCCCCCATGACCGCCAACCCGATGACTCCGACGTGATGCTTCTCCGTGCTCATGCGTCTCTTCTCTCCACCATGGACATTCGGAGCATCGTGTGTGGTGCGCTCCGGAATTGGGCGTGGCCGGCACCTGGCCGTGCCGGCCACGTCAGGTCAACACTACTGCTCGCGCTTGGCTGCCACGCCCTCGAGCAGGTCGTCGTAGGAGGTCATGAAGGACGCGATGCCCTCGTCCTCCAGCTGTGCGGTGATCTCGTCGAGCGAGATGCCCTGCGCTTCGAGATCGTCGAGCACCTTGTGCGCGGCGGCGTAGTCGGCATCGACCGTTCGCTTCACCGTGCCGTGATCGAGGAACGCCTCGATCGTCTTGCCCGGGGCGGTGTTGATCGTGTGCGGCCCGATCAGGGTGTCGACGTACAGCGTATCCGGGTACTCCGGGTTCTTCGTACCCGTCGAGGCCCAGAGCGGCCGCTGCACCTTGGCGCCGGCGTCCGCCAGTTCCTTGAATTCCGGCGAGCTGAAGAGCTTCTCGAACAGCTCGTAGGCGAGGACGGCGTTCGCGACGGCCACCTTGCCCTTGAGGCCCTTCAGGACCTCGGCGTCACCCTCGCCGGCGGCGATCTTCTCGTCGATCTTCTTGTCGGCCAGCGTGTCGACGCGGCTGACGAAGAACGAGGCGACGGAGGCGACGTGGTCGACCGGGAGACCGTTCTCGTGGCGAGCCTTGAGCGCGTCGATGTAGGCGCGGGCGACCGCCTCGTAGTTCTGCAGCGAGAAGAGGAGGGTGATATTGACGTTGATGCCCTCGGTCAGGAGCGTCCGGATGGCGGGCTCGCCTTCCTTGGTTCCCGGAACCTTGATCATCAGGTTCGGCCGGTCGACCGCCTTCCAGAGGACACGCGCGTTCTCGAGCGTTCCCTCGGTGTCCCGCGCAAGGCTTGGAAGTACCTCGATGGAGACGAAGCCGTCCTCGCCGCCGCTCTCGTCGTAGATCGGGCGAAGGATGTCGCAGGCGTCCTGGATGTCCTTGACGGCGACGGTCTGGAAGACCTCCGCCGGATCCTTGCCCTCGGCGAGGAGCGCCTTGATGTCGGCATCGTAGGCCGTGCCTCCCGCGATCGCCTTCTGGAAGATCGTCGGATTGGAGGTCACGCCGCGAATGCCGATTTCGTCGATCGCCTTCTGGAGATCACCGGCCTGGATCATCTGGCGGGAGATATCGTCCAGCCAGACGCTCTGCCCCAGTTCGTGGAGCTTCTTGACGTTGTTCGTTGCTGCCTTCGTCTGCATCGTCGTTTCCTTTCGGGATGCCGGATGGGGATCATCTCCATCCGGGGGCGGAGAGCCTGGGGCCAACCGCCCATACGGACCAGGGGAGGACGCTCGCTACGAGTGGCCCATGCTGCCGGACGGGCGCAGGCCGGCGGCCTGCTGCTCCATGAAGTCCTTGTCCAGCTCGTCGGCGATGTCGCTCTTGCCGACGAGTCGGAGCGCGGTCGCCGCCACGTGCTCGGTGGTGAAGCCGAAAAACTTCAGGACGTCCTTGCCATTGCCGGAGGCGCCGTAGGTCGTCATGCCGACGTGCGCGCCGTTGTCACCGGTGTACTTCGCCCAGCCGATCTCGGCGCCGGCCTCGACGGAGACGCGCGCGGTGCCCGGCTCGCCGAGAACCGACCGCTTGTACTCCGCGTCCTGCTGCTCGAAGAGCTCCCAGCTCGGCATCGAGACGACGCGCGCCTTCACGCCATGCTCGGCCAGCAAGGCCTTCGCGTTGACGGAGAGCTCGACCTCCGAGCCCGTCGCCAGGAGCACAACATCAGGCGTGCCGTCGCTGTCCTCGAGGATGTACGCGCCCTTGCTCACATCGCCCTGTGCCTTGCTGCGGTCCAGGATCGCGAGATCCTGCCGCGAAAGCAGAAGGGCCGTGGCGGTCTTGCTGGAGAGCGCGATCTTCCACGCCTCGGCGGTCTCGTTGGCGTCCGCCGGCCGCAGGACGGTGAGTCCCGGGATCAACCGGAGCGACATCGTCTGCTCGATCGGCTCGTGTGTCGGGCCGTCCTCACCGACCGCGATGCTGTCATGCGTGAACACGAAGATCGAGTGGAGGTGGCTCAGCGCCGCGAGGCGGATCGACGGTCGCAGGTAGTCGGAGAAGACGTGGAAGGTCGAGCCGAACGGGATGACGCCGCCGTGCGCGGCCATACCGTTGACAATCGCGCCCATGCCGTGCTCGCGGATGCCGAAGTGGACGTTGCGGCCCGCGTAGCTCCAGCCGCCGCCGGTCTCACCCTGCGTCTCGAGCTCGTTGAACGACGGATCGCCGAAGTCGCCTCCGCCCTTCATTGCCGTGTTGGTCGACGGGTTGAGGTCCGCCGAGCCGCCGATGAAGGTCGGGATGTTCTTGAAGAAGGTATTGATGACCTCTCCGGACGCCTTGCGGGTGGCGACCGCCTTGTCGCCCGGCTGCCAGCTCGGGAAACCGGTGTCCCAGCCCTCGGGCAGGTCGCCGTTGATCGCGGTCTCCAGCTCCGCGGCGAGATCCGGATACGCCTCGCGATAGCCGGCGAAGAGCTCGTTCCAGGCCTGCTCGGCCTTCGCGCCCTTGTCGATCGCCTCTCGGAAGTGCGCGGCAGCCTCGTCCGGAACGTAGAACGGCGGCTCGGTCGGGATGCCGAGGTTCTCCTTGGTCGCAATGACCTCATCCGGGCCGAGCGGCGAGCCGTGGACGCCGAAGGTTCCCGCCTTGTTCGGCGAGCCATAACCGATCGTGGTCTGCGCGCAGATCAGGCTGGGCTTGTTGGTCTCGGCGCGAGCCGCATCCAGCGCGGCGGACACGGCGTCGGTGTCCATGCCGTCGATCGTCTGGACGTGCCAGCCCATCGCCTCGAAGCGGGCCGCGACATCCTCGCCGAGCGAGACATTTGCGCTCGCGGCGAGGGTGATGTGGTTCATGTCGTAGAGGTAGATGAGCTTGCCGAGGTTGAGGTTCCCGGCGACGGCGGCCGCCTCGAAGGCGACGCCCTCCATGATGTCACCGTCTGAGACGACGCCATACGTGTAGTGGTCGATGACCTTGTGGCCGTCGCGGTTGTACTTCGCGGCGAGGAACGCCTCGGCCATCGCCATGCCGACGCCGTTGGCGAAGCCCTGCCCGAGCGGGCCGGTGGTGACTTCAACGCCCGGGGTATCGAGCCGCTCCGGGTGGCCGGGGGTGTTCGAGCCCAGCTGACGGAAGGCCTTGATGTCATCAAGGGAGACGTCGTAGCCGGTGAGGTGCAACAGCGAATAGAGCAGCATCGAGCCGTGGCCCGCCGAAAGCACGAACCGGTCGCGGTCGAACCAGTGTGGATTGCGCGGATTGTGCTTCAGGTAGTTCTGCCACAGCGTATACGCCATCGGCGCGGCACCGAGCGGCAGGCCCGGGTGGCCGGAGTTCGCCTGCTGGATCGCATCCATGGACAGGGTGCGGATCGCATTGATGGCGAGTGTTTCGATGGACGTGGTATCTACGGCTTTCGGCACGCTGGCCTCCTTCATAGCTGAATTGAGACGATCGGAGTCGTCGCCTTGCGGATGGGTCGTGGGTGCTTGACGACCCGACCGGGAAGCATTCCCGATCGCCGTGAGGCGCGAAGCCCACGGCGAAGCCAGATTCCATTATCCCACGATCAGGAAGCGAATGCGTCGCCTGCCACGTGGGCCGGGGAGTGGGAATTTCAGGCCAGGATTTCGTAGATTGCGACGCCGCCGGTGGCGAGCCCGAACAGGAACATCATCACCGCGAAACGGGTGACCGGTCGGCGCGCGAATGTCGGTGCCGAGCGCAGGCGGACGACCCGCCAGACGGCGGCATCGACGGCGAAGATGAAGGCAACGACGGTCACGAAAACCCACAGGGCGGCGGTCAGGTCCATCGAATCTCCCGGCCAAAGGTTCGGGTGGAGCAACTGTCGAAATGCTGTCGCTAATCGACTATCCTGTCTCCATGGTACCGCGGATGGCGTGTACGAACGGGAGCAGGGTATGGGAGACAGGCAGCGGCTGCCGGCGAGCAGCATTCCCCGGTACGATTCGCCGCGTCCGGTGCGTTACACGCTTGCGGACCTGGAGCGCGAGACCGGGGTCAACGCCCGGACGATCCGGTATTACATCAGTGAAGGATTGCTTCAGCCGGCCTACGGTCGTGGGCCGTCGGCGACCTACGACCCGGACCACCTGTTGCGGCTGCAGCTGATCCAGCAGCTGAAAGAGCAGCGACTGTCGTTGCGCGACATCAAGGAGCGGCTCTCGCACCTGACGCCGGACGATATCGCGGTGATGCTGAAGGTGCAGATGCAGCCCGAGGCGGATACCTGGCGACGATATCAGCTGCATCCGGATTTCGAGATCAACGTCCGCGAGCGGCAGGCCGGTGAGCGACCGATGACCCATGAGCATGCGTTCGACCTGATCGTCGAGTACGCGCGGAGCGTGCTGGACGACCTTGGGCGCCCGGAGCACGAGGAATGAGCCAACAGGAGCCGGAGAACAGGTTCTGGATTCCCGACAACCCGGACGGAAGCGGCTGGGCGGACGTTGACTGGGTCAGCGCGGTACGCGGCAGCCGGTACCACTATCGGCACGGTGAGCCGCTGGACGAGGCCCGGGCGATGTTGCCGCCGTTCTACAAGGTCGTCACGCGATCCGAGACCGAGCAGATCCCGACGCCGCACGAGAACACCTACTACGTGCCCTCGGCGAACCTCGCTGATTTCCTGTCCGAGCTGGTCTGGAGCGGGGGGTCGGAAACGATCTGGCACATCGAGCCGTGCGAGGATCCTCCGGCAGAGGCGAAGGTGCGCTGAACCCACGGACGTAGCCCCGGACACCGGCCGCAGCTGCGAGATGCGGCGCTCCAGTGTCAGGCCTTTCGCCGTTTGATCGGCTTCATCAGTAGCTCGATATCCTTGTCATGGATCTCGAACACCCATCCCTCGATCGTCGCGATAGCCGGCGTCGATATTTCCCCGTACCTGATCTCGACGGTGTATCCATCGATCTCTACATCGCGCACCGAATTGAATGCGTAGGCCATGCGCGGATTGCGATAGACGGTGTGCGGGCCGCCGATGCTCTCGATGGCGCGGGTAACGAGTGACGTCGCGCGATCTTCGGTCATGCCCTGGGCAGGATTGGTCTGGTCGTTGGTCACGGGATCTCTCCATATAGAGGTAGGTGCCCGGTCTGTGATCGGCGGGCGACGCTCCATCAATGCTAGCAGCAGCCTGAGTGACAGAAGGCTGTTTTCGCGGCGTGAAACCTCTGGTATGGTGCCTTGCATCACCGGTATTCGGGTGCGAGATCATTTTCCGTTCCAGGAGACAGACATCCATGGCAACCGCCACGACCATTCGCGACAGCGTTGACGAGATCCTGCCCGGCGTCATCGCCGATCGACGTCACTTGCACGAGAATCCCGAGCTCGGGTTCCAGGAGTTCAAGACGGCGGAGTTCGTTCGCCAGCGCCTCGAGGCCCTTGGCGTCGAGGATATCCAGACCGGGATTGCCGTCACCGGCGTCACCGGCGTGATTCGCGGCACGGCCGACGGTCCAGGTCGGAACGTGCTGGTCCGCGCGGATATGGACGCGCTGCCGATTCATGAAGAGAACGACGTCGAGTACAAGTCGAAGACCGACGGCGTGATGCACGCCTGCGGGCATGACGCGCATACGGCGATCTTGCTCGGACTGGCGCGCGTGCTGACCGATCGCAAGAGCGAGTTCTCCGGCTCGGTCAAGCTCTGCTTCCAGCCGGCCGAGGAGCTGCCGCCGGGCGGCGCGAAGGCGATGGTCGAGGCTGGCGTGTTGAACGACCCGCCGATCGAGGCCGTCTTCGGGCTCCACATGTCGTCCGAGACGCCGGTCGGCCAGGTTGTCGTCGGCTCCGGTCCGCAGATGGCTGCGGCGGACGGCTTCGAAATCCGGATCCAGGGCAAGGGCGGTCACGCGGCCTACCCGAGCGAGAACATCGACCCGGTTGTCATCGGGGCGCAGATCGTCGTGGCGCTGCAGACGCTGGTCTCGCGCGAGACGGACCCGATGGACAACGCGGTGGTCAGCACCTGCGTCTTCCAGGCGGGCGATGCCTTCAACGTCATCCCCGACACGGCGGTCCTGAAGGGCACCGTGCGCACCTTCCTGAAGGAAACGCGCGACAAGATGGAGCAGCGCATCGGCGAAATCGCGAGCGGCATTGCCGCGTCGCTCGGTGGCTCTGCCGAAGTGATCTACACGCGCGGGTACCCGGCGACGGTCAACGACGAGGTGATGACGGAGCTGGCGCGCGAAGCTGCGGCGAAGG
>DATGPC010000129.1:0-11022 GCA_035305265.1 Thermomicrobiales bacterium | reverse complement strand
GGATTCGCACAAGGTGGTGCGGGAGGCCAAGGAAGCCGGCGTGTGGATCTTCGGGGGCGGACTGTTCCGTCAGCAAGCCAGCATCGTTGGCACCGATGGAAAGGTCACAGAAGGCCCCTACCCGGAGACCAAGGCGGTCGTGGGCGGGCTCACGATCATCGAGGTCTCTTCGCGCGAGGAGGCATTGCAGTGGGCGGCGAAGATCGCGGCCGCTTGCCGGTGCGCACAGGAGGTCCGGGAGATCATGTACGACCCAGAATCCTGATCGAAGCGGCATCGCTCAATGTGCTGCGTGGCCAGGGCGGGAAGCCGTGCGGCCTGCCGCGCTCAACTCGTAGCGGGAATAGGAGTTTGTCATGACGCACCCATCAGTCATCACCATGGCGGTCGGCACGCGATGAACGCCCCCTCCTCGATGACCATCACGCCAGTCTTCGTCGCCGACTTGCTCGTTGAAAGCGAGCGGATGCCCGTCTATGTCCACGTCATTGACCATCCCGATGCGCGTGTTCTGGTCGACACCGGCATGACGGAGCTGCACCCGGCGATGGCCGACATGGCCCCCCGCCTCAGGCCGCTGAACAAGCAGGACTTCGATCTCGCCAGCATCGACATCGTTGTCAATACGCACCTGCACGCCGATCACTGTGGCGGCAATCACCTCTTCGCTGGCAAGCCGATCTACGTCCAGCGTCGGGAGCTCGACGACGCGCATAGGGAGGATGGTTACACCATCCGCGAATGGGTCGACGCGCCCGGTGTGCAGTACGTACCGGTCGACGGCGAGTTCGAGTTGCTTCCTGGGCTCCGGCTGGTCCCGGCACCAGGCCACTCTGACGGTATGCAGATGGTGGTCGTCGAGACTGGCAGCCGTCCGGTCATTATTGGCGGCGACGTCGCGGTGTGGTTCGGCGAGTTCGATGAGCCGCCCACTGAAGGCCGGAAGAGGATCCTTGCGCTCGATCCCGAGTTGGTGTGGCTGACGCATGAGCACGAGCCATGGCGTCCCGCTCCACCGACCGGACCCATCGAATCCACGTCGATCGAATAGCTGCCCTTCTGGCGCACTTTTCCCTGCCCGATGCGTATAAGAGGTAGAGACTGTGTGTTCTTCCGCGCCATCCGCGCGGGACACCGGAAACCCGGACGCACGCTGACCGCTTGTGTGGCGAGAGCGTGATCATGATCACCTTGAGCGCCTTGTCCGGGCCCCGGACCTGCTACCTTCCCTCCACAGGATCCGGAATCAGGTGAGGGGAGGCGACGTGTTCGATGTCGTGGTCTACGGGGCGACGGCTGCGGGCGTAACGGCGGCCGTCGCGGCGGCCAACGAGGGTTCCAGGGTTGCGCTGGTCGAGCCGGGACGCCATGTTGGCGGCATGGTCTCCGGTGGCCTCGGGTGGACCGATCGCAGCGAGAACCCGGTCATCGGCGGGCTGGCGGCCGCGTTCTACACAGAAGTCGGCGAGCACTACGGCGCCTCGCCGTGGGACGTGTTCGGGCCGGAGCCGAAGGTGGCCGAAGCGATCTTCCAGCGCTGGCTCCGGGAGGCGGGCGTCGATGTCGTCTTCGAGGCGCCGTTGAGGGACGTGACGCGCGAGGGCGGGGCGATCTCGGGTATCGTCGCCGCGCACGGCGACGCGCTTTGGGCGAAGGTCTTCATCGACGCGAGCTACGAGGGCGACCTGTGGGCAAAGACTGGCGTCTCGTACGCGGTCGGGCGCGAATCCCGCAGCCTGTATGGCGAATCGTGGGCCGGGCGTCAGCCGCTTCGGCCGGATCAGCATCAGTTCCGCGCGCCGGTCTCCCCGTTCGTCGAGGGCGAAAGCGGTCCGGTCCTGCCACTCGTCCACCATCGGCCGATGGTCCCGGAAGGCGAGGGTGACGGCGGCGTGCAACCCTACTGCTACCGGCTGTGCCTGACGGATGATCCAGAAAACCGCATCCCGTTCCCCGAGCCGGACGATTACGATCCCGGCCAGTTCGAGCTGCTCCGTCGCTATCTCGACGCCGCTCCGGAAACCCGGTTGGGGGACCTCCTGGTCCTCTCCGGTCGGTTGCCGAACGGCAAGATCGATGTCAATTCCAAGGGACCCATCTCGACCGACTTGCCGGACGGCTCCGCGTGGGACTATCCGGAGGCTGATGCAACCCGGCGGACGGAGATCGTCGCCCATCATCTCCATTACACCCAGGGGCTGATGTATTTCCTCGCAAACGACCCCGGCGTCTCGCCGCATATCCGCGAGGAGATGGCCCAATGGGGCCTCTGCGACGATGAGTTCCCCGACACCGGCGGTTGGCCGCACCAGCTCTACGTCCGCGAGTCGCGACGCATGCAGGGTGAGTACATCCTGACGCAGCACGACCTCGACGCCGGCCGGATGCACTACGACACGGTCGGAATGGGCTCGTACAACATCGATATCCGCGAGGTCCAACGCGTCTGGATGCCGGTTCCCCGTTACCCGTGCATGGTGCCCGAGGTCTTCAACGAGGGCTATCTCTCCGCGCCGGTGCCGCCGTACGGCATCCCGTATCGATCATTACTGCCGCGCTACAGCGAGTGCACGAACCTGCTCGTGCCGGTCTGCCTCTCGGCGTCTCACGTCGCTTTCGCCTCCGTGCGGATGGAACCCCAATATATGCTCCTCGGGCACGCGGCAGGTGCCGCAGCCGCCATCGCCGCGCGGGACGACGTCGCCGTGCATCACGTCCATACGCGCGACCTGCGGGACCGGCTGCAGGAGCAGGGGCAGGTGCTTCAGTCGACGTGATGCCCTCTTGCCTGCCAGATCGCGAGGGTGTCGTCGTGGATTGCACATGGATATGAGGCATCAGAGAAACTGCTTCCACCACATGACGAGCTCCATCATGAAACCGATTCAGTCGGGTCCCGCTGATGAGGGGGCGGCGCGAGGGTTATGGAGCAGGGTCTTCGCGCTCCCCGGCAGGTGGTGAGAAGCGGTGGATGACGCCCTTCCAGTCGATCTGCATCACCGCGATGAGGAGCGCGAAGGCAATGACCTGCGCCGCGATCGCCGCACCGCTCCCCAGCCGGGGCCGGAGCGCATCGCCAATGGACGAAACGGCCGTATTGGCGGCGATGATCCAGAAGATGTAGCCGATGAAGCGGGAAGCGCCGAAGACGATGAGCAGCGCCCGTAACGGCGTCCGCGCGATACCGGCTGCGAGGAACAGCTGGTTGGTCGGCACCGCGCCCAGGCCCATCAGGGCGAGCGTCGAGATGCCCCACGATTTCCGGGCGCGAAGGGTCTCCGCAAGGGCGGTGATGTTCTCCCGCCATCGCCGGGGGATGATCCTCGTTCCCAGCTGCCGGCTGCCCAGGGCGAGGATCGCGCGGCCGGTCGTCGCGCCGATCGCGCCCACCAGCGCCAGCGGCAACACGCCCGCGTCTTCCTGCACGTGTGCCCAGGCGAGCAGCGCCCAGGTCGGTGGCATGAAGGCCGGGATGACGTTCAGGAGCGCCGCCCCGACACCGACGAGCAGCCACTCGAGAAATCCGAAGGCGATCGGGAGGGGCATCAGTCCGGCGCCTCCCGTTCATGGCGCGTTCCGCTCCCGTCAGACTGCGGCATCAGGCGGCCGAGCACCTTCGACCAGTCGTAGCGCATGATGATGAGGATCGCGATGATCCCGACAATCTGGAGCGCCGGCAGCCAATTTCGGTCCGTTCCCGGGTTGATGAGGTCGCTGAACGAGTCGACGGTCGTTTGGGTGACCGGGACGACCACCAGGTAGCTGATGAATCGGGCGACGGCGTAGACGATGAGCGGCGGCACGAGGGGGATGCCGGAGATCCCGGCGCCCATGAAGAGCCAGTTCGACGAGACCGGCCCCCAGGCGAACATCGCCAGCGACGAGAACCGGAGCGATCGTCGCGACATCAGGAGGTCGACGACCGCCTGGATATTCGTGCGCCAGCGGTGCGGCAGGATGCGCGGCCCGATCTGCCGCGTGATGAGCGCCAGCGTGCCACGACCGATCGTGGTCGCGATTGCGCCCGTCGCGGCGAGGCCCCAGACCGGCACCCCCTCCTGCACGTGGAGCCATGCCAGCAACGCCCAGGTCGGCGGCATGAACAGCGGAACCACGTTCACGACGACCAGGCCCGCCAGCACGGCGAGCCATTGCGTAGGCGTGAACGCGATCGGCAGGAGCATGGGATGTCCTCATGAAGCGGCGTACATCGTTGGCAAATTGTGCTTCCTGAGGATAGCGCATGCGTCATCCCTCCTTTTTCCGTGAACCGGTCCGGGACTACCGGACGGCGAAGACGTCGGACCGCATGAGCGCGATGAAGATTGTGTCGACGGCGAGGGCCATCGGGATCACCTTCGTCGGGCCGAAGAAGAGCGCCATCAGGATGAAGGAGAGGCTCGCCGCCGCGATCGCGAGCGGTCGCCACCACGCGCTCGGCACCCACCAGCCGGCGACCGCCAGTGCCGCGAGGAAGAACAGGCTGGCCGAGGTGATGGCGAGCAGGATGCCCGTCGTGGGAGAGGCGCCGTCGGCCACCATCGTGCCGAGCGGCCCATGGTCCCCGTTCGCCCATGGCCAGAACCACTGCATCGTCCCTCCCATAGCGTGCTTGTCGGCGTCCCGGAGCGGCACCAGGCAGGACGCGGCGAAATGCGCCTGAAGTCCCAGATAGACGACGAACATCCACTTTGACATGAGGAACCTCCATGCGTCCTGCCGTGACGGAGCCCGTTCGGGGCCGTACGAAGCTGCCCCCTATCCCTCGGGATAGGTCGCCGGAAGGATGATCTCGTTCAGGATGCGATCTAGGTCGTCGGCGTGCTCGAATGCGACGGCGTGTCCGCCATCCTCGTAGGTGAACATCTGCTTCTCCGGGGCCTGCAGCATCCCGAACCACTCCTGCAGCGGCTCGCGACGGCCGCGCAGCTCGTGCTCGCCGTCGAAGATGTAGATCGGGACGTCCAGCGATGGCACGTCTCGCCGGAAGTCGATGCCCTGTAACTGCGGGTAGAGCACGTCGAACGTGTCCATCAGGCCGCGGAAGAGGTTGACCTTGTTGATCGGGTCGTACTCGCTGCCCATCACGCCGAAGAAGCCGACGCCGGACGCCTCGTGCCGGTCGACGTAGGCCTGCGGCGGATCGTAGTCGCTCTCGATGTTCGGGTAGTTCTCGAAGAGGACGCTGTAGGCCCAGAGGTCGTCGTAGGGTGGTGGACCGGAGTCGCGAAGCTGCTCCGCGAGACCCTGATCGTTCGCGTCGGCCCAGGCGAGCAGGTCTTCGTAGATCATCCGGTCTGTCTCGGTGAAGGCGACCATCTGGCCGCTACTGATGATCGCGTGGAAGAGGTCGGGTCGTTGCTGCGCGGCGAGGACGGCTGGAGCGGTGCCCCACGACTCCCCGAGCAGGTAAATCTTCTCTTCGTCGAAACGATCGCGCAGGTAGTCCGTCAGCTCGATGAGGTCGGCGACGGCCCGTTCGGGCGTGA
Organism: Thermomicrobiales bacterium; assembly: GCA_035305265.1. Lineage (GTDB taxonomy): Bacteria > Chloroflexota > Chloroflexia > Thermomicrobiales > UBA6265 > UBA6265. The sequence continues at coordinate 5,533 of DATGPC010000129.1, read as the reverse complement.
TGCGCGCCGGGTCCCAGGAGGCATAGGAGCGTCCGTTGCCCGCCTGGTCCCATGTCACGACGACGAAGTTGTCCTCCAGCGGTTGCAGGAGCACGCGTGATTGCGCGAAATCGCTTTGGCCGGGACCGCCAGGGATGTAGACGATCACCGGATTGTCCGGGTTTGCCGCCCGGACCTGGATCCACTGCTCGTTGCCGCCGAGGGTGATCCGTGTGATCTCGGCGATGCTGCCGGGAATCTCGTTACCGCTCGCGTCGACCACAGGCGGGACGCTCGCCGGCCTCGCGATCCACGCCGCCAGGACGATGATCGCGACCGTCGTCAACGCATTGGCGCCCACTCCGATGCGATGGCGAAGGCGATGGCGGCGATTGACACGAACCAGCGGGTCGGCGGCAATCCGACTGGCGAAGCCCTTGCCCCAGGCAACGCCGACCAGCATCGGCATGATGGCGAGCACGATGTAGACGCCCCGGCCGAGGATTAGGGCAAGGATCCCGTAGGTAGTGCCGAGATGGATACCGTCGACGGTCGGGCCGTCCTCGCCGACGCGGGCGATCTCGAACGCGGCGATGTGCGTGACCGGCGCGATGAGGGATGCCCAACGGGAGCGCATGGCGAACCCGGCGGCGATGCCCGTCAGCAGGCCCAATGCCATGAGGATCAGCGCCTGGACGCTCGTGACCGGGCCACGCGGCATGATCAGGGCGGCGGCGAGGCCGGACGTGATGGCCGCGCCTGCTGCGGCGGCGATCCGCGTCGCGGGATGCGCCCAAAGGGCATCGCTCCATCGTCTGTGGACGCTTCCTCCAACTGGTGCGTGTCCCAGGGGATGGGTGTGGGAGATCATCGGGGGACTCCTTCCGAAGGCCGCTACTGCGGCGGACGGATTTCGACGTCTGGAGTCTAGGCAGAGGCGTGTTAAGAAGTCGCAAGAGGGGCCCTGAAAGCGTTTCAGGACTGTATCAATCTGGCTGATGGTTGACTTCCGGTCCCCCGGTCGTCAGAATGGCCCCGTTCGATCCTGAGATACATCGCTCCGGAGGGCTGCTCCATGCCAGTCATCACCTTCGGCGTGTACAGGGAGACAACGGTCGGTTCCTGATCCGGCTGTCGACGCTCCCACGCATGCCAGACGCGCTTCCGCCTGACCGGCGTTGCCGGCGGGCTCCTTGACGTGCTGCGTCCTGTCATATTGGAGCGCTTCCTCTCATGGTGACCTCCCTCTTCCGGCGGCCTCGTTGGCCGATCGATGCTGTTCGTGCCTACCTGCTTCTGCGGGGCGGGTCCGATTTCCTGTTTACGCTGATTTTCACGCTCAACCTCGTGTACCAGGCGACCGTCGTCGGCCTCAGCCCGATGCAGCTGGTGCTGGTCGGGACACTTCTCGAGACGGTCTATTTCCTCTTCGAGATGCCGACCGGCATCGTCGCGGATCTCTACAGCCGGCGGCTCTCGGTCCTGATCGGACTCGTCCTCGTCGGGATCGGCTTCACGATCGAGGGGATGGTCCCGACGTTCATCTCCGTGCTGGCGTGCCAGGTGGCCTGGGGGATCGGGGCCACCTTCCTCAGCGGCGCGGTCGAGGCGTGGATTACCGATGAGGTCGGTGAAGAGCGGGTCGGTCCGGTGTTCATGCGCGGGACGCAGGCCGGGCTCGCCGGTACGCTACTGGGCATCGTGGGAGCCGTGGCACTGGGATGGGAATCGGTACGGATTCCGGTCGTCGCGGGCGGTGTCGGGTTCGTCGTGCTTGCCGTGGTCCTTGCGCTGGTCATGCCGGAGCACGGATTCACTCCATCCAAAACCGCCAGGGGCGGCCGGACCGCGCAGATGACCCGGATGTTCCGGGAAGGACTGGGGCTTGCCCGGCAGCGACCGGTTGTGGGACGGCTGTTCGCCGTCAGCTTCGTCGCCGGGCTCTCCAGCGAGGCGTTCGACCGGCTCTGGACGGTACACGTGCTGGAGAACCTCGATCGGCCCGCAGCGTTCAGCAACGTCGCGCTCTGGTTCGGGGCAATTCACCTGATCGGGACGCTGATCGGGCTGGCTGCCACGGAGGTGACGCGGCGGCTGCATCCCGAATCGCTCCGTGCCGGCGCGCCGGTGCGTTTGCTGGTCTCGATGGCGGTGCTCAAGGTCGTTGCGACAATCGGGTTCGCGCTGTCTCCCGTGACGTGGGTTGCGCTGCCTCTGTTGTGGTCGCGCAGCGTGGCGGAGACGGTCGCCGAGCCGGTGCAGGCGGCGTGGATGAACCGGAATCTCGAGCCGGCTGTACGCGCGACGGTGCTGTCGATGGAGGGGCAACTCAACGCGGTCGGGCAGATCGCCGGCGGTCCTCCGCTGGGCATGCTTGGCAACCGGGTCTCGGTCCGTGGAGCGCTCGTGGGGTCGGCGCTGGTCTTCCTGCCGGTTGCGTGGATCTACCGGCGATTGGGAAACGAGTCGGCTGAGCCCAGGCTGGTTCCTGTACCCGACGTTACCTCTCGTTCATGACGTTTTCGCGGACACGTTGGAGGGCGGTGGCGATGACGCGCTTCTCCTCGTCCGTGAGGTATTGCGAGAAATAGCGGTTGATGCCCCGGGCATAGTGAGGCCATGTCTTGCGTTGCGCCTGGACTCCCGCCTCTGTGAGCACGGCGAAGGCGCCCCGGCGGTCGCCCGGAGCCGGCTCGCGGCGGATCAATCCCGCCTGCTCGATCCGGTCGAGCAGGCGGGACAAGCCACTGCGGCTGAGGACCACCTGGTCCGCCAGCTCATTGAGGCGCAGGCGGTGGTCTGGCGCGTTGACCAGGGCAACCAGGACGTCGTAGCAGGTCAGCGAAACGCTGTCCTCACGGGAGATGTCGCGCTCGATCGCGCCGATGGCCGCCGCGTGCGCGAACACGAACGCTTCCCAGGCTCTTAGACCGGCTTCATCCAGTTCATCACTCATGATATCGAGGATATTCGAAAGTAGTTGACTTCGCAACTACTCGTGCCTACTATGCGTAAGTGGTTGCGAGTGCAATGGTTGCGTCTGCAACAAGTATCGGTTCAGGAATGTAAGACAATGGAGATCTTCAGCATCATGGCAGAGCGTCATTCACCCGAAGGACACATCCGGATCGCGATCGCTTTTTCCAGTGGTCAGGGGCATACGGCCCGGCTCGCGGAGCATGTCGCCGCCGGCGCACGGGCGGTCGATGGAACAGACGTCGAGCTCCTCGACGTCGCCGAGCTGACTGACGAGACGTGGAGGATCCTGGGCGAGGCCGACGCGATTATCTTTGGTGCGCCGACCTATATGGGTGGTCCCGCCGGGGCGTTCAAGCTCTTCACCGACGCGTCGTCTGGCGTGTGGTCCCGACAGGAATGGAAGGACAAGATTGCCGCCGGGTTCACCAACTCCGGGCACATGGCGGGTGACAAGCTGAATACGCTCGTTTCTTTCGCGATCCTTGCCGCGCAACACGGCATGATCTGGGCGAGCTACGGCGCGAAGGGCGGCTGGGACACCTCGCAAGGCTCGGCGGACGACCTGAACCGGCTTGGAAGCTGGCTGGGAGTCGCGACCCAGGCCAACAAGGACCAGGATGCCGATGTGGTTCCGCCCCTGAGCGACCTGCTCACTGGCGAGGCACTGGGGCGGCGAGTCGCGGAAGTGACACGCCAGTTCGTTACAGGGCGACGGGCAACAGCCGGGCTCGCGACCGCAGCTGACTAGGGGGCGATGATGCTGTACGGGCTGGTCGCCGCTCTCGGCTACGGCACAGCGGACGTGATGGCCACGCTCGCGGCACGCCGTGCCGGGGTCTTGCGGACATTGCTTGCGGTCCAGGTCGTCGGGATGATCGCGGTTGGCGCGGTCATCCTGGCCACCAGGACGCCTCCGGCAGGTCCGGCTTGGGCATGGGGTCTCACGATCGCACTCGGCGGGATCAACTTCCTGGGAATGGTGATGCTCTACCGGGCGTTTGCGAACGGCACGCTCTCGATCGTGTCGCCGATCGCATCTGCGTTCGCGGTCGTGACGGCGGTGCTCGCGTTCATCGGTGGAGAGCGCCTGCCCGGGATGGCGTTGCTCGGCACCGGCATACTGGTACTCGGCGTTGCCTTCGTGACCGGCGCGAAAGCGTCGGGAAAGGCCAGCGCCCGGGGCGTACCCGAAGCGATTGCGGCGGCGATGTCGCTCGGCGCGTTCTATTGGGGACTGGGCGAGGTGACGCCGTCGATGGGCCCCTTGTGGCCGGTGTTGGTCAGTCGAATCGTCCAGGCCGCGCTGGCGTTCGGCATCATACATGTTCGGCCCACCAGCGTCCCTGACGGATTCCGGTTTCCCGGGGTGCTCTACGTCTCTGCCGGTCTCCTCGATACCGCTGCGCTGGTGGCATTCAACCTTGGCGTCGAATCCGCCTACACGACCACCACGACCGCGATCACTTCGCTCTACAGTGTCGTGACGGTCTTTCTCGCCTGGATGATCTTCCGGGATCGGCTGTCGGCAGGACAGTGGGGCGGAGTGGCGGCGGTCATCGGTGGCGTGCTGATGGTGAGTATCTCGGTGAATTGAACGAGGGCGGCCGGATCGGCCGCCCTCCATGCATCAGGCTACTGATTCGACGCCGGGGATTCGTCGGGTGGATGCGAGACCGCCTTGCCCATATCAGGCTGCAAATCCTCGCTCTCCGGCGTTTGCGGGTCAGGGGTGAGCGAATCGAGCTCGTCCCCGAGCAACTCTTCCTGTTGGTAGTTCTGCCCTTCGGCGGCGTCCCGTTCCTGGACGCTTTCGTGCCTGTCTCGTTCGCTCACGCATGTCTCCTACGTAGATCCCGCTTTCTGGTCCCAGACTAGAGACCGACCTTCGACTTGAGGTCGTCCACACTGTCGAATTGGCTGGTGTCCACGTCCCGGACCCGGTCAAGAATCTGGCTCGGAACGCCCTTTTGCTCGAGCTGGCGAAGGACGTCGTCCTTGCTGGCGGGGAAATTGATGTCCTTGAGCTGGCTCTCGAGTCCGCCGGAGCCCATCAGGTCGTTGGCTTTGTCCTTGAACATATCCATAGTGAACCTCACCTTTCCTGTTCCGGCGCGGTTTTCCGCACCTGCCAATCTCCGCGCAGATGCTGTGCCATGTCTTGTAAAGACTGAACGTATACAGGGAACAGGCGTCAGGTCGCCCGACTCGCTATTGGCGTCGATGTCCCAACCGGAAGGGGCAGGATCGATCCACCGGTCGCCAGCACGATGAGCAGGGTGCCGTCCTGCGCCCAGTGAAGCTGCGGTGTAACGCGACCGGTCCCGAGCGGTGGGCGGCTTCCTGTCTGGTAACGCACTTCTCCAGCCTCACTTAGCTCACCGTTGGCATCGAGGAGCGACACAGTGAGGTGCCCTGCCGGATTCCGGATGAGGAACGCGGTCATGCTGCCGTCTGGGGAGAATACGGGAGCCGCCATGAGCACGGCTCCCTCGGAGAGTATGACGCCCGGCATGTCCTCCCACGGCGTGAGCGCGCCGGTGGCCATGTCCAGGTGGAAGAAGATCGGCGCGTCGGG
>DATGPC010000128.1:0-4886 GCA_035305265.1 Thermomicrobiales bacterium | reverse complement strand
CGCGGTCATGCTGCCGTCTGGGGAGAATACGGGAGCCGCCATGAGCACGGCTCCCTCGGAGAGTATGACGCCCGGCATGTCCTCCCACGGCGTGAGCGCGCCGGTGGCCATGTCCAGGTGGAAGAAGATCGGCGCGTCGGGCCGCCCCAGGTTCTCGAGCAGCTGGAGGCGTGAATAGGCCGAGACGGTTCGTCCATCCGGCGCGATATCGGCGACGGCCGGCTCCACGATGCCCGCCGCGCCGGTGCCATCGAGGACACGGGTCAATTCGCCGTCAGCCGACAGGGTCCAGAGCGCGTTCATCTCGTCGAGGGGGTTCGGGTGACGTGTGGAGAAGACGATCGTGCCATCCTCCTGCCAGGCCATCGAGCCGACGAGTGACAGCGGTGAGGCATCTGTGAGCGCGGCGAGCTCCTGCGGTTCGCCGCCTTCCCGGGGGATCGTCAACAGGATGACAGGCGCGACCGAGTCGTCGCCCCAGACGGTGCGCGCGAACACCAATGACGTTCCGTCGGATGACCATGCGGGGAAGTAATCGATCGTGACCGGCTGTGCCGGGTCATCCAGGAAGGGGATATCGTCCGCGCCGGTGTTGTCCGGATCGTCCTCGGTGAGATTGCCCAGCGTGCCCGTGACCGCGTCGAAGATGTAGAGATCGCTGTCGGTCAGGCGGTTCAGGACGCCCAGCGAGAAGGCGACGGCGGTGCTGTCGGGTGACCACGCGATGGAACGCACCTCGACGAGGTCTGGCAGGTCGCCATCGCATCGGGATTCCAGCCGATCGATGTCCCACACGCAGAACTGGCGGCCGTCGGCGCCCATGCCGGCGAGCAGCGAGCCGTCCGGCGAAAGTGAGAGCGGGAAGCCGTCGACCTCGACAGGCGTGGCCGACGATGGCTGGGCGACCAGCGCCGTGTTAGCGAAGACGAGGAGCGAGACAAGCAGGGCAATGAGGGATGTGTGCATGGAGGCCCTCCTGCGTGGACAGATACGTCCGGTCCCGGTGCGGGAGAGCTTCGCAACATACGTGCAACGGTGTTCGCGCTCGATCGTGATCAGCATGCCATCGTCGGCGCCGCTGACGAAGATCGTGCCGTCGTCTACCCAGTCGATCGCGACGAGACCCGACAGGAGATGGACAGGGCCGTCAAGCGTCGCGACGTTGGACGGTTCCCCCGTTTCAATGGACGTGATTGTCAGGGATACGGTAATCCGGAGCGTGTGACGAACGCGAAGGCCGAGCCGTCCGGCGAGAATCCGGGCGCAGTGAGCACGTTCGTGTTGATGATAGGGGCCCCTGGTCCTGAAGGAAAAGAGGCCGGGATCCTCCCTCCCGATCCACGCGAATCCGTCGACAGCATCGCCAATCTGCGAGAGGATGATTGCCAAGGCTGTCGGCATCGAACGGGGGAACGTGGGGTGAAAAGAACAGCGGATGCGGTAGTGATCGGTGGCGGTGTGAACGGCACGAGCGTGGCGTTCCACCTCGCGAAGGCGGGGCTGACGGATGTCGTGCTCCTGGAGCGGTGGCATCTTGCGGCCGGCGCCACAGGCAAGAGCGGCGCGCTGGTGCGGATGCACTACACCAACGAGCCGGAGACCAGGCTGGCGTACGAGAGCCTGCCGTACTTCCAGCACTGGGACGACATGGTCGGCGGTGACTGTGGGTTCGAGCCGGTCGGGACGATGATCTTCGCGCCGGCCGCGCACCGGGCGAAGATGGAAGCGATCCTCGATATCCAGCGGAACGTTGGCGTCAACTCCCGGATGGTGACCCCGGAGGAAGCGAAGGAGATCGACCCGGCGGTGCACGCCGATGAGGGCGATTCGATCGCGTACGAGCCGGAGTCCGGCTATGCCGACGGGCACGCCACTACTTTCGGCTTCGCGAAAGCGGCGCAGTCGATGGGCGTGACGGTGATGGAATACACCCGTGCCATGCGGGTGCTGACGGAGGGGGATCGCGTCGTTGGCGTCGAGACCTCGCGCGGCGTTATCGAGACGGAGCGGGTGATCGTCGTCGCCGGGGCATGGGCGAACCAGCTTTTCGAGCCGCTCGGCATCGACCTTGGCGTCTATCCACGCCAGTCGCGGATCGCGATCTTCCGCTGGCCGATGGACCGCTCTCCGAAGCACCCGACCTACATCGACAAGGTGAACCACACCTGGATCCGGCCGATCCACGGATTCTCGACGCTGGGTGGTGCGGAGCTCGGTGAGCGCCTGGAGATCGACCCGGAGGACTATCCCGAGTCGGTCACGCAGGACTATATCGGGAGGGTGCGCGAGCATGTGTCGAGGCGGCTGCCCTATGTCGCCCGGAGCACGGCGCGTGGTAACTGGGCTTGTGCGCTGATGGGAAGCCCGGATTCCCGTCCGGTGATCGGCGCGATCGACCAGTACGACGGGCTCTACACGATGACCGGCGATAGCGGCACGAGCTTCAAGACGGCTCCGGCGATCGGCAAGTGCCTGAGCGAGCTGATCACGCAGGGGCAGGCGACGACCGTCGACCTGCATCCGTTCCGGCCATCGCGGTTCGCGGAGGGCGAGCCGTGGGTGGATGAGCTCGCCTACGATGTCGAGAATGCGTCCGTTTCCCGATAAGTCGTCGCAGGAACGTGAATGGCCGGTCCAATTCGGACCGGCCCTTTCACGTTCGTGTTCCTAATGGTTGTGCTTTGGGTGGATGCGGACGCTGCCATCTTCCGGGATCGTGTCATCGTCGCGATCCAGCAACTTGTCGGCGATCTTCTCGCCAGACTTCCTCGCGTCATCTCCGGGCGTATCCGTGTCCGGAGATTCGATGACCTGGGCCTCTTCCTCCGAGATGATGGGCGCCTCGGGCGTGTGCTCGATCGGCTCGGGCGCGAGCTTTTCGGCAGCCTTCTTTCCGGCGTCGAGATTCTTGCGTTCCATGTGGTGTCCTCCTGTGCGAAAGCGCGACATGCTGATGCCGTTTTCGCACGTGAGATACCACCCCCGCGATGAACCTCAGCGACCTGGTATCGTCGTGAGCCAGACATTCCCGCCGAAGAAGATCCCGGCCATGCCGTTATCGGCGATCTCGATACGGGGAATATGCCTCGATCCACGCCGTTCGGCGTTGTCGAAAGAGCCGAGCGCCTGCCCTTCTCCACCCTCAGTGTCCTGTTGCCAGAGCGTGAAGTTGTCAAATCCCCGATCGGCGGTGAAATACAGGTACCCGGTCAGGGCGCCGGCCTCATCTGTCAGGAACGCCGGGGCTCCGGCGAGGGCCAGGCCCTCGTCCCCCGCGTCTTCCTGCGGGATGGGCAGGCCAAGGACTTCCTCGAAGGGGGTAGGGACGCCCGTATCCAGGTCTATCTCGATCCAGCTCGAGCCCATCAGCCTCGCGTAATTCGCCGTTGACACGACCGAGGCTTTCCGGGCGGACGGCGCGACGCTGATCAGGACCATATTCAGGGTTGTCCTCGCCAGCATCCCGGTTGAGATGCCCTCGACCTCACCGTCTGGCGTGACGAGGAAGATCCCATGGTGCGGACCGTCGGAGTCGACTGGCCAGGTGGCATAGAGCACGCTGCCATCCTCCATGCCGGCGTAGATAGAGCTCACGAGGAGCGGGGCGTCCGGGGCGAGAACCGCTATTTCGGTGGCGTCTCCTCCGTCGCGCGGGATGCGCCACAGGGAAGTCGCGATCTCGGGGACATCCTCCCAGGTCGACCGGGCGAAGTACAGGCTTTCTCCGTCCGCACTCCAGGACGGATAGAGATCGACGTCGAGCGCCAGGCCGCTTACTTTGTCATCCATGAGCGACACGGCGTCCTGATCGGTGGGCTCATCGTCAGTCAGGTTCGTGATCTGTCCGGAATCGATGTCGAAGACGTAAATATCGCTGTCCAGCATCAGTCGCGCGGCGTCGAGCGACCAGGCGAGCGCCGTGCTGTCGGGCGACCATGCCACGGATGTATGGTCGATGATCGAGATCTCCGGCATTGGCTCGGACCGGGCCACGGTCTCGTACGTCTCCGCATCCCAGACCAGGAAGCGGTCCTCCTTACCGACCCCGGCGATCATCGTGCCGTCCGGCGAGAGGCCAAGCGCAATCCCCTCAATCTCGGCCAGACGGATATCCCCCGAGGAAACGGGGGACGCCGATGGCGTCTGGGCACGCAATGCGCCGGGGAGGGCAACGCCCGTGGCAGTGGCAACAAGGAACGAGCGGGTCAGGGTTCTGCGGTTCACGACACAATCCCTTTCTGTTCGGGCGGCTATGACGACTATGGTGTCACGAGCTGGATAACCACGCTTGTCGGAGTGCCCGTGTGAAGGAGGACCGTGTCGTTCTCCGCCCAGTCCAGCGACAGGTGTGGCCACATCGCCTCTTCGTCTTCGGTGGAGTGATCCGTGAACGGCACCTCCCAATACGCGGCGGTTTCGATCTCGGTTATCACCAGCGACAGTCCCTCTTCCTGTCCGGGAGCAGCGGAGAGCACATACCGGTCATCGGGCGAGAACGTTGCCGGGGCGATCGGTTCGCCGGCGAGCGCCTCTGGCCGGGTGATCTCTCCGGTGCCGAGATCCATAAGGGCGATCGTGCCTCCGAAGAAGCGGATCTCGTGGGATGGCCGGCCGTAGACCAGCGCCGTCGAGCCATCGCCGGTGACGTCGAGGACGACGAGCGACTCCTGACCCGGGATTGCATTGTCATCCGCGAGGTGCTCGAACTCCCCGTCCGGGCTGACCCGGAAGATGCCGGTCGTGAAGCCGGTGGCGGGCATGGTGCCGAGGATGATCGACCCGTCCTCGAGCACGAAGGCGGGACCGCTCATCACGGTCGCATACTCGCGCGGGAACCGCACGACTTCCTCCGGCTCCCCGCCGTTCGGGGAGAGGCGCATCAGGGA
>DATGPC010000127.1:0-11558 GCA_035305265.1 Thermomicrobiales bacterium | reverse complement strand
CGTTGCGCGCATCGTGGACGCTCCCTTCATCAAGGTGGAGGCGACGAAGTTCACGGAAGTCGGGTACGTCGGGCGCGACGTGGAATCCATCATCCGGGATCTGGTCGAGATTGCGGTGAACACGATGCACGCTCGCCGGCTAGAGGAGGTCATGGACCAGGCGTCCAGCGCCGCCGCCCGCCAGCTCGCCGGCATTCTCGCCAGCGGCGGAGAGGAGGCGGGCGAAGCAGGGGAGAGCGACGAGCCGTCTTCGCCGAATGGTGAGGAGTCGTATTACCTCGACCTGCTTGAAAAGAACGAGATCGAGGACGAGATGGTCGAGATCGATGTCGATGTCGAATCCGAATTCGACCCCGGCACGAGCGACATCACCGTGTCATCCGATGACAACCAGGATCCGTTGCTGGAGTTCATGGACGCGATGTTTGCGCGACGGCGGGTGCGGCGGCGGGTGCCGGTGCGCGAGGCGCGTCGGATCCTCGCCAACCAGGAAGCCAGCTCGCTTGTCGATATGAACCAGGTCATCGACGATGCCATCGTCCGTGTCGAGCAGACTGGCGTGGTCTTCATCGACGAGCTGGACAAGACGGTGTCGAACGAGAGTGAAAATGGCCCGGATGTGTCGGGCGAGGGAGTCCAGCGTGATCTCTTGCCGATCATCGAAGGCTCGACGGTGATGACGCGATTCGGTCCGGTCAAGACGGATCACATCCTCTTTATCGGCGCCGGTGCATTCCATCGCTCCCGTCCGGCGGACCTGATCCCGGAAATCCAGGGACGGTTCCCGGTGCGGGTCGAGCTCGAGTCGTTGAGCGAGGACGATCTGTACGCCATCCTGACCCAGCCGGAGAATGCGCTTGCCCGACAATACACGGCGCTCCTGGAGACGGAAGGCGTAACACTGGAGCTGGAGGAAGACGGCCTGCGCGAGGTCGCGCACCTGGCAACGATCGTGAACGAGCGAGTCGAGGACATCGGCGCCCGCCGCTTGCACACGATGATGGAGCGGGTGTTGGAGGATGTCTCGTTCGAGGCGTCCGACATGGCGGGTCAGGTTGTGCGGATCGACCGCGCCTATGTGGCCGAGCGCCTGGATGACATCGCCGATGATGACGATCTCAGCGACTATATCCTGTAGCGAGGGCGCCGCGATCGCCCGACATTGACCGGACAGAGAGGGATTGATGGACGAACAACACGTTCTGGCGGTAGATCTCGGGGGAACGAACATCCGCGTTGCGGTGATCGGGGAATCTGGAGCGGTCGAGAATCGGACCCAACTCCCCACCGGCGCGGAGGACGGGCCTGACGCCGTGATCGGGCGCATCGGCAACCTGATCAACCAGGTCGCAGCAGATGCCGGTGTCGCGGCCGATGTTCCGGTAGGCGTTGCGTCTCCGGGGCCGCTCAATCCCCGAACCGGCGTGGTTCATTACACGCCGAACCTGCCCGGTTGGCGTGATGTGCCGTTCGTCGAGAAGCTCTCCTCCATCGTCCATCGCGACGTTGCGTTGGCGAACGATGGCAACTGCGGCGCCCTGGGCGAGGTGCAGTTCGGGCGCGCCAGGAACATCAAGAACCTCGTCTATCTTGCCCTCGGGACTGGCATCGGGGGAGGGATCATCTCCGAAGGCGTCCTGATCGACGGCAAGAACGGCCTCGGTGCTGAGGTCGGGCATACGGTCGTGGCGCTCGATGGGCCGCGGTGCACCTGTGGCAGCATCGGCTGCCTGGAGGCGTTCGCTTCCGGATGGGCGATCCAGGCCGAGGCGGAGCACATCGCGACCACGGCGGATGGTGACATGCTTCGCGAGATTGCCGGGGATCGTCCGATCCATGCCGGTATCGTCGCCGAGGCTGCCCGGCGGGGAGACCTGGCCGCGAAGGCGTTGCTTGACCGTGCCGGACGCGCGCTGGGCGCGGCGATGGGCAGCTTCATCAACATGTTCGATCCCGAGATGATCGTGATCGGCGGTGGCGTTGCGGCCCTCGGTGACCTCATCATGGGACCCGCGAAGCTGGCCATGCCGTCGCACTCCTTTATCGACATGCGCGCTGGTATGACCATCGAGTACTCGGCGCTTGGCGCCCATACCGGTCTCTACGGCGCCGCCGCGTTGGCGTTCGTCCAGTTTGGCAAGGTCGAGGGGTCTATTATCTCCCGGTAGAAGCACATGGTGTGCCTCTGGCCATCTCCACAACGTCGTGAGAGAATGCGCGCACATTATCATCGCGTCCCGTCATGAAAGCAGGTGGCAGCATGGCCGAACATCCGACGTATCTGTGGTGGAAGGGCGACCTTGTTCGCTGGGAAGACGCAACGGTTCACGTGACCGACCTCGCATGGTCGGCGGTGGGCGGCGTCTTCGAGGGCATCCGTGCCTACTGGAACGAGGAGCAGGAAGAGCTGAACGTCTTCCGGCTGCGCGAGCACATGCAGCGCCTGAAGGACTCTTCACGCATGGTTCGGCTGCCGATCGAGCAGGATGTCGATGATCTCGTCCAGATCACGCTCGACCTGCTCAAGGCGAACGATACGCGGGAAGACACGTACATTTTCCCCTTCGTCTACAACGGCGGCACGGCACGGTTCGATCCGCGCCAGATGCGCGGCACGTTGATGGTGCGGACGAACCCGCAACCAACGCACCTGTGCACCGGGCACACCACGCGCGCAAAAGTGTCGTCGTGGACGCGCATCTCGGACAATGTCCTTCCGCCACGAGTGAAGAACATCTCGAATTACCGAAATGGCCACCTTGCCCTGCACGAGGTCAAGCTCGACGGGTACGATGTGGCGCTGCTGCTGAACCCGCAGGGCAAGCTGGCTGAGGCGCCGGGCGCGTGCGTCATGCTTATCAAGAACGGCAAGCTGATCACGCCGGACACCGCGAGTGGCATCCTCGAGAGCATCACCCGTGATGCGCTCATGACGCTCGCCCGTGAGCGGGGCCTCGAGGTCGTCGAGCGGACGGTGGACCGGACCGAGCTCTACACCGCCGATGAGGTCTTCCTTTGCGGCACGGCGTTCGAGATCACCCCGATCGTCGAAGTCGATCATTATGCCGTTGCGGACGGGAAGACAGGACCTCACACGTTGGCGCTCGAGGAGAAGTTGCTGGGCGTCATGCGGGGAACGGATAAGGATCATCCGGAGTGGCGGACACCTGTCGGTGTTGCCGGGCGAGCCGCAACAGGCTCGGCATAACCGTATTCGCAATCATGTGGACACAACCCCGGATGAGCCTCCTTCGTCCGGGGTTGTGTCGTCCTCGCCTGATCTCCGCCATCCCCCATGCAATAAAGGCAGCGCGCTTGCGATCTTTCGGTCGGACTCTCATGGTCCTGGCGTTCGTCAGGTATCGGGAGGAGCCACGTACACTTGTCGAGGGGCATCGATAGGCGGTGATCCTTCATATCTGGCGGTCCGTTAGTCCTCTATGGTGAGCGGAACCTGAGTCGGCGTCATTGCGTTCACATGTTGTACGCGTCGACACGAAGGCGTAGCAAAGAAAGTCGCGGTGGCAAGCGGCCACCCGGAGGGAACATGGAGACACAGGGAACGAACGCACGCGGCTCACGCGGCATGAGAGCGCCACGCTCGATTGCCATGAGCCTTCTCGTCGTCGCGGCGATGTTTGTCGGTATGGGACTGGATCGCGTGCTCGTGGAGACAGGTATCGCGGCCACCTCGCTCACGCGGGCAGATGAATTCCAGACGCTCGAGGAGACCTACGAGGCGATCCGCGAAAACTATGTGCTACAGGACGAGATCAGCGATGAGGAGCTGATCTATGGCGCGGCACGCGGGATGGTGGACGCTCTGGGTGACACTGGCCATTCCACCTTCCTCGATCCTGATGAGGCGATCTCCTACGAGCAGTCGTCGGAAGGCGAGCTGATCGGGATTGGCGTGACGGTGGACACGAGCGGGGAACTCCCGGTGATCATCGCGCCGATGCAGAATTCCCCGGCGTTCGAGGCCGGTATCCTGCCTGGTGACACCATCGTCTCGATTGACGGAGAGTCGATCGAGGGAACGGATCCGTCGAAGGCGATTGACCGGCTTCGTGGCGAAGAGGGGACCGACGTCACCATCGAGCTGGTCCATGTCGGCGAAGAGGAACCGTACGAGGTGACCATCACCCGCCAGCAGATCGAGATCAATCCGGTCTCGTGGGTGATGCTTCCGAACGGGGTCATGTGGCTGCAGCTCGACCAGTTCTCCCGCGGCGCGACGGACCGATTGACCGCCGCGCTCGAGGAAGGACAGGAGCTCGGCATGACCGGCCTGATCCTGGACCTGCGCGGTAACCCGGGCGGACTGGTGGTCGAGGCGCTTGGCGTCGCATCGCAGTTCCTGCCGGACGGGACACCGCTCTTCCAGCGGGTGGATGCCGAAGGCAACAGTCGCGTGACCGAGACGGTTGGCAACAACGGCGCCTATCTCGATGGCCCGATGGTTGTGCTGGTCGACGGGAACTCGGCGTCGTCCGCGGAGATCGTTGCGGGGGCGATCCAGGAAAGTGGCCGGGCGGAACTCTATGGCGAGACGACTTTCGGGGTCGGCACTGTCCTGCTCCCGTTCGAGCTCACTGATGGCTCGCTCGCGGTTCTCGGCATCGAGCTGTTGCTGACTGGCAGCGGTGAGCAGATCTTCCAGCAGGGCATTACGCCGGTCAACGAGGTTGCACTTGGGGTCAACCAGACCTTGTCGCTCATCCTGATCGAAGATGACAATCAGGACAACGAGTTGACCGACGCGGAGTTCTCCGAGCTCGAGGATGATCAGCTCCACAGCGCGTACGAGGCGCTCACGGGGCCGGCGAGCTAGCGCGTAAAGAGACGGCGACGCGAGGGTTCCCTCGCCTGCCGTCTCTTTATGGCGTCCTTGGCACCGGCAATGCGGTAGCATGGATAGCCGGGAGGCACATCGCCAGGGTGGCAGTCCTCCCCGATATCGCCGATACTCCGGGATACTTCCAAAATGAACGATCAAGCGCCATCCACGATGGCGCTACGACGTGAATGCGAATTCGACCCCGAGCCTCCGGGGTAGCTTTGAGGGAATGCATGATCTCTGTTGAGTCATGGCCAGCACCAGCAGCCAGGATTTGGGGACTACTCCAACGGTTTCAGAAGTTTCTTGTCGTTGGGGCAGTTGGCTTCCTTGTCAATCAGGTTCTCCTTTACGTCCTACATGGCTCGGCAGGGTTGGCGGTCGCGGCGGCATCCCCGTTCGCGATCCTTATCTCTATGGCGGTAACCTTTTACCTCAACGAGATCTGGACTTGGCATGATCGCGGGAGCGGAAGGATCCTTTCCCGCGCGCGTAGCTATGTCCCGATCAACATCGGAGGACTGGCGATCAACTGGGGCGTGCTGACCTATCTCCACCATGAGTGGGCGGTACACTATCTCGTCGCCAACCTGATCGGCGCGGCTGTTGCGGCCGTGTGGAACTTCGGCCTGAACAACGCCATCACGTGGCGTTCCGCCTAGATTCCGATGCTCCCGGCACGAAGTGTGCGCTGCATCGCCGGCGCCGGTCGTTGACGGGCGGGAGGCGGACGAGCCGCTGCCAATCCCGAGTACCGAGGTGGTATAAAGGATTCGCGCAATACAGACCGCGCTGCTTGGCCGCGCACCTTATGTGAGCGCGGCGAACGCGCCAACGAATACGAATCGACACTGAAGGGGCGCGAATCATCGCCCGATGGAAGGACACGTCAGGAAATGCAGAACGGCCAGAACATGAATGGAGCGTCGAATGGCCAGGTAGGCTCGACGATTGTCATGGGCGCCGGGCCTGCTGGCCTGTGCTCGGCATACGTCCTGAGCAAGGCGGGCGCGCCCGTCAAGGTCGTCGAGTCCGCGCCGTTTGTGGGCGGCCTGGCCCGCACGATCCGGCGGCAGACCGAGTTTGGCGAGTTCAAGTTCGACATCGGCGGCCACCGCTGGTTCACGAAGAACGACGAACTCAACGCGCTCTTCCAGGAAGTCGTCGCCGAAGAGCTGCTGTGGGTGAACCGCATCAGCCGCATCTACTTCGACGGCAAGTTCATCGACTATCCGCTGAAGGCGGGAAGCGCGCTGACCTCGGTCGGTCCTGTTACCGCTGTCCGCGCCATCGTCGACTACGGCATCTCCACCCTTCGCCGCAAGTTCGGCAATCCGCCGCTGGAGTCGATGGAGGATCGCTACATCGACCAGTACGGCCAGACGCTGTACAGCCTGTTCTTCAAGAACTACTCGGAGAAGCTCTGGGGGCGCCCCTGCGACCAGCTCAGTGGTGACTGGGTGAGCCAGCGGACCAAGGGCATGTCGCTGATGACCGCCATCAAGGACGCGATTGTCCCGACCAAGGGCGAGGTCGTCAGCCTCATCGACGAATTCATGTACCCGCGTGACGGCTTCGGCCGGTTCTCCGAGCGCATGGCTGACTCGGTTCAGAAGGCCGGCAACGAGGTGCTGCTTAAGCACCCGGTGCGCAAGATCGTCCTGGACGGCAAGCGCGTGAAGGGCATCGAGGTCCAGACCGAGAACGGCGTCGAGCTCATGGAAGCCGACAACTTCATCTCCTCGATCCCGATGACGGTGCTCTGCAAGATCACCGATCCTCCGGCTCCGCAGGATGTCATCGACGCGGCCAACTCGCTCGACTTCCGCGACATCATCACCGTCAACATGATGTTCAAGAAGCCGCAGGTCACGAACGACACGTGGCTCTACGTCCACGACAAGAACATCCTCTTCGGCCGTTTCCACGAGCCGAAGAACTGGAGCCCGGCGATGGTCCCGGGCGAGGAGTACACCTCGCTCGTCGTCGAGTACTTCTGCACCAAGGGTGACCACATCTGGAACATGACTGACGAGCAGCTCGTGAACCAGACGGTGAAGCACCTCGTCGAGGATCTCAAGTTCGTCAAGCCGGAAGAGGTGATCGGCGGCTTCACGCTGCGCGCCACCAAGGCCTACCCGGTGTACGGCATGGGCTACGAAGAGCCGCTGACGAAGATGAAGAACTACATCAATTCGATCGAGAACCTTCAGTTCATCGGTCGTGGTGGTTCCTTCCGCTACAACAACACGGACCACTCCATCGAAACAGGCCTGCTTGCCGCCAAGAACATTCTCGGCGGGAAGTACGATCTGGAGGCGGTCAACGCGGACGATGAGTACCACGAGGAGATCCGCCGCAAGTCTGAGGCGATGGCGGCGGCTGGCCATAAGGCCTAGTCTTCCCTCGAACGTTCGTGAACGCCTGCCGTCCCATACCGGGAGTGGCAGGCGTTCGCATTAGGACATCCTGTAACGCGTAAGGGTGCACCTCAGTGACCGAACAGGACTCGATGCCAGAGAACTCCGTCCAGGCAACGGAGCACGACGAATCCCGGGAGGGAAGGGGGCGCCAGATACCAATGCTGGTCTTCGGCCTCACGTCGTTGGGTTTTCTCATCTGGATTGCATTCGGCTCTGTTGAAGCACGTATCTGGCGCTACAACCGGCTCTACTTCGAGGATCGGACGATCCGCGAGGTATGGGGCTACTTTTCCGACCGACTGCCGGAGATGCCCGGTCAGCCGGTCATCACGGCGCTGTTCTGGACCTCGCTCGTCGTGATGATCGTTGGCACCGTTGTCGGCCTGTGGCTCTTCTTCGGAACCCCGGACGAGGACCCGGCCCGAGTTCCCGTTCGTGAACCCGGTATCGCCACATCCCATGAGTGAGAACCGCGCGTCGAACTCCGGCCCCGGTCATTCGCGTCGTGCGTGGGCATTGTGGACCTTCATCCTCGCCGGACTCTGCCTCTGGGTGGCCGCCCGGATGGGTCTGTTCGATCTCACGAGGTCGAACGACGTCGAAGGTGGCACCGTGTCGGTGCCGAACATGTACGGTACCGTCGACCACCCGTTCCACGCGGCGCGCGGTGCCATCCTCCTCGACTCACTTCGCGACGGTGAGCTGCTGCGATGGGTGGGCCAACACCAGGGCGGGTACCCCGTGGAGTTCTACCCGCTAGGGATTGCCTGGCTCGATGTCGCGATCCATGCGCTGACCTTCGGGACGATATCGATTCTCTCCGCCCACAAGGTCGCGGTGATCATCGTCTTTCTTCTCCCGGCGGTTTCGTTCTGGTTGCTGGCGCGGGGGGATCGGATGCATCCGGCGACGGCGGTGCTCGCGACGGCCGTGCATGTCGCCGTGCCCGGACACTGGCTGAATGGGGGCTACGAGGAGCTGGTCGGGTGGGGCCTCGTGACAAATGTCGCTGGTGCCTCGCTGGCCTTCCTCGCGACGGTCTCTCTTGCCCGGTTCGTGTTGAACCGGGAGTTCGGCATGGGCATCCTGGCCACGCTCGTGGCGGCGGGGGGCGCTGTGACGAACCCACGGTCACTGTTCGCCATCGTGATCGCTGCCCTGGCATTGTTCGTTGTCGCGGTCCTGAGACAGGATGGCCGGGCGCTCCGTATCCGGGCGGCTGATGCGTTACTGCGGATCGCCGGTGTCGGAGGTATCGCTTTCCTCCTTGCCGCGCCGGTCGTGCTCGCATTGTTCCGGTACAACTCGGAGTACTTCTTCCTTCATTACGAGTTCTACGACCCGCTGTCCGAGTACTGGACGGCCATGACGACAGCGGTATCGGCCCCGGTCGCTGTCCTCGCCGTGATCGGGTTGATTCTCGCGCTGCTGCCGTTGCGGGCAGCCTCGAATGTGTCACGCGGGGTGGCGGCCGCCGGGCTCGGGTACGGACTCCTCACGATCTGGGTGGCGACGGCGTCCGTCGTGCCGCCCCTGGTCGAACAGCTCGAAGCACCCCGCCTGATGCCCTACCAGCGGCAGCTCATGATCTGGCTTGCCGTCTACGCCGTGGCGTGGGCAGCAGGTTCCGTTACGCGCAAAATCGAGGGATGGCAAGGCGAGTGGATGCCGGCATTCGTCCTCGCCGGGCTTGCCATTGTGGTGCTTGTGGCTCACGTTCGGCCCTTTGGGTTCATTCCGGATGAGCACGTCGGGCTGCGGGAGATTTCGACAACCGGAAACGCTGATCATGCCAACTTCGTGCTCGCGATCGAGCGGGGCGAAGAGGTCCGGCCCGCCGGGACAGCCATGTTCGTCATCGGCAATCGGGATGACTGGTGGCACCAGCAGCTTTGGGGGCCTGCGTACTCCGACGCACGGTTCAACTACGATGACTGGATGTGGTATTGGCACGACGACCATGCCGGGCCGTACCAGCCGGCAAACGGCTACTGGATGCCGAACCCCACGGACGCGCTCGAAGGTTCATATCTCGACGACAACGGGATCGGCGTCGTCGCAGTCAGCGACATGTGGGTGCCCTCCGGCGCTCCACCTCGTGAATCGGCGAGGAACAACCCTCGGCTGACGTTCGTGGAGACCTTCGGTGCCTGGGACGTCTACACCGTCAACCAGCCGACTGCGATCGTGACAAACGGCGACACCCTGCCGGCCGAGATCTCGGTCGGGAACCATGAGATTCGGGCTCGTTTTGACGATGGCGATGGAAACATCCTCGTCCGGCAGAACTGGTTCGATCGATGGACGGCGACCGTTAATGGAGCGCCCGCCGAGATCGTCCGACGCCCGGATGGGTACATGGAGATCGTCGCACCACCTGGCGCGGTGGACGTCCGGCTGGAGTACAGCTTGACGGGGTTGGATTGGGTCGGGCGATCAGCTTCTGTGGCAGGTGTGCTGTTGCTCGGCGTTGCTGCATGGCGGGGACCGACGCTTTTCCGGCGCCTGCACGACGAGACCGCAATATCGGATACTTTGACCATGAGTTCGACGCAAGAAGGAACACCCTGACCTCATGGTGCAATCGAGACATTCCCAGGACCTTTCCATCTCCTCACCCGTTTTCCCGGGAGGCTCAATCCTCTCCGCGGTTTTCGATCGCGCGGTGATGCGCTTGTCGGATCGGGGAGGGGCCAGCGGCATGATCGGCGATCGGTGGTCCGACCTGACCTCGGCTGCGCTCGATGAATGGCCAGGAACGACCATCTCCACGCCTGATGGCGAGGACGTGACGATCAGCCGGGTCGTTCGACTGGACGACATCCCGGCCGTGGCACGTATGGCCTCGAAACGGAAACTGCAGAATCCGGACTTCGTCATTGTCGGAAAGTCGGACACGCGAGAGGTCGTGTTTTCTGCCGATGCAAAGTTCTCCGTAGAGACGGCGAGCAGCTCGCAGGTGAGCGCGGAAGCGCTGCAATCGCTCCTGGACCTCGGAGAGATCTTCACGACCCATCTCGGAGACGTGGATCACCGTGCCGAGCCGGTGGACGGGATGTTCCTGAGTCCTGAGTACAGCCTCACGCACTACATGATGCGTCGCAAGAAGGGCTATCGATCGGTCTCGGTTCCTCACAGCCAGATCCATCTGTTGCCCGTCAGGCCCGTGCCGTTCCTGAAGCCACTGGAGGGAGCGAGGCTGATCCCGATCCTTGCCGATGTCGATGGCTATGATCCCGAGACGCGATCGAGCCTGCTTGTGGCGCTCTATTACTTCCGGCTCGTTCGTGCGGCCGTCGGGTGCTGGTCCGATATGGTTGCGCCGCTGCTCGGACCGAAGACGGTCGACAAGATCGACCTCCCAGCCATCGAGGAGCGGACACGGCGGTACGCGATCGATGCGGATTCGGCCTGGGCCGTCGTCGATCAGTGGGATGCCGCTGCGGAGACGGTGCGGGCGCAGCGAGAGACGGTGAATCGCGTGACGAGCGTCCCGATCGTCAACCGTGAGCTCCGGGAGGAGCTCGATGCGGCGGTCGAGGTGGCCGGCGTGGAAGCACCGTCGATGAATCGGGTGCGCCGCAGGATCGGCTCGTGGTTCCGCGAGGAGATCGTTGCGCGCGTCGGGCTGCTGGAGCCGCCGGTGGACAACTTCCCGGCGGTCATCCATGAGCTGGAGATGATCAGCGGGGAGCTGCGGAACCGCCTGCCCGAGGCGACCACACGGATCATCCATGAGATGCTGCAGGAACCGACCGAAACCATGGTGGTTACCCCTTCAGAAACCTGAACCCCATGACGCCGCACGGGTGACGACAGTTTTTCCAACCGGCGATATACTCAACAGACGAGAACCATCAAGCCACGATCGCATGCGGCGGCCATGAGGCCTTGCAAGCGTGGGTTTGCCGCTGCCATGAACAGGAGTTGTCGATGAGTTCAGGGGACGCGACGCGACGCATTTCGATGACCGTGAACGGGCAGACGTACTCCGCTGACGCGGAGCCACGAACGCTACTCGTTCACTTCCTCCGAAACCAGCTTGGCCTGACCGGAACCCATGTTGGATGCGATACGAGCCAGTGTGGCGCGTGCGTTGTCGATGTCGACGGGGTCACGACCAAGTCATGCACGATGTTCGCCGTCCAGGCCGACGGCGCATCTGTCACGACCGTCGAGGGGCTTGCGGATGGCAATGGCTATCATCCGGTCCAGGAAGGTTTCTGGGAGGAGCACGGGCTTCAGTGCGGATACTGCACGCCCGGGATGATCATGGCTTCGGCGGCGTTGCTTCG
>DATGPC010000126.1:0-2516 GCA_035305265.1 Thermomicrobiales bacterium | reverse complement strand
CTTCGCGTCATGCCCCGGACACATGGTCCGGGGCTACGTATCATGTCGTCTTACCAGGGAGCACCAATGTCCCACGACCATCCATCGTCATTCCCGCATCCGACGTATGCGCAGTACGTCCTACAACCACAGTTCGACGACGGCAAGCGGCACCTCTTCGGCCATATGATCGCCGCCAACGAGGCGCATACGCTCATGCTGGCCGAGACCGGCATCATCTCGCGCGAGCACGCGTCGGCTCTCCTGAACGCCCTGCGGCAGGTCGAAGAGCGTGGCGTCGATGCGTTCGAATACGCGCCCTCGGTGGAGGATCTCTTCTTCGCCGTCGAGGGACGCCTGATCGAGCTTGCCGGGCCCGATGCGGGAGGTAATCTGCAGCTCGCGCGATCCCGTAACGATCTCGGGGCGGCGATGAACCGGATGATGCTTCGTGAGCGACTGCTCGCCGCGCGACAACAGGTGCTCGATCTCCGGGCCGCGCTGATGGACCTGATCAGGGAACACATCGAGACGCTGATGCCCGGCATCACGCATACCCAGCCGGCACAGCCAACGACGCTCGCGCATTACCTGCTCGGCGTGCTCGGGCCGCTGGAGCGCGACAGCGACCGGCTCTCCGCCGCGTACGCCCGGACGAATCGCAGCGCGCTGGGCGTTGCAGCCTTCACGACCAGCAGCTTCCCGATCGACCGTGAACTCGTCGCGAGCCTGCTCGGATTCGACGGGTACGTCGAGAACGGCTACGACGCCGTGGGCGCCGGGGATCACCTGCTGGAAAGCGTCCAGGCGCTGGTCAACAGTGTCGGTTCGCTGTCGCGCTTCGTCCACGACCTGCTCGTCTGGACGCGGCAGTCGGAAGACGTCCTGCGGATCGACGATGCCTTCATCCAGATCAGCTCGATCATGCCCCAGAAGCGCAACCCGGTCGTGCTGGAGCACATCCGCATCCGAATGGGTTGGATCTACGGTGAGGCGTCGGCTGTCGAGACGATCGTCCACAACGCCGCGTTTGGCGACACCAACGACGTCGAGGACCCGATGTTCGTCCCGATCAACCGCGCATTCGACGCGGCGGAGGCGGTCTACGAGTTGTTGACGGCGGTCGTCGCAACCCTGCGGTTCAACGTCGAAGGGATGGCGGCCCGGGCAGGGGAGGGGAACACGACCGCCACGGCCCTCGCCGATGCGCTGGTGAAGGATTACCGCCTGCCATTCCGCTCCGCTCACGGCATCGTCTCCCGCCTCGTCACGCGAACGACGGCGGAAGGAAGCGAGGTCTCCGCCGCGCTCGTGAACGAGATCAGCGGGGAGGTGCTGGACGAGCCCCTGCAGGTCACAGACGATTTCGTGGCGACCACGCTCGATCCCTGGGCCTTCGTGAAGGCGCGGACGCTCCCCGGCGGGCCCGCTCCGGAGATTACGCGGAAGGCCCTGGAGGCTGCCCGATCCCGCTTCGATATTGACGCGCAGGTGCTCGCGACGGATCGTCAGCGGCTGCAGGACGCCGGTACTGAGCGGGCCAGGCAAATTGCCGCGTTGTCTGCGTAGTCTCGCACCCTATGTGCGAGACATCGGCCGCAGGCCGATATGCGCAGCGTATGGTCCTTCGGTCCATGTCCCGGACACATGGTCCGGGCCTACGGATAGTTTCACGCCAAAGGAGAACGTTGTTTTGAACATCGAAACCAGGCTCGAAGAGATGGGACTCGTCCTGCCCGCGCCAGGCAACTACAGACCCTCCGTCGAAGGCCCTCCGGTCCCCGTCCTGGTGCGCGGGAACACCGCCTACGTTTCCGGCACATCCGCCCGGAACCCGGACGGCACCTCGTACCCGGCGATCGGGAAGGTGCCGTCCGAGGTCTCACCGGAGGAGGCGCACGAAGCCGCGCGCCTCACCGCCCTCACGATCCTCTCCGAGCTGAAGCGCGAGATCGGCGATCTCGACCTCATTTCAGCCTGGCTGAACGTCATCGGCTTCGTCAATGCCGATCCGGGCTTTGGCCGTACCTCCTACGTGATCAGCGGATTCTCGGACTTCATTATCGATCTCTTCGGCCCGGAGATTGGCACCCATGCCCGCTCGACGCCCGGCGCGGCGACCCTCGCCGGCAACGCCTGCGTCATCATCACGGCGACGCTCGAGCTGGACGGTCACCGGGGCCGCTAGACGCCCAACCTCGCCGTCGCGACGATTACCTGCGACGGCCGACCATACGCGAGCCGCTTCGCCCACGTGCTCGGGAACGTCCGCAGCTCGTTCTGCGGGACGATGGTGACCGTTGCGCTTGTCGGCGCGACGAGACGGAGCATCCGATCGACGTGTCGCTGCATCTCCTCCAGCGTGAGGCCGTATTGCGCGCCGGCGGACGCATTGATCCGGATGTCGAGTTGGGCATCCGGCCGTGCGACCGAGAGCAGGCGAGCCCACGACGAGGCGTTTCCGACGCCGACCGCCTGGAGCAGGGATCCGTACGGGAAGTTGATGCTGATGGCCGACGCCCGGCCATGCAGGCATG
>DATGPC010000125.1:0-12804 GCA_035305265.1 Thermomicrobiales bacterium | reverse complement strand
TCGAGAGACATGGTTCGGGACTCCTTGATTGGGATATGCGAATTGATCGCCGGACCTCCCGGCGCGTCACAAACCCAGGACGCAGGAGCCATGCCACAACCGTCCGTACACAGGGCTGTATAACGGAGAAAGGCGGAAAGGTGGGAAAGAATCCTGCCGTCGCGTCCTGTCGACAGGCGACGTCTGAGAATGATTGGAACAACTCCCCAAGGCCGCCTGAACGGCTGACGCTGTCAGGATGTCGCCTCGAATCAAGGGCCCCTCGCAATCGTTCCCTCCACATTCGCCCTCGCCGACGTGGAGCCCGCGTTGTTGACAACAACATAAATCGTTCCTGGGGAACGGAAACCTGGCGTGGTGTCACGCGACGACACCCTTCACTTGCACGCAACGTTGAAGCGGCGAACGGAGTATAATGTCGACGGTCCCCTTTCAGTAACGCGTCAGTCACTCCAGGGGACCTGAAGGGAGCCCGCCATGGAACCCTGCCCACCTCCCGACTCACACCGTCCCTCGTGCGTCTTCTCCAGTAAATATGCAATCTCGAAACCACGTCCACGCGCGCAGCTCCATACGATGCAGGAACGAGGGTCCATTCTTGGGCCGGACTCGCCATCTGCGACAACGTTGTTGTCAACAACACGAACGCAAAGGCGCCCACATCCGGGATCCTGCATGAACGCTAGACAAATGACGGGAGTGTACATACACTTGTTGCAGACAGGAATCGTCGTGTGCAACACGTTGTAGCGTCGGTTCCCGCAGCAACGCGGACCGGCACGGTCGCATCGCGCCACCGTTCACGCGTGCATCCCATCCGCACCCAACATCGCGTCAGCGTCGGGTGCCCGCTATCGATGCTCCTGCCATGCGGCCACGTCGCAGTCCCAGGAGTCAAGGAGGAGGAGACGTGGTCTTCCGCCGTGACAACAAGGTAGACGCGTTCCAACGCCAGATGAGCGCCCTCCGCCATCAAATCGGCGGCGAGGCTGGCGATGAACGCGACGACATGGGCCAGGATGTGCCCGATATTGCCGATGAGCGCTATCAGGAGGACCCGTTGGCGCAACAGGACTTTGACCGGCCCGACGCCGGCGGATATTCATTTGGATCCTACCCGGCCGGGACTGCCGCTCCGGACTTCGAAGAGGAGGAGCAGGATCTGTCCGTTCCCAGCATGCCCGGCGTGGATGCGCAGATCAGCGTGATCGCGCAAGGCACGGTCTACAAGGGTGACATCGAGTCGGATGGCAGCATCCAGGTCTACGGCCGCGCCGAGGGTACGCTCACCGCAAAGGAAGATGTCTGGCTCGCCGAAGGCTCCGACGTCGAAGCTACCATCACGGCCCGCCGCGTCATTGTCGCCGGCCGCGTCAGCGGTACCGTCAACGCCCATAGCCGTTTCGAGGCCCTGCCCCAGGGCGTGATCGAGGCCGACGTCCAGGCGCCGAGCTTCGTGGTGCACGAAGGTGCCGCCATCAACGGCAAGCTTTCCATGTCCTCGAGCGATTCGGTGGTGACATCCGGCCGCGCCGAGCGCGCCGGCTCAACCGCCATTCCGCCTCGCCGCCCCCGCCCGGGAGCCTGATCCAACGTCAGTGCCCGGGACAGACACCGGGTTTCAGAAAGGTGACTGATGGCCAGCAGACCGATGGAACAGGGCGCGTACCGGGGTTTCCCCACGCAGGCGCCCACCGACGCTCCGGATTCCATGAGCGTCATCGACCAGTACTCGAACTTTGACGGAACCTACCACTCCACCCGCGACCTGCGGATCGAGGGGCAGGTCAAGGGCACGATCGAGTGCCAGGGCACGCTCCACATCGCCCAGGGCGCCAACGTGAATGCCCGCGTCGAGGCGGAGAACATCTCCGTCGCCGGCGAGCTTGAAGGCGAGATCACCTGCCGCGGCAAGCTCCAGCTGCTGCCGAGCGGCCGCGTCACCGGCAAGATCAATACGGTGACGCTGGTCATCCACGAGGGCGCGTTCTACGAAGGCGACCTCCAGATGGGCAGCCAGGATCGCGGATTCAGCAGCCGGGCGCGCCGCACGGCCATCGGCGAGCGCGGAGCCGCCCTCCCCGGCGCGCAGCGCGAGGAAACGTCGAACGAGAACAACGACGCGCCGAGCACGCCACCGAATACATTCATCCGCCGATTCGGCGGCCAGGAACAGCAGTTTGACGCCAACCGGCCGAACGAATCAGCGGGTGCCGAGCAGTCCGACGAATAGCGATTCTCTGGATGAAGACGCTGGCACCGACACCAATGCCAGCGTCTTCGCGTTTAAGCAGTAGTTGGGCGTCCCGGCCCCGGATTGATGGATTATCATTGTGCCGTCCCGCTAACAGGGATGACGCCGCCAGAGGCGGAACCACAAGGATGTGTGCCGCAAATGCGTGGCATGCTGCCGACATGTACACTGGATGAGCGAGACATGCGCGCGGTCTTCCTGCGCGCCCGGGGAGTTGGCCATCCGGATGGATCATGATCCAGGGCGTCGATGTGGCACGTGCCGGCATTTCGAGCAGTCCGGCACATGGAAACGTGGCTGGTGCAGGAGCACGCTCCTGTTCTCGCCTGGCCAAAGCCACATCGTCCAGAGCGACGAACTCAATTGCCGCCGCGGCTCGATCGATTTCTGGGAGCCCGTGAGGGACCTTCCACCCGAGCCTAAAGGGAATGCAGGTCAGAAGAACGTGAAACTTCCGACACTTTCATCACCATTGAAACTCTTCGAGCCGGCGCCGGCCGGCCCGGCTCTCGGGATGGCAGGCGCCAGCGGCGGGCACATGATGTTCGCCAGCTCCGGGAACGGCGGCCGGGGCGGTTACGACGATGACGATCTCGACTACGAGGATTTCGCCGATGCCCCCCCCATGGACGACCAGGATCCGGAAGAGGAACCACGCCGTCGTCCCCGCTCCACCCGCACGGTTCGCGCGGCCGGCGGCGGCGAGACTGGCGGGCAGTCCCGTGTCGCCCAGCACCAGCCGGAAGAGCGGTACTGGACCGATTACCTTCGCATCGCGCTTCCCGTCGTCGGTATCCTCCTCCTGCTCGGTCTCCTGTGGTACTGGGCCACGATGCTGATCGGGGACTCGCCCGAGCCGACCGACCCGGAAGATGATCGTGTTGGCCTCGTCAGTGAGGGCACCCCGACCCCGACGGACGAGCCGGCCCAGGTCGGGGAAGAGAACGGCACCCAGGGCAACACCATCGGCATCGGCGATCCTGCCTCGACGCCGGAGCAGTCCTCGGGCGTGACCACCCAGCCGCCTGCCGATCCTGGAGGATCCGACAACGTGGCCGACGAGCCAGCCGATGAAGAAACCGAGCCGGAGGAACCGGCCGACGAGGAAACCGGCGCTCCGTTTGCCGGTGGTGACCCGGTCATCGTGACGGAAGACGGCGTAAACGTCCGGCCGGACGCGAGCACGGCGGGCGATCCGATCTCCGTCGTGAACGCCGGTGACGAGCTCACCATCGCCAGCGGCCCGATCGAGGCGGAAGGCTACGTCTGGTGGGAGGTGATCCTGCCTGATGCATCGAGCTCCGGCTGGATCGTCGAGGACTACATCGCGCCGGCCGAGTAGCATTCCGCGCTCACATGATGAAGTAAAAAGGGACGTGCTCTTGCACGTCCCTTTTTATGTACCTGGACCCCGAATCGCGCGTGCAAGGGTGGTATACTTTCCGGTGGCCCGGAATGCTCCGGGCTGTTCAATGACACACGCGTCGCGACTGTGGGCGGTGTGCCTGGTGGAATGGTCCGCCAGGTTCGCTCGCGGGATGACCGGCGCGGAGGCATAACACACAGAAAGGGAGCCACATGGCATCCACCCCCACCACACGGCGCAACAAGCCCGTGAGCCTGAAGGCGCTGCTCGAGGCCGGCGTCCACTTCGGTCACCAGAAGAACCGCTGGAACCCGAAGATGAAGCCGTACATCTTCACCGAGCGCAACGGTATCCACATCCTCGACCTGCAGCAGACCGTGCCGATGCTCAACGCGGCGCACGAGTTCATCAGCGAGCTCACCTCGCAGGGCAAGCACATCCTCTTCGTCGGCACCAAGAAGCAGGCGGCGGAGATCGTGAAGCGCGAGGCCGAGCGCAGCGGTCAGTTCTACGTGAACCGGCGCTGGCTGGGCGGCACGCTCACCAACTTCGTCACCATCAAGAACCGCCTGCGCCTGATGAAGAACCTTCAGGCCGAGAAGGAGCGCGGTGACTGGAACTACCTGCCGAAGCAGGAGGCCGCGGCCAAGGAGTTGCAGCTCGAGAAGCTCGAGCGCACGCTCGGCGGCATGCGGGACATGAACCAGCTCCCGGGCGCCCTGTTCATCATCGATCCTCGCCGTGAGCACCTCGCCGTTGCCGAGGCCGTTCGCCTGGGCATCCCGACGATCGCCATGGTCGACTCCAACAGCGACCCGTCCCCGATCACCTACCCGCTCCCGGCCAACGACGACGCCATTCGCTCGCTGCGCATCATCACCGCCGGCATCGCGGACGCCGCCATCGCCGGCCGCACTGAGCGCGAGAGCGCCCATGCCGAGGAGGAAGGCTTCGCCGACGCGGTTTCCGCCGATGACGCCCTCGCCGGCGCCGCCGAGAAGGAAGCCGACGCGTCCGAGGACGAGAGCAACTAACCTGTTTTTGGTCCCGCTTCCGTGTATGGCACGGAAGCGGGCATCTCATGCGCACGTGCATGACCAGCACAACGTTGTGAAGGAGCACCCATGGCCATCACCACTGATATGATCAAGAGCCTCCGCGAGAAGACCGGCGCCGGCATCATGGATGCCAAGCGCGCCCTCGAGGAGCACGGCGGCGACATCAACAAGGCGATTGACCACCTGCGGCAGCAGGGCCTCGCCAAGGCCGGCAAGAAGGCGTCGCGCACCGCGAACGAAGGCGCCATCACCACCTACATCCACGGCCAGGGCCGCATCGGCGCCATGGTCGAGATCAACTGCGAGACCGACTTCGTCGCCCGCACCGAGGACTTCAAGAAGGTCGCCTACGACATCGCGATGCAGGTCGCGGCCATGTCCCCGCGCTACGTCAACACCGACGAGATCGCCGAGGAAGACTACGCCGAGCTCGAGCGCGAATACGGTGATCGCGAGTCGGCCATCAAGGCCGTCGTCCTCAGCGAGCAGGCCTTCATCAAGGACCCCAAGAGCACCATTGGCGACCTCGTCAAGGAAGCCATCTCCAAGCTCGGCGAGAACATCGTCATCCGCCGGTTCGTCCGCTTCGAGCTGGGCGAGACCGCGTCGGACACCGACACCGCCGAGGCCTAAACCCTGAATCCATGTGCAACGCCGCTTCCTGGTCTTTCCGGGGGCGGCGTTTGCTCAACGCCCGATCGCCTGCTTCCACCCCGAAAGGACGCCTGCCATGACTGACCCGGCACCTTCCCGACGCGTACTCCTCAAGATCAGTGGCGAGGCATTGATGGGCGATGCGCACTTCGGTATAGAGCCCTCTGTGGCGGTCCGGATGGCGCGGCAAATCAAGACAGCCCACGAGCAGGGCGCACAGGTCGGCGTCGTGGTCGGCGGCGGGAACATTTGGCGGGGCCTCTCCGCCAGCGCCTCCGGAATGGACCGCGCGACCGCGGACTACATGGGCATGGTCGCGACCGTCCTCAACGGACTCACGTTGCAGGATGCGCTCGAGAACGAGGGCGTGCAGTCACGCGTCATGACCGCCATCGCCATGCACGAGGTCGCCGAGCCCTACATCCGGCGCCGTGCGATCCGCCATATGGAAAAGGGCCGCGTGGTTATCCTCGTCGCGGGCACCGGCAACCCCTACTTCACCACCGACACCGCTGCCGCGTTGCGCGCGCTCGAGCTGGATGTCGATATCCTCCTCATGGCGAAGAACAAGGTCGATGGCGTCTACTCGGCGGATCCGAGGACGGATCCCGAGGCCACGAAGTTCGACGTCCTGAGCCATCAGGAAGCGCTGGAGCGCAACCTGAAGGTCATGGATGCATCGGCGATGGCGCTTTGCCGCGACAACAACCTCCCGATCCTCGTGTTTGACATCACGTCGCCGGACGCGATCACGCGCGCCATTACCGGCGAGCAGATCGGTACCCTCGTTTCCGCTACACCGGGTGCATAATGACGGAGACACGCGGCCGGTCCATGACCAGCCGGGACTGTTCGGATGCCACGTAACGGGGTAAGGTGGCAGCACGGAAAGGAACCAAAATGACCGTTGCAGAAGTGACGAAGGACACCGAGGTCCGGATGGGCAAGACCATCGACGCCCTCCACCACCACCTCAACACGGTTCGGACGGGGCGCGCAACACCCGCCCTCGTCGAGGACGTCAAGGTCGACTACTACGGCACCACCATGCCGCTCAACCAGCTCGCGAGCATCTCCGTCCCGGAGAGCCGGCTCATCGTCATCCAGCCTTGGGACAAGGGCTCCATGGGTCCGATCGAGCGCGCGATCATCAACTCCGACGTTGGACTGACGCCGAACAACGACGGTCAGGTCATCCGCCTGAACATTCCGCCCCTCACCGAGGAGCGGCGCAAGCAGATGGTCAAGATCGTCCACGGACACGTCGAAGACGCCAAGGTCTCCATTCGCAACATCCGACGCGACGCAATGGCGGCACTGAAGTCGTTGACGAACAAGAAGGAGATATCGGAGGACGACGAGCGCCGCGCCCAGGAACAGCTCGAGGCCATTACCAAGAAGTTCATCGACGAGACGGACACCATTGGCAAGGCAAAGGAGCACGAGGTGCTCGAGGTCTAGGATGGACGATCACGCGCAGGCCCAACACCATCCGGACGTTCCCACGCCCGATATCCCGAAAGATCGCATTCCGACTCACGTCGCCATCATCATGGATGGCAATGGGCGATGGGCCAGGCAGCGTGGTCTCACCCGTCTCGAAGGCCATGAGGCCGGGACCGAGAACATCCGCCGCGTGTTGTCGCGCGCGGCGGAGCTCGGCATCCGCTACCTCACCCTTTGGGCGTTCTCGACCGAGAACTGGCGACGTCCCCAGGAGGAAGTCGCCGGCCTGATGCGTATTCTCGGCTCGGCGATCGAGTCGGAGACCGAGGAACTGCACCGGCAGGGCGCGCAACTGCGCCATATCGGCGATCTCAACGCGCTGGAGCCGGACCTCCGGCAAGCGGTGCTTGATGCGATCGACCTCACCAAGGACAACCAGCGCATCGTCCTCACCCTCGCGTTCAATTACGGCGGCCGGCAGGAGCTCCAGCACGCCATCGCGAACATGATCCGGGACGGAGTCGACCCGGACGACATCGACGAGGAGATGGTCGAGCGCTACTTGTATATGCCGGATCTCCCGGACGCGGATCTCATCATCCGCACATCCGGAGAATGGCGATTGAGCAATTTCCTGCTCTGGCAGGGCGCCTTCTCGGAGCTCTACTTCACCCCGACCCTGTGGCCCGACTACGGACCGCAGGATCTGGACGAAGCCGTTCTCGACTTTAGCCGCCGCGAGCGGCGATTCGGGGGCGTCACGCCGTCCCTGAGTGGCTGATCGATGAGACAGCGCTCGATCTCCGCCATCGGGATTGTTCTCGTCAGCATTGTGCCCGCCTTTATCGGCGGGCCATTCTTCATGGTCGTCATCGCCGCGATCATGCTGCTCGCGTTCCGCGAGCTCGCACCGATGGTGAACCTGCACGACCAATTCCTGAAAGCCTGGGGGTACGCAGGCATCGCTCTCGCCACGATCGCGGCCTTGCTGTGGCCGGACGGCCGCCTGCTCCCGGCAGCTCTCGGCTTCGCGGTCCTCGGCCCGCTGGTCTCGATCGTCTTCCGACGAGGCGGCACGGTTGATCGCCGGGATTGGTCATCGGCCATCGGCAGTACCCTCTATCTCCTCCTGCCCGCCTTCGCTGCCGTTGCGGTCCGAAGCACCGAAGGCCATTCCAGGAGCGGATGGTTCCGGGATCTCGCCGACGCGATGCCAGGGACCGACAACACCTCGGCTGGCCTGGGTTGGTTCCTGCTGGCGCTTCTCGTGACCTGGCTCTCCGACACAGCGGCCTACCTCGTAGGACGATCGGTCGGCCGCACGAAGCTCATCCCCGACGTCAGCCCGAACAAGACGGTCGAGGGTGCGATCGGTGGGCTGGTCGCCGCCGGCATCACCTCGGTTCTCTGCGCGGTCCTCTTCGGCCTCGACATCCACCTGCTCACTGCCACCATCCTTGGCATCTTCCTCGGGGCCATCGGCATGCTCGGTGACCTCAGCGAGTCGATGATCAAGCGCCGGGCGGGCGTCAAGGACAGCAGTAACCTCATCCCCGGCCATGGCGGCATGCTGGATCGCATCGACGCATTCATCTTTGTCGTCGTCGCCACCTGGATG
Source organism: Thermomicrobiales bacterium (assembly GCA_035305265.1). Taxonomy (GTDB): domain Bacteria; phylum Chloroflexota; class Chloroflexia; order Thermomicrobiales; family UBA6265; genus UBA6265. Next base: position 4,408 of record DATGPC010000125.1, on the reverse strand, counting down.
TTCGTCCCCTTCTTCATCTCGTAACAACGGAGCTGGATCGCATGACTCGGATCGCCGTCCTCGGCTCGACCGGTTCGATTGGAACGCAAACGCTGGACGTGGTTCGGCAGAACCGCGAACGATTCACCGTCGTGGGCCTCGCTGCCGGACGCCGGTCAGAGGTGCTGGAAGAGCAGGTCCGGGAGTTCGACCCATCGACCATCGTGTCGGGTGGGAAGCCCGAGATTGCCGGAAAGAAAGCTTTGCCCTCTCCCGAAGGCCTCGTGGACCTCGCAACGCATCCGGACGTCGATATCGTTGTCGTGGCGACCTCCGGGCACGATGCGATCCCCGCGACAATCGCGGCACTCGAAGCAGGCAAGGTCGTCGCCCTCGCCAACAAGGAGGCCATCGTCTGCGCCGGCGAGCTCATCATGCCACGGGCGACCCTCGGGGAGACACTTCGGCCGGTCGACAGCGAGCACAGCGCGATCTGGCAGTCACTCCAGTCCGGGCGTGAAACGGATCTCCGCCGGATCATCCTCACGGCGTCCGGCGGCCCGTTCCGCTCCTGGAGCGCCGATCAGCTCGCCGGCGTCACAGTCGAGCAGGCGCTCAAGCACCCCAACTGGGACATGGGTGGCAAGATCACCATCGATTCCGCCTCCCTCATGAACAAGGGACTCGAGCTGATAGAGGCTCGCTGGCTCTTCAATGTTCCCTACGACCGCATCGAGATCGTCGTTCACCCGGAGCAATTCATTCATTCCATGGTGGAGTTCAACGATCGCAGCACGATCGCCCAATTGAGCCCACCCGACATGAAGCTCCCGATCCAGTACGCCCTCACCTGGCCCGAGCACGCGCCGTCCGGGTTCAGCCCTCTGGACGTCTCGCGCCCGTTCACCATGTCCTTCGAGCCGCCTGATACCGATCGCTTTCCGGCGCTCAGGCTCGCGCGCGAGGCTGGCGAGGCCGGGCAGACCTACCCGACCGTCCTCAGCGCCGTTGACGAGGTCGCGGTGGAAGCATTTCGGCAAGAGAGGATCGGGTTCACGGATATCCCGACCCTCATCGATGAGGTCATGCAGCGCCACGAGCCGGCAGGCGTGTCTGCGCTCGACGTCGTGCTTGACGCCGATGCGTGGGCACGGGACGAGGCGCAGCGAGTTCTCACGGAGTGGGAAGCACGCCGCTCCTGACATGCGCTCGATACGCCTGGAGATCCTCTCGCTGGAGATCCTTGGCGAACGTCAGCACGGCGATACTCGCCGGTAACGTGGTCGCCAGTACGTCGGCACACGCACCAAGAGTTGCCCCCGTCGTGCGCACATCATCGATGATCACATAGCGACGTCCAGCGGCGGGCGCCCACGTCGGGTCCAGCGTGAACGCATCCCTGACATTTTCGCGTCGTTGCCTGCCTCCCAGGGTTGTCTGAGAAACCGTATCGACGGTCCTCCGCATGATGTCCAGCGTCGGCACGCCGGTCAGCCGGGAGAGATGTGCTGCGATCAATGCCGACTGGTTGAATCCACGTTCCCGTTGCTTCCTTGGGTGAAGCGGCACGGGCACGAGCATGTCTACGGATCCCAACGTCCCCAGCACCGGCGCCATCCGTTCCGCGAGGTGTCGTGCGCGGTCAGGTTCATTCTCATATTTCACCCGGTGGACCGCCTGGGCCACCCATCCGTCATACACGGCTACAGACCGCGCGATGGAGATCGTTGACGGGAGATCCCCACAGGAACATCGCCCGGTGATCGGCGACACACCGCATCGTCCACACATCCCGGGCACATCGAGCGGTAACGTGTCCTCGTCACACACCTCGCACAGCCAGCAACCGCGCATTCCACATCCTGCGCAGGTCTTGGGATACACGGTCTCGACCACGAACCGTCCCATCGACATGACGGCACGTCGTATGCTTGCTTGTACCAAAGTCATCGCGATCAGCTCCGGGAAAGACCATGTACGACCCACTTGCCAACCAGTTCCATCCGGTCCTTTCGGGGCGCGATGCCTTCCAGCCGGAAGACGCGCCGACCCTGCTCTACGGTGCGGATGACACGCCGCGCGTGATTGCCATCGAGCCTGGCGGCCAGAACGAAGTCATCCTCTACAAGCTCGGCCGGGGCGGACGCACCGAAACCGAGCGTCGTGTCTCCCAGCCGTGGGCCATCGCATCGGATCCCCGCCCCTTCTCGAATCGCAACGATGCGGAGATTCGCGAGTTGCGTGGTCCCCACCCATATCGCTATCTCGTCACCTTTGCGTCGTGGGACGCCTACCGGTTTGCTGTCACCTCGGACATGCGTCGGAACGGGATCATCATCGGTCCTCCGAGCCAGGTCGGTCAATACCAGATGCGGGCCGGCACGACCCTGTTCAAGGACATGGAGTACCGGCATCTCCGGCGCATGCAGCTCGACATCGAAACGCGCACGCTGGATCCCGCGGATCCCGACGCCGGCGTCCTGATGATCTCGTTGAAGCAGGCGAGCAACAATTACGAGGACGTATTGATCCTTGAATCGACGGAAGCGGAGCTCTTCGAGCGACTGATCCGGGTCATCAAGAAGTTCGATCCGGACGTCATCGAGGGCCACAACGTCTTCGGGTTCGACCTGCCCTACCTGGTCCACCGGGCCCGGGTTGCCGGTGTACCGCTCCGCCTCGGGCGTGACGGTTCAGCGCCACGTATTGTTGATGACAACCGCCGGCAGACCGTGGCCTATATCCATGGGCGGCATTTGCTGGACACATATACCCAGATCCAGCGCTTCGACGTCCAGGGCAACCTGACCCGGTATGGCCTCAAGGATGTCATCAACCAAATGGGTCTGGAGCGCGAAGACCGCGTCTTCGTCGACCGCACCCAGATCACAGAGATGTTCGAAGCAGGCGACTATGACCGCGAACAGCTTGCCAACTATGCATTGGACGACGTCCGTGATGTCGATGTCCTGTCCCGCGTGATCATGCCGAACGAGTTCTATCAAACCCAGATGCTCCCGCTGTCCTTCCAACGCTCCGCCCTCACTGGCACAGGAAGGAAGATCGATGAGCTGATGCTTCGCTGCTACCTCGCGGCGGGCCACAGCGTCCCGCATGCCGAGCCAGCTCGACCCTACCCGGGCGGATACGTGGAGCTCATCCAGGCCGGCGTGTTCGGTCCAGTGGTGAAATGCGACGTAGAGAGCCTGTACCCATCGATCATGATCCGGGAGTCGATCGCCTCGGATCGCGACGTCCTGAATGCCTTTCCGCTTCTCCTGACCGACCTCACGCGCCGGCGCTTGCACGCGAAACAGCGCGCGAGGGAGACGCAGGGAGAGGATCGCGCCACGTGGCAGGGCCTCCAGGGAGGCTTCAAGATCCTGATCAACTCGTTCTATGGATATTTGGGGTTCGGTCGGGGAGCGTTCAACGACTATGACGCCGCGGAGCGCGTCACACTGGAAGGCCAGCGCATCATCCAGCACGCCGTCGAGCTCCTCCGAAAACGAGGCGCCGAGCCAATCGAAGTGGATACGGACGGTGTCTACTTCGCCCCTCCTGCCGGCATCACGTCAGAGGATCAGGAAGAAGCGTTCATTGAGGAGCTCTCAGCCGAGCTACCCGAGGGCATCCGGCTCGCACATGACGGCCGATTCAAATACATGCTGGCGCTCAAGCAGAAGACGTATGCCCTCATCGACTTCGACGATCGGCTCACCCTGACCGGGAGCGCCCTGCGCAGCCGGGCGCTGGAGCCATGCTTCCGCCGATTCCTCAACGACGCCGCGCGTGGTTTCATGGAAGCCGATAAAGACGCCGTGAGGGATCTGTACTTCGAGATGGCTGAGAACATCCGGAATCGCAAGCTCTCGGTTCACGACATCAGCCAATGGACGATGTTGAACCAGGAACGGATTGGGTCTCGTACCCGCCTGAAAGCCTTGCTGGACGCAAACCCTGGCCGCTGGAGATGGGGAGACCGTGTCGAGGTCTACGAAAAGGAAGGCGGCACGCTCGGCCTCGCGGAGGACTACGCGGAGGACGAGAACGTAAGCGTCCTGCTCAAACGCCTGCGAGACGTCGCGGAACGGTTCGAACCCCTGTTCAGTTCACGGGCCCAGTTCGACGCCACCTTCCCGCTGATCAAGACCACGACCGACCTCTCCGCCGCACGGCAGCAGCAGGCCGCCGAGCAAATGACGTTGTTCTAGACTGGTTCTCTGACCGTACCCCTTAACGACGGACGCCCCGCCGAAAGGCGGGGCGTGGTTGCGCAGTTTCATGAGGGGGGGGGTTAACGACAAACGCCCCATGCCTTGGGGGCACGGGACGAACAATCCTGGGGACGGGGGTACTGGTAGCGGGGGGAGGATTCGAACCTCCGACCTTTGGGTTATGAGCCCAACGAGCTGCCACTGCTCCACCC
>DATGPC010000124.1:0-5383 GCA_035305265.1 Thermomicrobiales bacterium | reverse complement strand
GACGCGAGGGAGGCGGTCGGTTCGTCCATCACCACGACACGGGCATCGAACGAGAGCGCTTTCGCGATCTCGACCGTCTGCTGCTGGGCGACCGACAACCGCCCGACCATCGATCCCGGCGTGATCGACCGCTCGACGCCGAGGTAGGCGAGGAGCTCGCGGGTGTCCGCGTCCATCTTGCGACCGTCGACGAGCCAGCCTTTCTTCGGTTCCCGTCCGAGGAAGATGTTCTGGGCGACGGTGCGATCCGGCAGGAGGTTGAACTCCTGGTGGATGATGCTGATGCCACGCTCCTGCGCCTCACGGGGATGGTGGAACTGCACCGGTTGGCCATCGAGCATGATCTGCCCGGCATCCGGCTGGTAGACCCCGGCGATGATCTTCATCAGGGTCGACTTGCCGGCACCGTTCTCGCCCATGACGGCATGGACCTCGCCCGGAAAGACGTCGAGGTCGACGTCGTGCAGCGCCCGCACACCCGGGAACGACTTCGAGATCCCGCGCAACGAGAGCAGGGGCGTCGCCGCCGTGCCGGCGGGTGCGCCGTGTCGTGGTCCTGGCGGGTTGGGCTGTGGTTCGGCCATGCACCTTTCCCGTCGACGGTGACGGTCCCGCCCAAAGGGCCGGAGTCCCGTGCAGATCTGTCGTCAGCGTGTGCATGTAATGAAAGTCCCTGCCGGCTTAACTGTCAAGCGAGGACACAAAAAGGCGGGATGGCCAATTGGCCATTCCGCCTTCATGAACACGCTACGCCAGCGTTTCGAGGAACACCCGCAGGGTGTCCTCCGACATCTCGGATGCCTCCTCGATCAAGCGCTCCAGCAGCTTCAACTCGTCGGCCGATCGCGAGCGTTCCTTCGAGATGGTCGCGGGCGAAATATCGTCGTACATCCGCTTCAGCAGCGCGATCATCTCCCGGTTCGTCTGCTCCCGCTGTTCGATCACCTGGGCGATCGCCATCGCCTTGGCCTGTGACCCGATGTCGCCCGGGCTATGGGCATCCCCGGGCCCGCCGCTCTCGATCTTCTGGAGTGCGTCCAGGCTTTCCCGCAGGTACGCGGTTTCAGAGATTATCAGGTCGATCCGCTTCAGGATGTCGTTCGCGGCCAGGTCGCGCGAGGGTGGCACTTGTGGTCCTGGAGGTTCGCTGCGCCCGCCGAAGGGTACGGTTGCCGCGGCATTGTGATCTTGTGACTGGGTCTGCATGATCGTCTCCTTACCCTGGGGGGCCGGAGGACGCGTCAGCTCTATGGTGTGTTCGTCGATGAAGCGCGCCCTGCCGCTCTTCACGAGACCCAGGGCTCGTTTGGGATACGTTGATTGCAAGGGGTTTCCCGCGTCATCGACAACGCGAACGTTTTTTGCGATGGGTGTCTTCCCCTGTTGTCTCGACGCTGATGATGTGAGCCGACCGTTTTTTGTTATGGGTGTCATCCCCACGGCTCCCTCGCATCATATCAGGCTCGCGGGGAAATCTCGCGCCCCGATCAGTTGTCTCGGGTGGCCGGCAACCAGGTCATCATCCCGAGCCGCGTTGCGAGCAATCCACGTGGCGTCGTATCGAGGGATCGTTGGGATCCAGACGGAAACAGGAATCCCTCCAGGCGCGCGCATATTGCAGCTCGCGCCCGGAGGGAGGACGTTACCAGGGAGGCGCAACCTAGCCCTGGTTCCGGATCCGAACGTCCGTGGAGTTCCAGAACCGGTCCATCAGCGCCGCCTGCTCGCCTGGAGACATGAACCGCGGCTGGCTGAACGCCTCGATCTCGACGCCGTGCGTCCGGAAGCCGACGACGTCACCGCCCCGGAACGTCAGCTCGAGCACGTAGCCCTGGCGCGTATCCACGCTGAACATCTGGTCGTAGATGAAGTTCCCGATGCCGTGGAAGATCGGCTTCCCGTTGTAGATCTCCATCCCCTGGATGGTGTGCGGATGGCTGGAGACTACGCAGGATGCCCCGGCGTCGATCGCCTTGTGCGCCGTCTCGATCGCCCACGACACCGGTGTCCAGATGTACTGGTCGCTCATGTGGAAGAACGGGATCACGATGTCGTGCTCCCCGGCGAGACGCGAGATATCCGCCGTGATCGACTCCATGTGCAACGGGTTCGTCCCGCCATGGTCGGCCGTCGCCTGGGACCCGGCGTTGAAGACGACGCCGGGCGAGTCCGGATAGTCGAGATTCCCGGTAATGCCGTCGATACCGATCAACGCCACCGAGAGACCATTCGCCTCGCCGACCCACTCCTGCCGGGCCTGGTCGATATCGTACCCGGCGCCGAACACCGGGACTCCTCCGCCGGTCAGGTACTCATACGTGTCATAGAAGGCCGGCAGCCCCCACCCGGCATGGCTGTAAACAGCGTGGTTGTTCGCCATCGAGACGGCGTCGATCCCCGCGTCGACGAGCGCCGGCACGAACTGGGGGCGCGTCAGGAAATCCAGTGCGCCGGGGTCGACCAGCTCTGGCGATTCCAACGTCTCGGAGATAAAGCACTCGAAGTTGGCGAAGGTGATGTCGAAATCGGCCAATACGGTCTTCACCCGCTGCAGAGGCATGGTGAAGTCGTCGTACCGGCGGATGTAATTCGCGACGTTCCGCCCCGGGATGATGTCACCCGCTGCTCCGATACGGGCGATAGGCGCGCTGTCCGTCCCGGAGGAGAGCAAGGGGTCGACGCCGTCGATCTTCAGCGTGTTGACGCGAAAATCGATCTGCTCGACCGGCACGACCGCCATCGCACCCGTGTCGGCGTCGAGAACGCTCACCAGCTCTTCGTAGTCGGCCACCTTCTGCGCCGGGGTCATGCCGGATGGCTCCAGCCCGTCGATCGCGACCGGCGTCACCGGGCGGCTGACAGGCGCGCCGACGTCCCGCCAGTTCGCGACCTCCCCCTGGATCAGCGGAGCTTCCTGCGACCCGGCGATCCCCGCCAGCGGCAGGCGGATCGACGTCACCAGCGCATACCCCTCGGGCAAACGCGGCCCACCGGACGACGGAGTGGGGGCCTCCGGCGTCGAATCCTGCGCGCCGGATGCAGACGGGAGGGCAAGGCTCGCCCCGAGGGCGGCGGAGCCGGCAATCAGGTCACGGCGATTGAGCATGGAAGTGCGCTGGGTCATACGAAACTGGGCTCCATGGTCCGAATGGTCCGGAGGAACGTCATTCCTCGACGGGCCACTCGGGATAGTCCTCGAAGTAGCGCTCGATGCCATCGGCAACGGCAACCGCGATCAGGCGCTGGTTATCCGGGTTTACGATGAAATTCGCGTCGTTCTGATTGCTGATGAACACCGACTCGACGAACACCCCGGGCATCTGGCTCGGCTCGATCGTGTAGTCCGGATTGCTCACGCGCGGCCCGGTCAGGACCAGATGCTGTTCCGACCCGAACTCGTGGGTCTCGGCATCGAGATCCAGCTGGTCGTCCTTCCAGCCACGCGCGGTGGTCTCGAAACCGACATCATTGTAGGACGATCCAATCGCGCGGTAGATGAACGTCGCAAGGTCCAGGTTGCGGTCGGAGAACTCGCGGCTGCTGGTGTACAGCACCTCGTAGCCGTTCGCCGCCTGGTCCGGATGGCCATTGAGGTGCAGCGAGACGAGGATATCCGCCTCTGCCTCGTTACAGATATTGATCCGGCGCTGCAGCTCATCGCGGTCACCATGCTGCTCGCCATCGCGAATGGTGCGGCCATCCCCGTTCACGTCCTCGCTGAAGACGTTGGATGCGGTGCCCGTCTCGCGGGTCATCACCACGCCGATCCCGCGGGACTCCAGCTCGTCCCGGAGCATCAGGCCCATCGCGAGGTTGATCTCGGACTCGATGAAGTAGGGCGGCGCGTATTCCTCCGTGTCTAGTCGCTCCCAGCCGGGATCCCATCCACCATGACCGGGGTCGATGCAGACGATGAACTCCGCGTCCTCCAGGTCGGGCGGGGCCGGTGTTGATGACAGGTCGCCCCGCGCCTGCGGGTCCTGCGACGGAGCCGTCGGGACGACCGCGACCTCTGTCGGGTCGCCGTTCTCGTCGTTGTCGCTGCCGAGCGGTCCGATGGGCGTGAAGGCCAGCACGGCCATGAGGATGAACAGCACGAGGCCGAAGATGAGGAGGCCCTTGCCACTCTTCGAATCACCATTCCCGCCACCATCGTCACCGGGCAGCGGAGGGAGGGACGAGCCGTCATCCGGAGGGGAAGACGAGACGGAGTCGCGCCACTTTCGCCCGACGGTTGCCGGGCGAATCTCCTCATCCGGGGTCGATGGTGGCGGCTCGGATGCGCGACGCTCGCGGATCGGACTGTCGCTCTCCGGCTTCGGCGTGCTTCCGGACGCGCCTTCCCGCCACGAAGAACGGCGCGAAGGCGTCCCGCGCTTTGCGTCGGACTCCTGGCGCTGGCGATCCCGCTCCTGACGCTCGCGCTCGCTGCTCCAACGAGACTCGGACGAGCCAAACCTACCCGGCATGGTTCTTCTCCGGGCAAGCGACATCAGCGCTGGTGGCAACAACCACCGCGCGTGTCTTTATCCATGCGTTGAGGGGTGCGTCGATCAACTCCATCCGGCCTTCCGCAGGGCGTTACTGGGCAAAGGATACTACGGACCCGCTTATGCCAGAGGGGGGGGAACTGGCCAGGTCGCCCCTCTGGCACCATCCCGCAAGGCGGTACACTTCGAATCCAGAAATCGATCGATGTTTTCCATAGAAGGGGAGCAGGGGAGTGATCTTCGAGAAGGGACACCGCATCGTCATGACCGGAGACAGCATCACCGATGCCGGACGCCGGCAAGAAGCGTACGCCCCGTTCGGCCGGGGGTACATGTCGCTGGTCCAGGCATTCATCACGGCCCGCTACCCCGAGCTGGACCTCGAGTTCATCAACACCGGCATCGGAGGCGACACCACCCGCCACCTCAAGGCACGCTGGGACGAGGACGTTATCGCCCACCGACCCGACTGGCTCTCGGTCAAGATCGGCATCAATGACGTCTGGCGGGCGTACGGCGCAAAGGCGCACGAGGCGGTTCCGAAAGATGAATACGAGGCGAACCTGCGCGAGCTGCTGCAGCGCGCGGTCGAGGAGACCGGCTGCAAGCTGATCGTGGTCGAACCCTACGTGATCGAGAAGGACCAGGCGGACCCGCAGCTCGTCCAGACGCGCGAGTACGGCCTGGTTGCCCGGAAGCTCGCGGACGAGTTCGGGGCCATCAATGTGCGGACGCAGGAGGCATTCGACGCCGCGCTGCAGCATTCCGGGTCGAAGGACTGGGCCGATGACCGCATCCATCCGAACCTCGCCGGCCATGCCGTGATCGCGCAGGCGTTCCTGAAGGCCGTTGGTTTCGAGCTTTAACGGTACAGTCGCCCCTTGTGGGCGACT
>DATGPC010000123.1:0-10176 GCA_035305265.1 Thermomicrobiales bacterium | reverse complement strand
CACCCTTGCTCTGTGCAGCTCGGACTTTCCTCTGATCCCTCGGAAAAGGGGTCAGCGACCATGCTCTCTGCTTTCGTGTCACATTCACTTCTGAAGGTGCGGTTGCGCATCGCGCAACGTACCGGCTCCGTGGCATATGTGCCGGAGCACGGCTATTTATACATCAATCCGCGCCCGATGTCACGCCGGGACATCATCACCCGGATGGGGACGAAAAACGGCGGACGAAAAGTCCGCCGTTTCGTGGTGCCGAAGGGGAGATTTGAACTCCCACGAGGTTGCCCTCACTACGCCCTGAACGTAGCGCGTCTGCCGGTTCCGCCACTTCGGCATGGCTCGCTTCCGAGATATGGAGCCGACCGCCGGACTCGAACCGGCGACCTGCTGTTTACGAAACAGCTGCTCTACCAACTGAGCTAGGTCGGCATCATTCTCCGAAGCCGCGTCAGTATACCAGAGGGTTCGCATGCTCGCCAAGTGTCATCCGGCTTGCATTTTCGTGGTGTACCCTCATCACGGACGCGCGACGTGTGTCGCGGTTGCTAGTGTACTCAAAACCATGCGTGAGGACAAAGTGGTGCAGCGCCCGAGCCGATCCGGAAAGCCGCGACAGCCAACGCCCGGTCGTGGAGGAGGCCCGAAACGACCGTCCAGGAGATCCGGGAACCAGATGCGAGTGGCCTATATCATCATATCCGGGCTCGTCGTCTGTTCCATGATCGCGGTTGCCGTGTCCATGATCGATTTCTCCGGCCTCTGGGGCGACGGTGACGATGAGGTGATCGTCGACCCGAACGCTGACATCGTCGCCGAACAGCAAACGGCCGTCGCGAATGATCCGGATAACGTCGACGAGATTGTGCTCCTGGCGAATATGCTCTCCAACACGGGTCGAATGAGCGAGGCAACGGAGCAGTACGAACGCGCGCTGGATCTCCAGCCCGACGATCATGGCATCCGGCTCGATTTCGCGCGGTCCCTCCAGACGAATGGGTTGCTCGCGGATGCCGAGGCGCAATTCCTGCTCGTTCTCGAGGCAGAACCGGACAACCTCCCGGCTCACTACTATCTCGCGAAGCTGTACATGGGTTGGGAACCACCACGACGGGATGAAGCCCGCGACCATTTCACGCGGGCGATCGAGATCAATCCGGAATCGTTCCTCGCGGAGCAGGCCCAGCTCGAGCTGGAGATGATGGATCGTTCCTCGCCAGTCGCCACCCCGGAATCGATAACGCCGGTGGCGGGTCCGTAGCGAACAAATGTTCTTGATTCGGGGTATAATGCGGGTATGAGTGACGAACGCCGCCCAAGTGGGCGCCAATCTACCATCTCGAATGAATCACCTGACGCCGGCCGGTTGATGACCCCCCGGCAGCGTGAAGATGACGACATCCTCGCTGAGCGCTCCTTGCGCCCGCGTAGCCTCGACGATTACATCGGCCAGGAGCGGGTCAAGAACAACCTGCGCATCTTCATCCGCGCTGCTCTCGAACGCGGTGAGTCCCTCGACCATGTGCTGCTCTACGGTCCGCCGGGACTCGGCAAGACGACGCTCGCATCGATCATTGCTGGCGAGATGGGCGTGAGCCTTCGTGTCACGTCCGGTCCCGCGATCGAGCGCCAAGGCGACCTCGTTTCTATCCTGACGAATCTCCAGCCAGGAGACGTTCTCTTCATCGACGAGATCCATCGCCTGAATCGGGTGGTGGAAGAGGTCCTGTACCCGGCGATGGAGGATTTTGCCGTCGACATCGTGATCGGCAAGGGGCCGGCCGCAAGGACGATGCGGATCAATCTGCCGAAGTTCACGCTCATCGGCGCCACCACGCGACTCGCCTTGCTGACGGGGCCGTTGCGGGATCGGTTCGGTGCGGTGCTGCGCCTCGACTTCTATGACGACGAGGCGATGCAGGAGATCATCCAGCGCTCGTCTTCGATCCTGAACCTGCGCCTCGAACCGGAGGGGGCAAAAGCGTTGGCCGGACGGGCGCGTGGTACACCGCGCATCGCCAACCGGTTGCTTCGTCGCGTGCGTGACGTGGCCCAGGTGATGGGCGATGGGGTCGTTACGAAGGAGATCGCCTCGCAGGCGCTCGATCTGCTGGAGATCGACGAACTCGGTCTCGACGACACGGATCGGCGCATCCTCGAATCGGTTATCTCGAAGTTCGATGGCGGGCCGGTGGGCATCGACACACTCGCGGCAGCCACCAGCGAGGAGACCGATACGATCATGGACGTGTACGAGCCGTACCTGATCCAGTTAGGCTTCCTCCAGCGAACCCCGCGTGGGCGCATCGCGACCCGGCGCGCGTACGAGCATCTTGGTTTCGAATACACCGCCACGAGCGCTGAGCGGGCCGGCCAACAGACATTCTTCCAGGAATCCGAGTGACACAATCTATCGACAAGAAGCTGCGAATCGACGACTTCGACTACGAGCTCCCGCAAGAGTTAATCGCCCAGGAGCCCCTGGAAGACCGGGCGGCGAGCCGGTTGATGGTCCTCGATCGACATACAGGCTCGGTCGACCACCGGATGTTTCGCGATCTCCCGTCCCTGCTGCAGCCGGGTGACCTGCTGGTGATGAACGACAGCCGGGTTATCCCGGCCAGGTTACGCGGCCACCGTGAGTCGGGTGGAGGTGTCGAGGTGCTGATCCTCCGCCCGGAGTCCGACGGCCTGTGGCGCGCGCTCGCGAAACCGGTCAGGCGCCTCAAGGTCGGCGAGCGCATCGTTATCCCGGCGAAACCGGGTGCAGACGCTCCCGACGCGCATGTCGTACTCAAGGAGAAACTGGGGGAGGGCCAGGTGCTCGTCGAGATCGACGACGAGCTTTCCCGCCACCTCGAAGGATATGGGCACGTTCCACTGCCGCCGTACATCACCCACCAGCTGGATGACGACGAGCGGTATCAGACGGTGTACGCCAACCAGCAAGGGTCGGCTGCTGCTCCCACCGCGGGGCTTCACTTTACGAACGAGATGCTGGCGGAATTGGCCGGTCAGGGGATCGACAGCGCCTACGTGACACTGCACGTCGGTTTGGATACGTTCCGGCCGGTTTCTGAGGAATACGCCGAGGACCACGAAATCCATAGTGAGTGGTGCTCGGTACCTCAGGAGACGTGGGACAAGATCGTCGAGACGAAGGAGCGTGGTGGACGGGTGGTTGCCGTCGGCACGACCTCGGCGCGGACGCTGGAATCGCTGGGGCAGCGGGTTGAGGCCGGGCAGCCGGGTCCGTTCGACGCCTTCACCCGTATCTATATCACGCCGGGCTATAAATGGACGATGGTCGATGTGCTCTTTACCAATTTCCATTTGCCAAAGTCGACCTTGTTGCTCATGATCAGTGCGTTGGCGGGCCGTGAGAATGTGCTCGCCGCGTACCAGGAGGCGATCGCCAAGGGATACCGGTTTTTCTCCTTTGGCGACGCCATGCTGATCGTCTAGCGAATGAGCACGTTCCCAACGTTGAAGGTGAGGTAGAGATGACGAACGAGTATCCCGACCTGAACGGCAAGACCCGGGACGATGCCTGGCGGCTCCTGACGGAGTGGGTCGAGAGCGAAAGTCTTCGGCGGCACTGCCTGGGTGTCGAAAGCGCGATGCGGGCGTATGCGCGCAAGTTCGGCGAGCCGGAAGACGCCTGGGGCATCGTCGGGCTCCTTCACGATTTCGACTACGAGAAGCATCCCACCCGTGAAGAGCACACTATCGTTGGCTCCAGGGTCCTGCTCGATAAAGGGTATCCACAGTGGGTCGCCGACGCGCTGCTGGCGCACGGATTTGACGAGCGCTTCCCGCGGACGACGTTGTTGGACCGAACGCTGTACGCGGTCGACGAGCTGACCGGGTTCGTTGCTGCGGTGGCCCTGGTTCGTCCCTCGAAAGCCGTGGCGGATGTGAAGGTCTCGTCCGTCAAGAAGAAGCTCAAGGACAAGGCGTTCGCGGCAGGCGTCAATCGTGCGGAACTGACCGAGGGGGCGCATGAGCTCGGCGTCGATTTCGACGAGCATGTAGCCTTTATCATTGACGCGATGGCGGGCGACGCAGAGGCATTGGGCCTGGCGGGCGCGGCCGTCGCTACGAACGAAGACTGATCCCGGCCTCGACTTCGGGCGCCGGAGATCACGAAAGGACACTTCATGGCTAAGCAGTGGTCACAGCCCTTTGACAACCAGCTCACCGAGGGCGCGACGTATACGGGCGAGCTCGACACGAGCCACGGCACGATCGAGGTTGAATTCTATCCCGAAGATGCGCCGATCACGGTCAACAACTTCGTGAGCCTCGCGCGCGAAGGGTTCTACGACGGCACGCCGTTCCACCGGATCGTGAAGGGCTTCGTGATCCAGGGCGGCGACCCGACCGGCACCGGCACGGGTGGCCCGGGCTATCGCTTCAAGGATGAGGCGGTCCGCAAGGATTACGAGAAGGGCACCCTGGCGATGGCGAACGCGGGGCCGAACACCAACGGCAGCCAATTCTTCATCGTGCTGGAGGATCTCCGTGGCCGACTACCGAAGAACTACACCATCTTCGGCAAGGTGACCAAGGGGCTGGACGTCGTCGATGCGATCTCGAACGTGCCGGTCGCCCGTGGCGCCAGTGGTGAGGTTTCGTCGCCGACGGAGCCGGTGACCCTGAACAAGGTCACGATTACCGAGGCATAGTCCTCAAATCCAGTACCACGACAGACGCAAGAAGGCGGTGACCAGAAACCCGGTCACCGCCTTCTTCTTGCTTGGGCCTGTCTCTATGCCGCGAGTGGGTGCTCGTCGCACCGGTCTTCGTACTCGTGGAGAAGCTCGATCCAGAAATCTTCAAGCTTCGTCACATCCAGTCCAGCTTCTCGCCGCTTTTCGATCAGCTCATATCCTTCGTTGAGCCGCTCTTCGAGGCGAGCGAGTGACTGGTCGGCATCGAGGCGCCGGAACGGAGTGGGTGTGGATTGCTTCATCGGTCGTTCTCCTTCGCGGAGGCGGATCAGGAGGCCCGCCGCATCGGTGGAGCACCCTGGTAGTCACTCAGGGCATCGATCACCTTCGACGCCTCGCGCTTCGTCAGGTCGTTGAACGTCTTGCCGGTCGTTTCCTGGATGAACTCAACGAGCTTCTCCGGCTCCAGGTGCGCCTGACGCGCCTTGTACTGGATCATGCTCTTCTGCGCGTTCGTCGCGAGCGAGTCAGACTGTTGCTGCTGCCCGTTGGCGCGGGAGAAGGCGACAGGAGCATCGGCGATGGCGCCCGTATCGTTGAAGTCGTCGCAGAACTGCGTGCCGTATCCAACCGCGGCAAGCGCGCGACCGATCGCCTTTGTCTCGGCCTTTTCAATGTAATTCTCGAACGTGTCGACCGTCTCGCTACCCCAGCCGGTGGCGGAGCCGCCATCCGGTACCTGGACGTGCGCGCTGAAGATCGCTCGGCCGTTCTCGTGTGAGTGCAGCTCGGTGGTCAGGACCGCATCCGGATGTTCGGAGCGCAGCCACGCCAGGCGCCATTTGACTTCGAGGTAATCCTGCCCCTTGATCTTGGTCAGGTGTTGTCCGGGATCAAACGTTGAGTTAGCCATGATGTGATCCTCATTCCATGTGATGGCGGTCTCGGTCTAGAACGTTTGTTCTGAACTCATTGTAGAACGGATGTTCCAGTGTGTCAAGGGGTGTCCGTGCGCCGTCATCAATCCTGGAATCATGCGAGAATAAGGCGGAAGTACCGTGACGCACGCAGGCGTCACAGCCGGGACGACAGCGTGGATGCACAAGGGCCGAAAGGCGCTTTGTTATACTTCCCGTCGCCGTTTTTCTTATTCGCCTTTAGAGCAAGAGAGGTGGACCCGTGAGGGTTGCATGCCTTCAGGAACAACTGCAACGCGCCTTGAGCCGTGTGAGCCGGGCGGTTGCCACGCGCACCGCGTTGCCCGTGTTGAGCAACGTCCTGCTTTCCACCGACAACGGCCGGTTGCGTATCGCCGCGACCAACCTCGAGATCGGCGTAACGACGTGGATCGATGCCGATATCGAGAGTGAGGGGCGAATAACGATTGACGCGCGGCTCCTGAGCGAGTTCGTCAACACGCTGCCTCCGGGATCGGTGTCGCTGACGACCGACGATGTCCGGCTCTCCCTCACCGTCCAGTCCGGGCGAGACAAGGCGAGCATCAACGGGATCGACGCCGAGGACTTCCCGGTGATCCCGTCGGTGTCTGATGACGGCTTCCACGTCGATATCGATGCCCAGCTGCTTCGCGAGTCCATCTCTCTTGTCGAATTCTCGGCCGCGTCCGATGAGAGTCGCCCGGTCCTCGCCGGTGTCATGACCCGTTTCGACGGAGATACGGTCACGCTGGCGTCCGCAGACGGTTTCCGGATGGCCCTGGTCGAGCAGCAGCTCGAAACGCCGGTCGGTGAGCGCCAGGACCTGATCGTTCCCGCGAAGGCATACCGTGAGCTGGCACGGATCATCGGCGATTACGACGAGAAGATCCGGCTCGCCGTGACCCCGAACCGGAGCCAGGTGCTCGCGCGGGTAGGAGACACCGAATGGGTCTCTCGCCTGATCGACGGTACGTTCCCCGATGTCCGCCAGATCGTGCCCAAGGACCTCGCCACGCGCGTCGATATCGGCCGAGAGTCGCTGCTGAATGCCGTGCGGCGTGCCGGCTACTTCGCGCGTGAGAACAATGACGTTGTGTTCCTGACCGTGCAGCCTGGGGAAGACGAGCTGACGCCGGGAAGCGTCGAGGTCTCCGCCAACGCGGCCGATCGCGGAAACAGCCAGAGCTTTGTCGATGCCAGCGTGACGGGCAACGAGATCCGGGTAGCCTTCAACAGCCACTACCTGACCGACGTGCTTTCCGTGCTCCGGACCGGCCAGGTGATGATCGGCCTTAATGGACCGAACGCGGCAGGGATCGTTCGCGCGTCCGGCAACGAGAATTGCACGCACGTGATCATGCCGATGGTCATCGGCGGGTAGCGGGAGGGCCGGTCATCGACTCCGCGACATGCACGTAACCAGCCTGACGCTCGACGAGTTTCGAAGCTATCACCATCTCCAATTGTCAGTGCCTCCAGCCGGACTCCGTATCGTGGGAAGGAACGCGAGCGGGAAAACCAGTCTGCTGGAGGCACTCGTCATGCTCGCCACCACCCGATCGCCTCGAACCTCGTCGGAGCGTGAGACTGTGCGATGGGGCAGCGGTGAAGAGTACGGCATTGCGCCGTACGCTCGCCTGAGCGCCGACGTCGTGACGCATGAGCGCACCCGCCAGCTCGAGATCGCGCTGGAGCTGCCAGACGGAACTAGCCGCATTGCGCGCAAGAAATTTCGCGTTGATGGCCGCGGCGTGCGGGCGCACGATATGGTCGGCGTACTTCGTGCGGTGCTGTTCTCTCCTGAGGACGTTCAATTGGTCACTGGCGCGCCGGCGGAACGGCGTCGCCAGATGGACATCCTTATCTCCCAGATCGACCGTACCTACATGCGGGCACTGTCCCGGTACGGGAAGGTGCTCACCCAGCGCAATGGGCTTCTGCGACGATTCTCGAGGGACCGCGTGGATCCCAAATCCCGTGGCGCCGTCACGGAGCTGTCCTTCTGGGATGAAGAGCTTGTATCGGAAGGCGCGAAGATCGTCGCCTCGCGATACGTCTCGTTGCGCCGGCTTTCGGATCTGGTCTCTCGCCGGTCCGCGTTCCTCATCTCCGACCGCCAGATCGGGCTGGAGTATCACCCGCGGTTGCCGTTGCGCGCGTGGGAAGACGACGAGATCGAAGACCCCCTGTCCCTCGAACAACGAATCCAGCAGGTTTTCCTGACCGAGCTCGCTGAAACACGAAGCGAGGAGTTTCGTCGTGGCACCACGGTGACCGGTCCCCAGCGGGACGATTTCCTCCTGACGCTTGACGGCCGTCCCATGGATGCCTACGGCTCTCGCGGACAGCAGCGTTTGGGCGTTATTGCCCTGAAACTCTCGGAAGGTGATCTCATCATGGAACAGACCGGTGAGCGGCCGGTCATCCTGCTCGACGATGTGCTGTCAGAGCTCGACGACGTGCATCGTGGGCTGCTGCTGGAGGCTATCTCGTCCGAACAATGCCAAATCCTTGTGACGTCGGCGGGAGAGGCTCCGCTCGACCATCCGGCACTCGATCGTCTGCCGGTCATTCACATCGAGGCCGGAAAGATCACCGCAGTGGACGAAGCGGGAGCGGGGCAGGATGGCAACTCGTGAGCCTGCCGGAGTGGTAGGATTGCCCCGATAATCCGGCTGGCGCGCTCGATGTGCGTACGCCCTGTCCCTCATCTTGTAGACCTTGGCATCCTGAGGAGTTCCCGTGGAAATTGATCTCAGACAGGTGATTCGCGCCCTCGTGAGATGGGGGTGGACGATCGTGCTCCTGGTCGTCATTGGCGCGGGCGCCGGATACGGGCTTGCCAACATGCAGACGCCGTCGTATTCGGCAACAACAACATTGTTGGTCACTGCCCCGATGACCAGCACCGGGCTGGTCGAAGACGTCAATCGCCCCGAGACGTACCGACGCCTGGTTGAGTCGGGGCCCGTTCTCGATCGCGTCATTCTCGAGTTAGGGCTCGCCGACGACCGTACTGAATTGGCGGACAAGATCGAAGCGTCTGTCGTGATGAACACGCAGATCATCGAGATCACCGTCTCCGACGAGTCGCCGGAGCGCGCGGCTGAGATTGCAAACGCGACCGCGCGGAACTTCGAGAGCCAGGTCGCGGATCTTACCGTGGGACAGCTCCAGCAGAGCCTCGAAGAGCTCCAGGCGCAGTCCGATCAACTCCACGATCGGCAAGCGGAGATTGACACCCGCCTGGCGGAGATCGACACGGACGAGAACGCTGAGAATACAGAACTTCAGGCCGAGATCTCTTCACTGGAAAGCGAGCGGCTGCGCGTCGCCCAGACGATCGCGGACCTCGACTCGACCATTCGGCGTATCAACGAGCAGCTCGTGACGTCTACGACTCCGGTTGCGATCGCGGATGCGGCCGTTGTGGCCGAGACGCCAGACTCTCCGAGACCGTTGCTGATCGGCGTGCTCGGTGCTTTCCTGGGCGGCCTTGTGGGGCTGGGAGCAGTGGTCGTTCTCGAGCTGATGGACACTCGTCTTCGCAAGGACGATGACGTGGAAGAGATCACCGGAGGACGGCTGCTTGCAACCCTGCCGGCAGGATCTGGCAGCGGCCTGGCAGCTATCACCGCGCCAGACTCCTCCGAAACGGAGGGTGTCCGCATGCTTCGGGCACACCTGGCCAGCCAGATCGCTCGTGGCGGCCGAAATGTGCTCGTCTTTACAAGTACCCGTGGTGAAGCCCCGACGAGTCGCGTGGCGGCGAACCTGGGTGTGCTGATGGCGCAATCTGGCATCCGGACACTCATCGTGGACGCCGACCTGCGCCATCCTCAGCAGCACAAGCTGTTCGAGCTCGCAAATGAACGTGGGCTGTCCGACCTTCAGGAGGGTGCGGGGCCGGTGCAGCCCTCCATGACAGCCGTCGAGAACCTCGGTGTATTGCCGGCAGGCCGGAACGTCGAGAATCCGTCAGAGCTTCTGGGTTCCGCTCGATTCGCGGAGCTCGTGCGCGCAGCGCGCAAGGAGGCCGAGGTCGTGCTGATCGACGCGCCCGCCATGCTGTCGCATAGCGATGCGATCAGCGCAGCGGCCATTTCGGACGGGCTCGTGCTGGTGGCTCAGGCCGGGAAGACGAAGCGAGATGATTTGGCGCAGGCGGCGGATATCCTCCAGGATGACGAGCTCCATCTTGTCGGAACAGTCGTGTTGGAGCGCTAGGCAACATATCCCAAGGCGGTTGGTAAAGACGAAAAGCGGTGGCCGGAAATAACTGGCCACCGCTTTTCTCGTGACAGATTGAGAACCGAACCTGTCTCCCTGCATCTGAAGGCTCAGAGGCCTCGTCCCGGGCAAGTCCCGAAAAACAGACAATCCCCCTCAGCTTGGTGTGGTCGCTCGGCGCGTGCCTGAAAGAATCGCGGCCGTGAGGTGGAACCACCATTCAGCCTGTCGACTGTATCCGTGGTCGGTATTCTGACTAGCCCGAAAGCCAACCTGCAGTTCAGTTCAAGCGTTCCAAGATGCCCAGGTTTCCCCGTGCCCCGAAACTTGGCCATCTTGAC
>DATGPC010000122.1:0-9166 GCA_035305265.1 Thermomicrobiales bacterium | reverse complement strand
AGTCACTGACGGCAGCGAGCCGTGGTGGAGCGGCGCCGCGTGCTACGAGATCTTCGTCCGCTCGTACATGGATTCGGACGGCGACGGCATCGGCGATTTCCAGGGGCTGATCAGCCGGCTGGATCACCTCAACGACGGCGTGCCGGGCGCGGGTGACGACCTCGGCGTGAACTGCATCTGGCTGATGCCGATCATGGAATCACCCAGCTACCACGGCTACGACGTCACCGACTACAAGACCGTCGAGCCGGACTACGGCACGAACGACGACTTCCTTGCATTCATGGACGAGGCGCACGCGCGCGGCATCCGGGTGATCATCGATTTCCCGATCAATCACACGTCATCCGAGCATCCGTGGTTCCTCGACGCGATCAGCGACCCCGAATCACCGTACCGCGACTGGTACATCTTCGAGGACGAGGATCCCGGCTACATCGGGCCGTGGGGTCAGGACGTCTGGCACGAGGTACCAGGCGGCGACGGCTACTACTACGGCGTCTTCGTCGACACGATGCCGGACCTGAACCTCGAGAATCCGGAGGTCAATGCCGAGATCGAGCGCATCGCGGAGTACTGGCTGCTCGAGATGGGCGTCGACGGATTCCGCATGGACGCCGTGAAGCACCTGATCGAGGATGGGCGTGTCCAGGAGAGCACGCCCTCGACGATGCAATGGCTGGAGGAGTTCGGCGCATTCGTGCGATCCGTGAAACCGGATTCATACACGATCGGCGAGGTGCTACCCGCCGGCGTCGACGGCTTGCTACCGTATTACCCGGATACCCTGGACCAGTATTTCCAGTTCGACCTTGCCCAGCAGATGGTCAACGCCAGCAACTTCGGGAGCGTGCGGACGCTCGGCCCGGTGCTCGAGCGCACCTACGAGACGCTCCCGGACCAGCGTTGGGGGACGTTGCTGACGAACCACGACCAGCGCCGGTTCGCCACGCAGGTCGGTGAGGATCCGGCGAAGCTACGCGTCGGCGCGATGATGCTGCTGACGTTCCCAGGGACGCCTTTCATCTATTACGGAGAAGAGATTGGGATGCCTGGCGACAAGCCGGATCCAGATCTCCGGACACCGATGCAGTGGTCCGGCGAGCCCGGAGGTGGCTTTACCACCGGTACGCCCTACACGGAAATGCAGCCAGGCTGGGAGGAACTGAACGTCGAGGCGCAGGCGAACGACCCGGACAGCGTCCTCACGATCTATCGCGAATGGGGTCAGGCGCGTGAGATCCACCCGGCGCTGCGGACCGGCTCGTTCACGTTGCTGGAGAGTGGCAACGTGAGCGTGCTCGCATTCCTCCGGCAACATGAGGAGGAGACACTACTCGTCGTCGTCAACGCCGGATCACGACCCACGGAGGAACTGGTCCTGACCCTGCCGGATAGCGTCGGAGGCACGACCACCGATATCTTCACCGGCGAGGCTGGCCCGACCGTCAATGGCGGTACCCTGTCACTACTGCCGATGGACGGCCAGAGCGGCACGATCCTCAAGGTAGAAGTTTGAAAAGGAAGACTCCTGGACACGTGGGGAACGACATGGAACGCGGCCAAGAAGCCATGAACGGAACGAACATCGAGATCCACCGAATCGAGCCCTTCCGCGTCCGTGACGTGTCGGGTGCGGTCGGCCGCATCTACCGCAACGCCTACGACATCCCGACCGATGAAGCGGTCCGCTTCCTGAGCGTCGCCTTCGCCAAGCACGCGATGTATCCGGGTTTCCTCCTCTATGTCGCCACTTTCGACGGCGTCCCCGCCGGGTTCATCTACGGCTACGACAGCCGTCCCGGCCAGTGGTGGCATGACACCATCCGTCCGGCCATGACCGAGGCGGGCGCTGACAGCTGGCAGGACGGCGCATTCGAGCTCGCCGAGGTCGCCGTCGAACCGGCGGTGCAGGGGAGGGGTATCGGGACCGCCCTCATCAAGGCCTTCCTTGCCGATCTCGCCGGCCGCACCGTGCTCCTCTCGACCTCGGCCAGCCCCACCGACCGCGCGAAGGACCTCTACCGCCGCTTCGGCTTCGAAGACCTGCTGCCTGATTTCCGTTACCCCGGAGGTGAGGATGAACCCGCCGTCATTATGGGCTGCAAGGTGACACGTCGTGTCCACGACTAGGGTCGAAACCAGCCGGCTTGCCCCTGACCGCATGCGAGCGCTTGCCGCCGACTTTGCCTCGCTCCACCAGGCGGCGTTTGGCGAATCGAACGAATACACGGCACGGTATCGCGACGAATCGCTTCCCGAGATGTCGCGATGTACCGGATTCCAGGGCGTCGCGGCATGGAGCGGCCAGAGGCTCGCCGGGTTCGTCGTCGGCTACGACGCGACCGGCATCCCGAGCTGGTTCGAGCCCGCCATGAGGGCAGTCGAGGGGACGCCGGTGGCCGGCTGGCTGCCAGACGCCTGGTACTTCGCGGACATCGCCGTCCACCCTGACGTGCAGGGGCAGGGGATCGGCACCCGCCTGCATGACCAGATCATGGCGACGGTGGCCGATCGCCGCTGCATGCTCATCACCTTTCACGGAGAACATCCGGCCAAACGGTTTTACTTCCGGCGTGGGTGGCGTGAGGTGATCCCGGATATTCACTGGGCACCCGGCAAGCCATGCTCCTCACTCATGGAATTCACCGGTTCCCCGACCTAGGGCAGCGCCCTGGCGATATCGATCCGGTGGCGCGGATGCCGCCTGCTTCCTATCCTTGAGCCAACGTCATCGCGCCGGTCGCGCGACACCGTCGTCACTGGAGGATGTAGATGCAGCCGTTGTCCGACGAGCCCGTAGACAGCAACCCGACCGAGGTCCGGCAGGAAGTCCGCCGCGCATTCGCCGAGCTCGACACCCCGCCAAAAGCGCGTCGCGAGGTCGAGCTCTATGTGCGCACCTACATGACGCTGCTGGAAAGCAGCGGTGCGGTCGCACTGCGCTCGCTTGAGCCGGCGCACCTTACCTCCGGCTCCTCACTCCATGCCGGCGCTGAGGAACCCGAGCCGGACATGAATGCGTTCCTCTACTCGGCGAACCGGTTGCCGTCTTGCATCGTGCATGTGGATCACATCCTGCTCGGCCAGTCACGCGCCTCCTTCGTCAACGCCGGCCTGAGCGAGATCCACGGCTGGGAGCCGGTCTCCTCGCCCGGACGTCGCCGCCGCTGGTACTGGAACGGCTCCGACCGCCTCGCCGCGTTCATCGCCTCGTCGTCAGACCTCGATGACCTGATTCCCTCACTGGTCGCCTACCAGATCGAATGGAACAAGATGAGCCGCCTGCTGCGCGACGTAAAGGACGTCCAGCAGGAGTTCCTGTCGCTGGAAGAGGGTCAGGCACCCTCGCCGGAGCTGGACAAGCGGCTGCGTGACGCGGTGCTCATCTCCGAGGCGGACTGGAACCGCCTCAAGGACGTCTGGGGCGACCAGATGTGGCAGAACTTCCGCCTGCTCGCGCAGGACCGGAAGCGGATGGACATGCAGATGTTCGGCGGTACCTACCTCGGATACCGTCGCTCCACCCGCGCCTGGTGGGACCCGGTCATGGAAAAGGTCGGCGCCTGGGAGCTGAACACGCGTCCGGTCTACTTCATCTCCTCGAACACGCACAGTTTCGTCAACACCCTCTCGGGCGTCGCCATGCGCCGCAAGCAAGAGCTGATGGACTTCATCGATGAAACGAAGCACCCGGAGCTCTACCCGGAGCTGAACTGGTGGCGAGAGGGCCGGAGCCGGTCGTCGCTGGAGAACCTGCTGTACTTCGCCGCCCGGCACTACTTCCACGGCCCGGACCGTGCCGCCGAGCGCGAGCGCCGGACGCAAGAGGAGGAAGCCGTCGGCATCACCCACCTCGATCCCTCGGCAGCGGTCGACGTCGGCATCCAAATCATCGAGATGAACAAGCTCGATCCGCAGTGGTTCGACGCCCGCCTGCCGAAGCCCGACCTGCGGGGCTCCGATGCGCTGATCATCAACATCAACTACCCGCTCGGCATGGCCGCCTATCACATCATGTCGCAGGTCGCGAGCTCGACGGACAACCTGAAGGGCGTCTACATCCTCGGCAAGGCGGCCACGCTCAACGGTCGCATCGGCGACATCATGATGTCCAACGTCGTCTACGACGAGCACTCCGGTAATACGTACTGGTTCGACAACGCCTTCGGCTACGAGCAGGTCTCACCATATCTGGTCTTTGGCGCCGCTCTCGACAACCAGAAGGCCGTGACCGTCCGCGGCACCTATTTGCAGAACCAGGGCTATCTCGACTTCTTCTACCAGGAGAACTACACGGTCGTGGAGATGGAGGCAGGCCCATACCTCAGCGCGCTCTTCGAGGACACCTTCCTCGAACGCCACCCCTCCAACGAAGCGATCAACCTCGTGCCGTACCAGCAGAACTTCGACATCGGCATCATCCACTACGCGTCGGATACGCCGTATACCCGCGCCCACACGCTCGGTGCCCGGGGCCTCTCGTTCTACGGCATGGATTCGACCTACGCGTCGACGATCGCGATCCTGGAGCGCATTTTCCAGCTCGAGCAGAAACGGCTGGGGACCAAGCAATGACGAGCCCGACGTCCGGCTACGTGAGCTACGTGCGGGTCCGCTTCAGCGAATGCGACCCGCTCGGACACGTCAACAATGCCGTCTACCTGAACTACCTGGAGCAGGTCGCGATCGACCACGCCGCCGCACTCGGCTGGTCATCCACGGCGCTCATGGAAAAGGTCGGGGCGGTGTTCGTGGCCCGTCGCCACGAGATCGACTACCTGCAGCCGGCGTACGAGGGTGACATCCTGCAGGTACGCACATGGCCGGTCGAGATGCGGGGCGCGCGGGCGTTTCGCGTCTACGACATCAGCCGGATCGACGACGACGACCGGATCGGGCTGGTCGATCGGCTACTCATCCCGGACGAGCTGGTCCCGTTGCCGCGCAACGAGACGATCGTCACTGCCCGCACCGAATGGGCATTCACGAACCCCTCAACCGGCCGCCCGGCGCGCATCCCCCGCCTCGTGGCGGACGATTTCATTACCGGTGACGCCGGCTCGTAGCGGAGACGAACAGACGCATGCCCCGACGAATCCCTACAACACCGGCCATCACCGTCCGGCTCTCGACCATCTCGACGCCGGCCGAGCATCTCCTTTCGATCAAGCCGGGGCCGGTTGACCCGACGATCATCGAGCGCGCCGAAGACAGGGGGTGGACCCGGATTCCGGTCCTGACAGACGACGGTGACCTTGCCGGCCTGATCCCCGCCAGGAAGTTGCGCAAGCTCATCGAAACCGGTGAACCGATCGACCCGGCGAAGGCAGAGATCACCGTACCGGAGATGCCGGGGCACGTGAGGATCCTCGAGCTGCTGGATGCCCTTCGTGACAGCCACGCCGTCATCCATCGCGCCGATCCGGAGGACGATCGCCCGGACAATTGGTTCGCCCTCATCACCTCCGCCGACCTCAACCGCCCGCTCTTCCGCGCCGCCGTCTACACCGTCATCGCCATGCTCGAAACCTCGCTCGGGGAACTGATCATGGAAGAGTTCGACGATGACTGGGGCGCGATCCGCCTGCTGAGCGACAGCACCGGGGCCCGCGTGCGTGATTTTTGGCGCGAACAGAAAGACGAAGGGCTGGACCTTTCACCGGTCGTCCAGCTCACACTATCGGACATGTTCCACATCGCGCGGGAATCCCGGAATGTCTGGCGGATGATCGGCTTCGACTCGCCGGATGCCCTGGCGCCGGTCGCCCGCGACATCAACGATGTTCGCAACCGAGTCATGCACCCGATCCAGCCGCTTATTCCTCGGGAGCGCGACGTCGCCTTCATCCGTGACGCCGTCGCGCGCATGATCGACATCACGAAGGTGATCCAGCAGGTGAACGGGGCGAAACCGAACGCGGCGGCCTGATCGTTGGAGGAAGGGAGCCGGGTGGTACACTCCCGGCGGCCGAACTTCCGGCCCGTTCACCTGCGTCATTCCCCGTTCGGAGCGCGCTTTCATGCCATCATCCTGCCCGTCATGCCGGGCGCCAGTTTCCCCAACCGATGCCTTTTGCCCCAGCTGTGGCACCATCCTCGCAACATCGTCCGATGATCGCGACGGGTCCGACGAAACGGTCCCGTACACGCCTTCACCGCGTCGCCAGGCCGCTCGACCCCGGCAGCAGGCTGCGTCACGACCGCGACCGCGATCGCAGGACGCACCACCGCCGCCACCGCGTCGCCCGTTCTTCTCACGCAAGCGAGTCGTGATCCCGCTGGTGTTGCTGCTGGTCCTCGTCCTGTCCGGCGGCATCCTCGCCTGGATCATCAACGACCGTCTCGCGGTCTTCAACGACTACACGCGACCATCGTCGGACAGCGTTCCCGGCCAGGTCCTCGCGATGGTCGAGGATGGCCGTGGTGCCGAATGGGGTGTCACCGACGTCGCCGATCCCGGCGGGTTCACCATGCTCATGATGGGCGTCGATGCCCGTGGCGGGGAGAGCGTCGATTTCGGCGTCCGGCCGGACTCGCTCTCCGTCTTGCACGCGAGCGGCGGCACCTGTCGCACCCTGTCAATTCCGCGCGACACCCGCACATTGCTCCCGGGCTACGGCATGTCGAAGGTGAATCATGCGCTCTCGGTCGGGGGTGTCGAGTACCAGACGCTTGTGGTCGAGCAGCTGCTCGGTATCGAGATCGACCAGTTCGCCCTGATCGACTTCGACGGTATGGCCGGCGTGGTCGACGCCATCGGCGGGGTCACGGTCTCCACCCCGACCGAGCTCGAGTACGAGGGCGTGACCGTTCCGGCCGGCACGAACACGATCAATGGCGACCAGGCGCTGGTCTTCGCCCGGTTCCGCAACGACGCCGAGGGGGATTTCGGGCGCCAGCGTCGGCAACAGGAGCTGCTCCAGGCGATCCTGCGGCAGGTTGGCCCGACGGACGCGGCTCGCGTCCTTCCGTCTGTGATGTCGGACCTCGAGGGACACCTCAAGACCGACATGAGCGCCAGCGGCGTCGCCTCCTTCGGCTTCAACGCCCTCATCGGCTGTGCGTTGGGCGACATGGAAAACGCCGGGCTCGACGGCGCGGTCGGCAACGACTGGGACGAACTCGAGGGCATGGAGCTTTCGTTCGTCCACGTCTCGCCGGACGAGATCGCGAGCAAGGTCTCGTGGCTCACGGGTGGTCGGGCGTCGCTCGCTCCCGACGTGGTCGCGCTGCTTCCCGTCGACCGTCGCGCAGGCTGATCCGGACCCCGAACACGTCCGCTCCCCTGAACACAAGCTGTCAGGCGCTGGTCCCGTAGCGACCGGCGCCTGACAATTTGTTCTATGTACGTACTCTTCGCACAACTCTTCCTGTATTCATCGCAATCCACGGAAAAATACGCAAACAACGACAAATTACGGTGTCTTAACTTGTATCCATGCGAATACATGCCAAGTCTTGCACCTCCGAATTGCGATGTTATACTGTCAACCAGAGGACATTCGAATTATCGTCAACTTTCGACACGCCCGCGCCCAGGGAGTTTTCACGATATGCCTGGCACTTGTCCAACATGCGGGGGTCCTATCTTTCCAAGCGATATCGTCTGCGGGGAATGCGGCATTATGCTGCAGGCGCCTCCCCCGGAACGCAGCCGGTCATCCCGCCGTTCGCGGCGTCGGTCGCGTCATCACCGGGCGTGGTATCGCAAGAAGCGATTCATGTTCCCGATCGTCTTTCTCTTCATGTTCATGACCGCCGGCGGCTCGGCCGCCTGGTATGTGACCGCCAAATTCAACGCGTTCAACAGCCTGAGCGCACCGCCGCTCCTGCTCAATGGTGAGGTTGCGCCCGCCCAGCTGGTCCTCCAGGACGTCAAAGAGGGAAAGGGCTCGGTGTACGGCATCCAGCCTCCCGCGCCGACCGCTCCGGGATCCGTCACGATCCTGCTGATGGGCGTCGACGCTCGCGATGGTGACAAGATCGATGTGGGCGTTCGGCCGGATTCACTCTTCGTCCTGCATATCAACGGCGAAGAAGGCACCTGCCGCACCTTATCGATTCCCCGTGATACCCGGGTGAACCTCCCGGGCTACGGCATGTCGAAGATCAACCACGCCCTCGATGTCGGCGGCGTACCGTACCAGACGCTTGTCGTCGAGCAGCTCCTTGGGGTCCAGATCGATCACTTTGGATTGCTGGACTTCGGCGGCCTCGTGGGCATCGTCAACGTCATCGGCGGGGTCACCGTCACCAATGACACAGAGTTCACGTACAAGGGCGTGACCTTCCCGAAGGGTGAGCTGAAGCTCAATGGCGAGGAGGCACTGCTCTACGCCCGGTATCGCGGCGGCAAGGACGGCGACTTCGGGCGCCAGAGCCGGCAGCAGCAAATCGTGCGCGCCGTTCTCGAGCAGACCGGCGGGATGGATGCCGCGAAGGCGATCCCGGAGGTGCTCGACGACATCGAGGGGCACTTCAAGACCGATCTCGGGGTGACGAGCATGGTCTCCCTGGCGAACGACTATCGCTCGACGTGTACTTCCGAGACACTCCAGACCGCGAAGCTGAGCGGCGATGTCGGCTACGATCACGATGACCTGCTGGACCTGGACCTCTCCTTCGTCCACGTCGCGCATACCGAACTGAGAAGCAAGGTCGAGTGGCTGCTGAACGGCACACCAGCCTCGGCCCCAAATTCGCAACGGGCATTTGCCGATCCGGTACGGCGCGGCGTCGAAGCCGCGCTGGCACCACGATTCATTCGCTCAGCCATCTGACGGGCGATCTATTCCTGACGATGAAGGGCGTGGTCTCATACCACGCCCTTCATCGCTAACGGATATTCCTGTTCGGCCCTGACGTCTACTCAGCCTGCGGGATGACGTCCGTCTCCTGCTGCGTGCCGGATGCCGAGAGAAGCGTCAGGGACTCGCGATTCGCCCGGAACGGATGGAGTGCTTCCGGCGTCTGGCCGGACATTGCGGCGTCCGCGAGGAGCTGGCCGATGCGCGGCCCGAACGGCATACCGTGGCCGCAGAATCCGCCGCCTACCCAGACGTTCGGCATCTCCGGCGCCGCATCGGCGACGGGCACGTAGTCCGAGGTGAACGCCATCAGTCCCGCCCAGCGACGCGCGACACGCAGCCCAGCCAGATCCGGG
>DATGPC010000121.1:0-8358 GCA_035305265.1 Thermomicrobiales bacterium | reverse complement strand
AGCGTCATGAAGATGATGACGCCGATGCGAAACTTCGGGCTGGATTTCCAGATTGTCCTGAACGGCATTGAGGTTCCCTCTCCCCTTCACGCTTCCGGCGAATCAGCTACGCCGCACGCGCGGGTCGATGATCGGCAGCAGCAGGTCGATGATCAGGTTGGCGGAGAGCACCAGGATAATCATCATCGACAGGCACGCCATCATCGTGTTCACGTCCTTCAGGGCAGTTGCCTCGACCATCAGGGTTCCGATGCCGGGGTAGCGGAAGAGGTTCTCGATCAGGATGTTGCCGCCTACGATGCCGCCGAGCGAGATGCCGAGTCCGGCGATCTGGGGAAGCCAGGTGTTGCGCATCACGATCCGGGTCAGGATGTTCTTGTTCTTCAATCCGCGAGCCTGCGCGTAGGTCAGGTAATCCTCGCCGAGGATGTTGACGACCAGCGAGCGGGTCGAGATCAGCCAGTCCGTCGCGCGAACCAGCACCGACGACGCGATCGGAAGCGCCGCGTAATAGAACATGCTGGAGATGAAGGGCCACGAAAACCCTGGTCGCAAACTGGCGTCATAGGCGCCATTGGCCGGGAACCAGTCCAGCGCGTAGGCGAAGATAAACACGAACCAAAGCGCGAAGAAGTAGTCCGGGATGTTGGCGGTGACGAGGCAGAAGTTCGTCACCCAGCCGGACCAGCGGCTCTTGCGGGCCCATCCGACCGCGCACCCGGCGACAACGCCAAAGAGCCACCCCATGATGACCGACATGCCAACGAGGAAGATGGTCCATGGCAAGGCGCGGGCGATCAGCTCCGTCGCAGGGACCGGATAACTCACGAGCGACGGGCCGAAGTCCTGATGGATGATGACGCGGTTGAGATAGGAGACGTACTGCTCGGGGATCGAGCCGTTGAGCCCGAACTCCTCTTCGTAGAACTCCACGATCTGGGTGCTGGTATCGACGCCGCCGTATTGCCCCTGGATCTCCATCTGGGTGACGAGCGCATCGATCGGATTACCCGGGATCAGGCGGATGAACACGAATGTCAGGGTCAATGCGCCCCAGATCAGGACGAGGAACAGGCCCAAACGGCGAAGGATATACGCCAGCGTCGGATTGAGTCGGGTTTTCCTTGCCGCGTCCATTTGCTCATCGAACTGGTCCTGCTCGATGACCTGGGCTTCTCGTGACGACGCGCCCATGCTCATGGTTATCTATCTCTCTCGATCTGCAACGCTCGCTCGTTCCGGCGTTTCGGACACGCCAACCGGATCGCTCAACTCGGGATGGTCATTTCCTTACACGGAACGTCCCGGGTGGAACGGGTCCGGGCGCGCGCCCGGACCCGTTCGGAGTGCCGTGAGGTCTACCCCTCGCCCGCCGGGCGGAGATTGGCGAGCGTCAGGATGAAGGGCTGGAGGTCATGCTTCGGCGTGGAGCCCACCTCGCCCGCGTCATCCGGCCAGCCTGTCCAGTAGGTCGTGTTGAACACGAACGGGTACAGGGTCTGGATCGTCGGGATCACCGGCAACTGCTGATAGAACAGCTCGAGGTTGCGGCGATACGCCGGGTTCTGCGTATCGTCCGGGCTCACCGTCTGCAGCTCTTCGTTCAGCTCTTGGAACTCGGGGATGTTGGCGCGGATCGTGTTGAACTCGCTGCGCTCTCCGATCGGCGGAATTTCTTCGCCTTCCTCCGGATACCACGGCTGGGTCGCGATCCGTGCCGGGTCGGTCGTGGCGATGCAGAGCCAGTTCGACTCGACGTCGTAGTTGCCCATCTGGACAGCATCGCCGTAGGTCGCGCTCTGCAGATTGACGACCTGCATATCCAGGCCGATCTCCTGCGCAGCGTTTGCCACGAGGCGGGCGATTTCGTATTCGGGCGTGCCGACGGCCACCGGGCTGATGATTCCGACGAAGAAGTCCTCGCCGTTCCGCTTGCGCTTGTCACCGTCCATGACAATGCCGATGCTGTCGAGCAATTCGGCCGCCTTGTCCGGGTTGTACTCGGAGAGGTCGTACTGCTGCTGGAGTTCCGGGATCTCCCACACCTCGTTCGACGGCCAGTTCGGCCACGGATAAATGGCCGGTGTGGAGGGCGGATACCAGATCGTGTTCGCGATCGTGTCGCGATCGGTCAGGTAGGACAGCGCCCAGCGACCCTCCGGCGTCTCGAACATGGGCGACATGTGATTTGGCTGGAATCCGCGCGGGCATGGGTCCGGATAGGACGCCTGGACGACCTGATCGTAGGAACTCATGACCACCTGCTGGTTCAGGGCTTCCATGCCAGGAACATCGGTGTCGGCGCGCTGGAACTCCTGGACGATCGCATCCGCGGACGTCGCCTGCCGGAAGAGGATGTACTCCGGCGCGAACTGGACTTCCTTGTTCCAGTAGTTCGGGTTCTTCTTCCAAAGGTAGTAGCGCTGGTCGAACCGGGCTTCCTCCAGGGTGTACGGTCCGGAGAAGATGGGTGGGTTGTTCTGGAAGGTCAGCGGGTCCTGCCCCTCCCAGACGTGCTTCGGCACGATGCGGATCCACTGGCTCCAATCACCGGCCGAAAGGTTGTTGAGAAGCCAGCGCGGGTTTGGGGATTCGAACTTGAACACGACGGTCTGCGGGTCCGGTGCTTCCCAACCGGCAAGCGCCGCGGCGGTGCTGCCACCATAGAGCGTCTCGTTCGCGAGGAGCATGTCGAAGGTAAACACGACGTCTGCGGAGGTGTAGGGCTCCCCGTCGCTCCATGCCGCTTCGGGCTTGATCTTGAGCGTGAGCTCGGTGTAGTCGTCGTTGTACTCGTAGCCGGACGCGAGCCACGGGACGAGCTCGCCGGTCATGAAGTTCTGGATGAAGAAGGGCTCCCGGGCGACCTGGTGGACACCGTAGGTGATGGCCTCGCCGTTCGGGACGTAGGGATTGAACGAGTCGTAGATGTTCGTCTCGGCCTGGTTGATGACGACCGTCTGCTCGCGCGGGGTCGGCAGACCGGCGCCCTGGTAACGGAAGTACTTCGAGCCTCCGTGGTAGTTGCCACCGGCATAGGCATGCGATGTGGCGAACGTCATCCCCGCGGCCGCGGCGGCGGCTCCACCGATGAAACGACGTCGATTCAGGGGAACACTTCTCCGGGACATGGCACTCAGTCTCCTTCGGACAGGTGCTCGCCTACCTGCGGCTCCTGCCCGTGTTCAGCTGACCGCGACCACGTAGAACGTGATCGTGCTCATCCATGACGGGAGCGCAAGGACATATCACCCTTCCGGGGTCAGGCTCACTCCACTCGCCCGAAAAAGCGGTGCCCCCATGCTCCTGCCGTCAATCCTTCCGGCGTTAATCTGAAGCATACAATCACCGACAAAAACGTGTCTACAGTGCTCGTTAGCCAATACATGTTTATGTCTATGGCCACGTGATTGACGATATCGTAGATATGAAATAGGGGCGTGGGGACGATGATGTATTGTCCCCACGCCCGTTGAACATCTGTCAGTGCTCTTTAAACCTCGCCCAGTACCAGGACCAGATCGTCACCGTCCAGATAGACATCGCTCAGGACCAGGTCATTGGCATCCAGATACGCGTTGACGGAATTCTCGACCGCCCCACCCAGCGCTTCCGGCGCAAGGAGCCGCTCCACAACCCCGCCATCGCCGCGCATATCAGTCAGCTCGAGCCGTCCACCCACCGCTTGCGGCGTGAACCGGTACTCCGCGCCCGCGTTGCCCGCGCTGAATCCGAGCACCAGCTCATTTCCGTCGCCGCGTATCTCGACTCCCTCGATTTGCAGGTTGTCCGAGCCGCCGGAGGCCCGGCGCTCAAGCTCCGCGAGTGAGATGCGGTATTCACCCGCGTCGACCGAGGCGCCACCCGGCACCTGCGCGACGATCACATCGGCGACCTCTGTGGAGAGGACCGTGGTCATCTCTCGCTCGACGGCATCGTGGAATCGTGGAAGGAGCACGAACCACCCCAGGACGCAGCAAAGCACGAGCGCGAGCATCACGCCGCCGATCCCGATCAAACATCCCCTTCGTCTCACGTGCCTCTCCTGACCTCGATTGCATCGTAGACGGGCGCCTGCCTGACGCCCGCTGTCCGTACCAAGTATCCACGACAACGGCCGGAAGCCCGCTCAAGGCCTCCGGCCGTTGTTCTCTCTGCTCCTTGCGGGACTAGCTCTCCGCGTTGAACACCAGCAGGTCATCGCGCCGAGGGTCGAGCCCGACCAGCCGTTCCGGCGCCGCCTCGCCATCGATGCCGTACAGCGTCAGCCACCCGTTGGTGGTGGTTCCGAACGGCGTCCACAGCGCGACCAGGATATAGCGCTGGCCGTCCAGCACCAGCGTCGGATGCACCCCAAGCGCCTCGGCCCGATCCAGCGTCTCCTGCGACGCCGCCTCGGCATCTCCTTCACGTACGTATTCACCGAAGACATCGTTCCCGACCGAATAGCCGATCAAACGGTCAGGCAACCCGGCCTCGGGATCGGCGACGTAGATCTCCAGACTGAGGCTGGAGTAGATCGATGGCAGCCATGGATCCTGACCGACATACCGAATGCCCGGCTGATCATCATTCGGACCGAGCTCCAACGACCTCGGCGCGTTTGTGGTCGGTGACTCGGACCGCACCGCGAACGAGGATGTCTCCTCGAAGGCAAAAAGGGACTCGATCGTGTTCGGCACACCGAGGTAGATGCGCCCCCCTTCAACACCCTCGGCGGGGAGGAAGAGCGTAAACGCCCCGACGCACCCTGCGACCGTCAGCTCGCCAGGCTCGCCAAAGGCCACCTGGCCGCTGTAGCGGAAGGATGTCCCGCCGTACTGGATGTTGCGCGGCAGACGTTCCGGAACCCCGTTCGCGTCGCGCTCCCCGGTATTCCCGGTGCACTGGATGACATCCGACTCCACCGCCGGTGGCGACGGCACATCCGGCGGGATCGTCGGGACGACGGCCTGCGGCTGAATCGCGCGCGGCGTCGGGGTCGGCCGGGCCGGTGGTGCGGTCGGCTCCGGCGTCCCCGGAGCAGGCGTAGGTGGCGCCGCGGTCGGGAGCGGAGCTTCCTCCTCACCCGTGGTGTCCTCGGTCGGCTCAGCCGTCGGCTCCTGCGTGGGCCCGGCGGTCGGCTCGGGCGTCGGCTCCTCAGTAGGCGGCAGTGTTGGCTCGGAAGTCGGTTCAGGTGTCGGTGCGACGGTCGGTTCGGGAGTGGGTTCCGTCGTTGGCTCCGCTGTGGGCTCGACAGTTGGTTCCTGGGTCGGCTCATCCACAGGCGGCGGCGTCGCCGGAGCATCTGTCGGGACGGGAGTAGAAGGTGCCTCGGTCGGGATCGGTGTGGAGGGCTCTTCGGGCGGCGTGGCGACCGGTTCCTCACCGGTATAGGAGACGACCTGGCCGGCAATGTCGAGCGCGACAGCCGTGTACGGCCCGTCCGGAGATTCAGCGAAGAGCGGGAAGAGACCGGCGCATCCGATCCGGACAAGGCCGTCGGTCGACGCGATGGCATCGGGCGTCAGGGTGAATGTTTGTGCATTGAAGGTGAAACGGTCGCCGACACTCGCCGGCGCTCCGCTGGGCTCGACAAGGACGTAGCGCAGCAGCGAATTCGTGCCCTCGCCCTCATTCTGCGCAACGAACAGGTTCCCGAGCGCCTCATCCCCAGGGAGCGCGAAGATCACCTGACCGCTATCAGTGGTGCCAACCTCTTGCAGTTGATCCTGGGTCCAATCCGGCTCCGGTCCGGCTGCAACATAGGTCGTTCCGGTGCCCGAGAGGGTTCCCGCCTCGCCCAGATCCGCCGGACACGTCGCATCCTCCCTCCCAGCGAATTGCGGATAGTAACGCGTCGAGCGTCCAGAACCATCGTCCAGCGGGACGTAGAGCGCCCCGAGCGGATCGCTGTTCCCTGGTTTGCGGAAGACGGTTGTCCCTTCGTCCAGGGTCAGCTCTTCCATTGGCGACAGGTCGGCCGGCACATCGAGATCCCGGAGGTACCGCTCGCCCTCCAGCGTGAGCTCGTCGGCGGCACCATTCTCCGTCACCGGGACAATCGGGGAATCCTGGGCGAGCAGCGGACCCGCTACGCCAGCCGTACTCAACGCGACGACGACTGCCGCGATCAACAGCATCGCCGGTGCTCGGTGATTCCGCATGATCTCTCCCCTGCACTTCAGACTTCGCCGGTTGCGCCATCCAGTCGCCGAGGGGCGCCGGATCGTTTGGTTTCATTGACCGTGTTTCACGATCTGCAACAATCACGCCAAGACGATTGAGCCGGCGTAATGGCACAGAACATGCTCGCACCTGCCACATCAGGACGACGAAAGTGACCGAGTTTCCCTGGTAGGCCGATTCTCATGTCCAGGTGACAGGACCGTCGGGACCGTCACGGCTCCCGGCAGGACACGTCGGAGGAGAGAACCCATGCGTTTGGTGTCCAGAGCGCTGCCGATGGCGCTTCGCGTGCTCATGATCGCGATGCTGGTGATCGTGACGCACCCCACGATTGGATTCGCGCAGGACCAGGCGTCCGCGCCCCGCGTCGTCAACGTGGAGCTGGTCTTCGACTCGTCCGGATCGATGGCGCAGGAGGTCTCTCCGGGCGTGACCCGCATCGAGGCCGCCAAGCAGGTCCTGAACGACGTCGTCGATGCCATCCCGGAGCAGGAAGGCATCAACGTCGGCTTCCGAGTCTATGGGCACCAGGGCACGAACCAGGAAGCGGACCGCGCGGAGAGCTGCCAGTCCACCGAGCTCATCGTCCCGGTCCAGGGAACGGACAAGGACCTGCTCCGGGCCGCGATCGAGAGCTACCAGCCAGTCGGCTGGACACCGATCACCCTTGCGCTGGAAGAAGCGGCAAACGACTTCGAGGCCCCGGCCGAGAGCGAGGTCAACGCCATCGTCCTCGTCACCGACGGCCTCGAGACATGCGGCGGCAACGCCTGTGATGCCGCGGCGGCGATAGCCGAGGGCGATGTCAACGTCACGACCTACGTCGTGGGCTTCGGCCTCACGCAGGACGAGCAGGCGACCCTGCAGTGCATCGCCGATGCTGGCGGCGGGCTCAACCTCAACGCCACCAACGCGGACGAGCTGAACGACGCGCTCTTCACCGTGCTCGAAGAGCTTCAGGTCGTCATCCAGACCGGCTTCCTCGAGATCGAGGAGATCGGCGGAATCTGGCCACGAGCCACCGTCGATTGCCGGGGCGGCGCAACCGACTCCAACCCCGAAGGCGAGATCACCAGCTACTCGCTTGCCGATTCCAACCGGATCGAGGTCAACGTCGGGCGATGTGACGTTTACTGGGTGAACCCGAGCGGTCAGGAATCCCGTGTGACGGTCGCGATCCAGGCCGGTGAGACGACGTGGATTCGCGGCTCGATCCTCCGCTTCCCGCAGGGCGCCGGCGAGATCTATGCCGTCACCGCGAACGACGGAACACTGATCTGGCAAGACCAGTTCGAGCAAGGAGACTATGTCTGGGTCCTGCCCGGCATCTACCGGATGGAATTGCTCGAGCGGGTCGGCGACCCGGTGCTCATCACGGCCGAGGTCCAGACGCTTCCGGGCACCGTGACGGCAGTCGAGGTCTATACCGCCGGGTCCTGATCCGCCCAGATTTGGACACGAAGCAACGAGGGAGGCCACTATGCGGGGCCTCCTCCCTCCTTTTGGTCTCGGAAACCTCTTGCCCATGGCATGTCCCCTGCGCAGCAGAACCGTGCCTGGCACACGCCAGCGCTATTCCAGACACACGGAAACAAGGGAGCAGAACAATGATGCGATTCTCCACGCCCCTCACCCGACGCGCACTCACCGCTGGCGCATCGGCCCTCGCCTCTGCGGCACTCCTGACCACCGGAGCCATGGCGCAAGAGGCAACTCCGGTATCCACCCCCGGTGGCCCGTCGGAGGGATACATGGTGTCGGTCTACCAGGGAACCTGCGCCGAGTTATCCGGGGATCCCGTAGCCGAGATCGGCGAGGCCATCACCTTCGGCGTGAGCCAGGATGGCGAGTCCGAGCCCGAGACGATCGGGGCCGAGGGCGGTGTGAGCGCAACGTTGCTTGGCGTGAGCAATACCGTCGATGTCGGTCTTACGGACATGGGCAACGAGGGACACGTCGTCGCGGTTGAAGACGGGGAGACGCTCGTCTCCTGTGGCCAGGTCGCTGGCGCTGTGACCGACGGCGAACTCGCCATCGCGCTGAGCCCGGTCGAAGGCTCAACCGTCGTCGGCGTCGCGATCCTCAATGACAACGACGGTCAGACGGAGGCGCAGGTGTACGTGTTCGACACCGCTGTCTCGGACCTCGATGCGACGCCGCAAGCCACGCCGGTTTCCTGATCGGCAAACG
>DATGPC010000120.1:0-17307 GCA_035305265.1 Thermomicrobiales bacterium | reverse complement strand
GCGGAGATGTTGTAGAGCACGCCCTTCGCGCCCTGGATATTCATCTCCAGCAGCGGGCTCTCGATCGCCTCGCGCGCGGCGTTGACGGTCCGGTCGTTGCCCTCGCCGTAGCCGATCGCCATGAGCGCCGACCCGGCGTCCTGCATGATCGTCTTCACGTCGGCGAAGTCGAGGTTGATGACGCCCGGCTTCGTGATCAAGTCGGAGATACCGGCGATACCCTGTCGCAGCACGTCGTCCGCGATCGAGAACGCCTCGGTGACCGTCGTCTTCGGGTCCACCATGTGGAGCAAGCGCTCGTTCGGGATCGTGATCAGCGCGTCAACGACATCCTTGAGCGCCGCGACGCCCTCCTCTGCCGCGCGACGACGACGGCCACCCTCGAACTCGAACGGCTTGGTCACGACCGCAACGGTCAGCGCGCCGGCCTGGCGTGCGAGCTGCGCGATGGTCGGCGACGCGCCGGTGCCGGTTCCGCCGCCCATACCGGCGGCGATGAAGACCATGTCGCTGTCGCGGACGACCTCGGCGAGGTTCTCCATGCTCTCTTCGGCCGCGCGTTCGCCGACCTCAGGCCGGCCACCGGCGCCAAGACCCTTGGTGAGCTTGTCACCAATGCGAATGGCAATGGGCGCCTCGCTCGTCATCAGCGCCTGCGCGTCCGTGTTGACGGCGACGAACTCGACGCCCTCCACCCCGGATTGCACCATGCGGTTGACGGCATTGCCGCCACCGCCACCGACGCCGATGACCTTTATACGGGCAAAGGCGTTGGGAATGATGTCCGCCGAGGAGCTGAACCGCGAAGACGGCCGATCAGCCGGCGGCGGAGCCGGTCGCTCGCCCTGCGGCTGGTTCTGCGCGCCAGCTGCAGGAGCCTGTCGGTCCCGCTGCTGCTGTTGACCTCGAATCGGATTCTGTCCTCGGGATTGCATAGTCCCTTCACCACCCATGTTTCACGACGCGAGCCATCTCCCTGAGAAAACGGCCTTGCAGTACTTGTCTGTCTGAGGAGCCATGCCGGATGCCAGCACTGTACATACACCCGGTCAT
Source organism: Thermomicrobiales bacterium (assembly GCA_035305265.1). Lineage (GTDB taxonomy): Bacteria > Chloroflexota > Chloroflexia > Thermomicrobiales > UBA6265 > UBA6265. Next base: position 16,254 of record DATGPC010000120.1, on the reverse strand, counting down.
TCTAAGCCCAATTGACCCAGGTGCAGATAATGCGTGAAGTATAGCACGCATGTATGTACGCTCCGGTGAACACGACAACATTCGGTATCGCGTACATACGAGCGAACGGACGCGCCCGACCTATCGGCGCTTCTCAGCGTGCCGTTCGAGCGCCAGTTGGATCAGCCGGTCGACCAACTGATCGATCGGCAACCCGCTCGCCTCCCACAACGACGGATACATACTGATCGAGGTGAATCCTGGCATCGTGTTCACCTCATTAACGTAGACCTGGTTCGTGCCTTCCTCCAGGAAGAAATCCACGCGCGCGAGCCCGGCGAGGTCCAGCGCGACGAAGGCCCGCTGGGCGATCTCCTCCATCTCCCGCTGGATCGCAGGGTCCAGCTCCGCCGGGATGATCAACTCGGCCGTGTCGTCGATGTATTTGGCCGTGTAATCGTAGAACTCGCCGCGCGGCCGGATTTCACCAGCGACGGAGACGATAGGATCGTCGTTCCCGAGGACGCTCATCTCCAGCTCGCGACCGGTCACGCCCTGCTCGACGATCAATCGCCGGTCGAAGTAGGACGCCTCCGTCAGCGCGTCATGCAGCTCAGCGGCGTCACGCACCTTGCTCACGCCCACGCTCGACCCCATGTTGGCTGGCTTCACGAAGAGCGGGAAACCGAGCTCCGCCACGATCCGCGATTCGACCACGTCCGGCGAGCGTTTCCACTCGGCCCGCTGGACCAGTGTCCACGGGACCTGCGGGACCCCGGCCTGGGCCAGGATGACCTTCGTCATCGCCTTGTCCATGCCGACCGCCGACCCCAGCACGCCGCTACCGACATACGGCAGTCCGGCAAGCTCCAGCATGCCCTGGATGGTTCCGTCCTCGCCCATCGGCCCGTGAAGTACCGGGAAGAAGATATCGACCCCTTCCGGCGCGTCGGTCGGCATCAACGCCTCCGGACCGGTCACTACCCGGATCTCGCTCTCGCCGGTAGGCACCACCTTCTGCTCTCCCTCGCCAAGGTGGAACATCGGGGACCGCTCGACCAGCGCCGACATGGAGTTTTCACCAGCGATCCATCTCCCTTCCCGCGTGATGCCGAGCGGGACGATCTCGTAACGATCCGGGTCGAGCGCGTCGATCACGGTCTGCGCCGAGCGCAGAGAGACGTCATGTTCGTCGGATCGGCCGCCAAAGACGACAGCGACGCGGATTTTTCGGGACTTCGGATCGGGTGATGTCATGCGTTTGCCTTCATACTGCTGCGTACCGCCGGACCTTGTGTCCGGCGCTTTCGGTGCTCGCGCCGGACACAAGATCCGGCGGTACGTGAATCTCTCGCGGAGGGGAAATATCTAGCGTCCGATGAACTCGATCTCCGGGCGAAGATCGACGCCGAACCGCTCGCGGATCGTCTCGCGAACCGATTCGATCAGATCGCGAGCCTCGGCCGCAGAGCCTCCACCCGTATTCATCATCCAGTTCGCGTGCTTCCCGGATACCTGCATGGCGCCGACGGAATGGCCCTTCAAACCGGCTTCCTCGATGAGCCGCGCCGAAAAATCCTCGCCCGGGTTGGCGAACACCGAGCCGGAGCACGCGCCGGTCGGCTGGGTCCGTCGCCGGAACTCCGCGTGCTCATCGGCGCGCCGCACCAGCTCCTCCGGGTCGCCCTTCGGCAGCCGGAGCTGCGTACGGAGCACGATCCACGGCCGCGGTCGTTCCGCGCCCTTGATCCGGGTCATGCGATATGACGGATCGAGCCATGCGGCGTCCTCCCGCGTGACGTCGCCACTCTCGTGCAGCACGTCGACGGCGACCAGGTGATCCTTCATCTCGGTTCCGTGCGCGCCAGCATTGTTCACCGTAGCCCCGCCGACCTGCCCCGGGAGCCCGACGCCCCAGTCCATGCCAGCCCACCCCTGCTCGGCGGCATACCGCCCAAGCCAGCTCAGCGGCGCCTGCGCCCCGACGGTAACGAGCACGGAGCCGCCCTCGTCCTCCACCTCGAGCAGCGACAAGGCTCGCTGACCCGGCGTTCGCGCCACGATCACCAGCCCCTCGATCCCCTCATCCGAGACGATAAGGTTGCTGCCGCCTCCGATGACCGTGACCGGGATGCCTTCATCCTTCGCCCAGCGTGTCGCCGCGACGATGTCGTCCGCGTTCGACGCCCGGACGAGATAATCCGCCGGGCCCCCGATCCGCATCGTCGTGTACAACGACATCAACGCGCCCAGCTGGATCTTCAGGTGCTCGGCGCCCGGGATCGGCATCGAGTCGACTTTCGCCCGGGCCTTCATCAACGGCCGCGTCCGTGACTGGTCGCGAGCGGCGTTCTCCCTGGTCCCCTGCACAAGCATCGGGCCAACCTGCGTCACGGTCCCCGCGCCAATCGTCATCACCACATCGCCAGGCTGCATCAGCGCCCGGGTCTTCTCCGCCGCATCGGCCGGATCGGTCGCGAGGTGGACCGGCTTCCGGATCAGCGAGGCCATATGGGCGGAGCTGATCTGGTGCTCGTTGACTTCCCCGACGCCATAGATGTCCATCAGGACGACGAGATCGGCGACCTCCAGCGACTCGGCAAATTCCTTCATCAGGGCATGCGTGCGGGAGTACGTGTGAGGCTGGTGAACGGCGATCACGCGACGACCGGGGAAGGTCTCCCGCGCGGCGTTCAGCACCGCTGTGACCTCTTCCGGATGGTGCGCGTAGTCGTCGATGACGTCGACGCCGTCCACGGTGCCCTTGCGCTCGAACCGGCGGCCGATACCCTGGTACTCGCCAAGCGCCTCGATCGCCTCACCGATGTCGAAGCCGAGCGCATTGAGGGCTGCGAGGGCGGCGGTCGCGTTCCGGGCATTGTGCCGCCCTGGAACGGCAAGCGGCATGCTGTGCGGGTGCCCACTTGGATCCGCGATCACCCAGCCGCCGGAGGTGCCCTGCAACACCCAGTCCTCATCGCCGCCCTCGCCGAAGGTGCGGATCGTGAGGTCATCACGGCCCAGCGCGTGGATGCCTTGGAGGACGCGGCGCGATCCTTCGTCGTCCCCGGCGATCACGAGATGACCGTCCGGCTTGATCTGCCGGGCAAAATCGACAAACGCCCGGTCGTAGTCGTCCTGGTCCTCGTAGATATCGGGATGGTCGAACGCCACGGACGTGATAATCGCGACGTTCGGGAACAGCCCGAGGAACGAGCGGTCGAACTCGTCGGCCTCGACAACCATATGTGGCCCGTCGCCCGGCTCGGCATTCGTGCCGGTCGCTTCGACGATCGCGCCAACGGCAAATGTCGGGTCCTGCTTCATCTCACGAAGGGCGACCGAGAGCATGCCGGACGTCGTCGACTTGCCGTGCGAGCCGGCAACGGCAATGGAGATCCTCTCGTTCGCGAGGATACCGAGCAAATCCGCCCGCCGGATGATCCGGGCGCCGGCCGCTGCGCCGGCGTCCAGTTCGGTCTTCGCGTTCGCCGCCGCGCGTTTGTTCGTCACGACAATATCAGCGAGCCCGGCAAACGTGGGATCCTCATGACCGAGCACGACAGGGATCCCCATCTCGCGCAGCGCCTGCGTTTGCGCGGATTCCGCCGCGTCCGAGCCGGTGACCTTGTGGCCCCACATCGTCAGGATGCGGGCGAGGCCGCTCATGCCGATGCCGCCGATCCCGATGAAATGGAACGTCGCCGGTGGCGCCGGAAGCGTCTCCGCGCGTTCTCTCTCGTTCTGCCCCATATCAGGAGTTCCCCGCTACGTCCGCTGTCCGATTGCCATACGCCGCGACCGCCGCGCGAAACTGGTCGCCCCGGTCGAATTCATTCCGGAAGATCCCGAAGCTGGCGCACCCCGGCGTCAGCGTCACGATATCGCCTGCCTGGACGCCATCGACCGCGGCCGCGAAGGCCTCGCCCATGCTCCCGAACGGTCCCTCGTATGGGACGTTCCGCTCATCCAGCAGGCGAATCAGGTTCGGCGTCGCCGTCCCGTCCAACAGGAAGACGCGCGGGCGTCGCGCTGCGATCTCGTCCGCGAACGGTGTCAGGTCGGTTTGCTTGTCCGCCCCACCGGCGATAAGCCGCAGCTCACGCGCCCGCTCGGAGAGCAACCGCAGACCGCTGACGGCCGCCGCCGGTGCCGTAGCCGATGTGTCGTTGATGAACAGGACGCCGTTGACCGTCCCGACCTCTTCCATTCGGTTCGGCACGCCGCTGAACGACGCCATGCCGCGACGGATCGCCTCCATCGGCGCGCCATACGCGATCGCCGCCGCCAGGGCCGCCAATGCGTTGCTCGTGCCGTGCTCGCCGCTCAGTTGGAGCTGCGCCGGACGCGAGATACGCGCCTCGCGCCCCTCCCACCGGGCGACCAGGTCATCACCGTTCAGCCACACGCCATCGATGCCGGGATCCTCGAGCCCGAACGGCATCAGCCGCGCGGACGTCAGCCCGATCACCTTCCGGCACTCCGGATCATCGTGGTTGTAGACCACGACACCGTCCGCAGGGACATGCCGCACGATGGACCGCTTCGTCTCTGCATAGTCGTCGAAGCCATCATAGGCATCGAGATGGTCCGGTGAGATGTTCGTCAGCACGGCCACGCGGGGTCCGAGCCGCTGCTCGTCCATCGCCTCCAGCTGCCAGCTCGACAGCTCGATCACGACCGGATGCTCCGGCAGGATGTCGTCGACGAACGCGAGCGCCGAGATGCCCATGTTCCCGGCAAGCACGGCATCCGGGTTCCACGCCCGCATGATGCCGCCGCACAGCGTCGATACGCTCGTCTTGCCCTTGGTTCCCGTGATACCGAGGATCGGCGCCCGGCACAGACGGAAAAAGAGCGACATCTCCATCTCGATGCGGACGCCGGAGTCCCGGGCCATCTTCAGGTATGGAGAATTGCGGCGCACGCCCGGATTCCGAACGACGACGTCGGCGTTCTCCCGGGTGAAATCGGCGTCATCGTGCCCGCCGAGATGATAGGTGACCGGCAGGTCGCTCAGGAGGTCGATCGAGCTCTGAAGCTGCTCCGCCGGACGCATGTCCGTCACGGTCACCTTGCCGCCGTGCGTCGCCAGGTAGCGCGCCACGCCGACCCCTCCGCCGAGCACGCCGAGGCCCATGACCGTGTACCTGGTGCCGTTGATCGATTCGCGCATCTACTCTCGCCCACTAATGAGGAGCCGGCACGTCCGGCCCGAAGAGGATCCTCTAAAGAAGCGCCAGCGCCACGCCAACAAGGCCCAGCATCATGCCGACAAGCCAGAACCGGAGGGCGATCTGCGTCTCCGACCACCCGAGCTGCTCGAAATGATGATGCAGCGGCGTCATCCGGAACACCCGCTTGCCGCCGGTGGCTTTGAAATACGTCACTTGGATCATCACCGACAGCGTCTCCGCGACGAAGACGCCGCCGACGATCGGCAACAGCAGCCACTGGCCGGTCATGAACGCCGCCACGGCGAGCGATGCGCCGAGGGCGAGCGAGCCAGCATCTCCCATGAAGACCTGCGCCGGGTTGGCGTTGAACCAAAGGAACCCCATCAGCGACCCGACCATGATGAAGCAGAACGTCACCACGCCCAGCTGCCCCTGCAGGTAGGCGATGATGCCATAGGCGACGAACGCGACCGACGCCGTTCCCGCGGCGAGCGTATCCAGCCCGTCCGTGAGGTTGACCGCGTTGGCCATCGAGATGATCGCGAACGCGGCGATCGGGACGTAGATCCAGCCAATATCGTACTGGCCGACGAACGGGATGTAGATGTTCCGCAAGCCAAGGCCATACGGATCCGGCAGGTGCATGATCAGCGCCGCACCGCCCCCGATCAGGATGAGCCAGAGCATCTTCATGCGGCCGGACATACCGCCGCCCTTCTTGCCACCGACGAGGCTCATGGCATCGTCGAACCCACCCATGATGCCGGTCGCCACAAGGACAGCGATCGGGAGCAACATCGACAGGCGACCGACGGTGTTGAAGACCAGCGTCAGGATGACAACGGTCAGGATGACCATGATGCCGCCCATCGTGGGCGTGCCGGCCTTGCCGAAGTGCTGCTCCAGCTCCAGGCGGATCTTCTTGCCCACCTTTTGCTGTCGCAGGAAGGTGATTACGGGTCGGCCAATAACGATGGTGACGAGGAAGGCCAACGCCGCGAGCGCCAGCGAAACAGCCATGTTTTCGTTGCCGTCGCTCGGCATGATGGAATTCGACGCGAGCGGCACCAGGGTGAGAAGCGACATCATGCGTCCACCTTCCCGGCGGAAGGTCCGGCGTCGGGACGCAACGCATCGACGATCGTCTCCATATGGAGTCCGTTGGCCCCCTTCAGCAGGACGACATCACCCTCCCTGAGCTCGTTCTGGAGGAACGTCGTCAGCTCGTCGCGCTGGTCCTCACGGAAAGCGCGAACCTCGAGCGTCCGCCCCGCCTCGCGCGCGATCGATCGCGCCTCTTCCACCGCGTAGGAGGTGAGCTTCCCGAAGGTCACCAGCATGTCGACGACATCCCCGGCGCGGCCCCCGACGATCCGGTGCCCCTCCTCCGCGTGGCTTCCGAGCTCACGCATCTCACCCAGCACCGCGATTTTCCGTTTGGCCGGCAGCTCTTCGAGGAGTCCCAGCGCCGCAAGCACCGACGGCGTGCTCGCGTTGTAGGTGTCGTCGATCATCTTCGAGCCGTTCGGGCCGGGAACGAAGAGCAGGCGCACCTGGATGCCCGGGTCGCGTAGGCCAAGCAGCATCTCGGAGACATGCATGCCGAAGCCATGTCCGACCGCAAGCGCCACAATCGCGATCTGCAGGCCCGGTCCCCCGATCAGCGGCACCCGCATGAAGGTCTCCTCGCCCTCGATGCGAACCCAGAACGAGGTGCCCTTCAGCCCCTCGCTCGCGACGTCATACGCCTGGATATCGGCCGGTTCGTGCAGGCCGTAGGTGATGACACGAGCCTTCGACGCGACGGACATCGCCCGCACACGCGGATCGTCGTGGTTGAGAACCACGAGTCCGTCCGCCGGGATCGCCTCGACAAGCTCCTGTTTCGTCTTGGCGATGTTCTCGATCGTCCCCATCCGTTCGAGGTGGACCGGGTAAATGTTCGTGACCACCCCGACGTCGGGCTTCGCGATCTCGGCCAGGAGCGTCAGCTCTCCGAAGGCGTACGCGCCGCCCATCTCGAGCACCATGATCTCGGCGTCCTCGGGACAATCGAGGATCGAGAGCGGAAGACCAATCTCGTTGTTGAAATTGCCGGGGCTGCGGAAGACGTTGAATCGCTGGGACAGCACCGCCGCAATGGATTCCTTGGCGCTGGTCTTGCCGACGCTGCCGGTGATGCCGATCACCTTGACGTCGAGCCGGTCACGCCGCCACGCCGCCCAGCGCTGGAGCGCCTTCACGGGCTCATCGACGAGGATGAGCGGCTGGTCAATCTCCGGGTGTCTCGCCGCCCACTCGCGCGAGACGATCGCGGTCGTCGCGCCCTGCTCCAGCGCGGCCTTGACGTAGTCGTGGCCGTCCAGGTTCTCGCCCTTCACGGCGAGAAAGACATCGCCACGCTGAACGCGGCGAGAATCGCGCTCCAACCGCAGAAAGATTGCCCTGTCCTCGACCGGACGGGAGAGTTCGCCTCCCGTTCCCTCGAGAACATCCCGCAATTGATATCGTCTCATCCTGCCGTCCCAAACAACATATCAAGCACCCTGGGTATCAAATGCGCTCGGCGACCCGCATGATGGCGGAGCGGCTGCGCGGGTTCGTGTCGATTTCAGAAGATGCGGGCTTCACCGGCTTCCCGATGCGCTTCAGCCTCGGTGAATGATCGCACGTACAGACCGGTTGGTCCGGCGGACAAATGCATTCACGCGATTCCAGCGCGAATTTCTGCTTGACGATGCGGTCCTCCAGCGAATGGAACGAGATCACTGCAATGTGCCCGCCTGGCCGCAGCAACCCGATCGCGCTGTCCAGCACGGTCTCCAGCGCGGCGAGTTCGTCGTTGACCGCGATCCGCAACGCCTGGAATGTCTTTGTTGCGGGGTGAACAGCCTTGCCACGCCGCCCACCGACGGCTTGTTCTACAACGCTTGCGAGGTCGGTGGTGGTTTCGAATGGTCGGGAAGCGCGCCGCTTCTCGATCGCGCGGGCGATCTGGCGGGACCGCTGCTCTTCACCATACTGCCAGATGATCCGCGCAAGCTCGTCGGCGTCGAGCGAGTTGACGAGGTCCGAAGCCGGGACGCCTCGCGTCGGGTCGAACCGCATATCCAGCGGCCCTTCGAACCGGAACGCGAATCCCCGGTCGGCCTCGTCGAGTTGGAACGAAGAGAGCCCGAGGTCGAACAATATGCCATCGACCGCCTCGAGACCGTGTCGCTCGGCGACGTCCGCGAGTTCGCGGAAATTGGCGTGTACCGGGATCAAGCCCTTGCCGAGGGGCGTCGCGGCCAACTCCTGGGCCCGCCGGATCGCCGCCGGATCGGCATCGATGGCGTAAACGGTCGCATCACCGTCGACCCGCTCCAAGAGCAACGACGTATGACCGCCGCCACCGAACGTCCCGTCGACGTATGTTCCGCCTGGATGTGGGGCCAACGCGTCGATCGCCTCATGCAGCAGGACCGTGACATGTCCATCCTGCGCTGTCTTCGTCTTGCGGTGCTGACCCAAATCCAACCTCGATCCTGAAACGCGAAGGAGCTCTCCGGGTGGAGACACTGCCGCATGCGATTCTACCCCCGAGTCTCCCCTTCGGTCGCATCCTCGATCGTCGCCAGCACCGTGCCCGCCGCGACAGAGGCGCCATCGGTCACCGTCAGGTTCGCTACAACGCCATCCCGGTGCGCCACGATGTCGTTCTCCATCTTCATCGCTTCAAGGACGCAGATTAGGTCACCGGTCTTGACGACCTGGCCGTTTTTCGCGGCCACGCGAAGGACCGTGCCCTGCCCCGGCGCGACGATGTCGTTGCCGCTCGCTTTCCGCTCGGACGCCCGACCGCCACGGGACTTCCGTCGCTGCGTCGAACCTGTACGAGAAGTCCCTCCATTGGAAGTGATCGCCGGCAAACCGCGCAGCCCGGACACCGCCACATCGAGCCGCCGGCCACCGACCTCGACCAGCATCCGTAACGGCGGTTGGGAGTCGCCATCCTCGCCTGACGCCGCAACCGTTGGGGTCGGGGCGACGTCGAGCACCTCGGGATGCCGCTGGAGGAACACGGTCGGCGTCTCGCCGGCCCGGAAGGCGTCATGCCCCATGATCTTCTTGTGGAACGGAATGGTCGTCGCGACGCCCTCGATGATGTAGTCGTCCAACGCTCGCTCCATCCGGGCGATCGCCTCCTCCCGCGTGCGTCCCCAGGCAATGAGCTTGGAGATCAACGAGTCGTACGTCGCCATGATCGGGTCGCCCTGCTGGATCGAGCTCTCCACCCGCACGCCGAAGCCGGACGGCATGACGTAGCGCGTCGGCGTCCCGGCCGACGGCGCGAAGTCCCGCCCCGGATCCTCGGCGTTGATCCGGCACTCGATGGCCCAGCCGCGCGGGAACACGTCTGCCTCCGTGAACGACGGTGGATCGCCCTGTGCGGCGAGGATCTGCTCGCGGACCAGATCAACGCCCGTCACCATCTCGGTGATGGTGTGTTCGACCTGTATCCGGGTATTCATCTCGAGGAAGTAGAACTGCCCGTCGGTGTCGAGCATGTACTCGACGGTACCCGCTCCGAGGTAGCCGACTTCCTGCACGAGCGCGATAGTCGACGCCCACAGCCGCTCGCGAATCTCTTCCGTAACCGCTGGAGAGGGCGACTCTTCGACCAGTTTCTGGTGACGTCGCTGGATGGAGCATTCACGCTCGGGGAACGCCCAGACCTTGCCCGAGGCATCCACGAACACCTGCACCTCAATGTGGCGCGGCTCCTCCAGATACCGTTCAAGATAGACCTGTGGATTGGAGAAGTAGCGCTCCGCCTCGCCACGGCTTCCATTGAATGCGGGCGGGAGCTCGCTGGCGCTCTTCGCGACGCGGAAGCCCTTGCCGCCGCCCCCGCCGGACGCCTTGACGGCGACCGGGTAGCCGTGCGCGTCCGCCCACGCCTGCGCCGCCTCGATGCTCTCGATCGGGTCGGTCGTGCCGGGCACCATCGGCACATTGGCTTTCTGAGCGATACGACGGGCGGCGATCTTGTCGCCCATGAGCGACATCGCGTGCGCCGGCGGCCCGACGAAGACCAACCCGGCATCCGCGACGGCCTGAGAGAACGCGGTGTTCTCCGCAAGGAAGCCGTACCCGGGATGGATCGCATCCGCCCCGGCGCGGCGAGCGACCTCGATCAACGCGTCGATCCGGAGATATGGGAGGCCGGGCCCGTCCGGGATGCGATAGGCATCGGTCGCATACCGGGTGTGCTGGGCATCCTCTTCGCCGTCGCCATAGACCGCGACGGTCTCGATCCCCATCTCATGGCAGGTCCGCATGATCCGCAGGGCGATCTCTCCCCGGTTCGCCACCATGAGCCGACTGATCTCGCGCCTGGTCATCTCCGCCCTCCTGACCCGCTCCGGTGCGTCCGCAGCTGGTTCGCGTTCCGGGTGTGTGTATTTCGGGTGACTTATGGAAGGATACAACGGTGAACAGGGTCATCGAGAGTGCCCGGTGTGGTATCAACACACATGGAATCTCCCGACGGAAGCGCAACCGGGGCGGTTGCGCGTCGATGGACAGCCGGTTTCGAGCTCAGGATTACCCCGAGGCATCATGGCAGACCATTCGTTCTCTTCAACAGCGACGCATGACGCGCCCCCGGCTGCCGCGCACGCGACCGAACCGGCCCGGGCGGTAGCGATGCCGACCGACCGCTGGCAGGCCATGCGCCGCCGCAGCCGGCTGGTCGACATGGTCATCATCGCGCTGATCTTCATCACCGCGTTGGTCACCTATGTATCGGGCATCGAGGAAACCGCGTTCCACCAGGACGAGAGCCGCTGGATCAATCGCGCCCATTATCTCGGCGATCTCTTCGACCCCTTCGGCCCGACCTGGAACGACCAGTACCTGACCCGGGGCCAGCCGCCGGTTGGCTCCTACATGATGGGGCTCGGCCTCGTCGTCCAGGGACGTGACCTCGACACCAACCCGGCGTACGACTTCCGGCGCACCCGGGAATTCAACCAGGAATTCGGCACGATCCCGGCCTACGACGACCTCATCGCGGGTCGCCGCTGGAACTCCTTCCTGGGCGCGGTGTCCGCAAGCCTCGTCTATCTCATCGTCCGGCGCCTGACCAACCCGGTTGGCGGCATCGCCGCGTCGCTCTTCCTGATCGCCAACCCGCTCCAGACGTGGCACAACCGTCTTGCGCTTGCCGATACCGCCCTGACGCTGACGCTGGCGCTACTCATGCTCTGCGTTATCCAGCTCATGCGTCGCCCGTCATGGGGATGGGCGATCGCCTCCGGCGTCCTCATCGGCCTCGGTGGCGCCAACAAGTTCACGCCGATCGCCCTGGCCGCACCGCTCGCGCTCATCGGCGCGGTGATGCTCATCCGTGCCTGGTTCGACCGCCGATCGTTGCGGGCGGACCACTCGCCCGGCTTCCTCGGCTTCCCGTCGTTCCGAGACCAGGGCTGGATGCTCGTCTCCATCCCGTTCACCGCGCTCGCCACGTTTGTCGCCGTCTATCCGTACCTGTGGCCTGATCCGATCCGCCGCACCCTGACGCTGATCCAGTTCCGCCAGGACGAGATGGCGAACCAGTACCGCCTCTATCCCCGCTTCCGCACCGACACGCCACTGGATGCGCTGGAGCGCACCGTCGTCGCCCTCGGCGACGCATGGAGCTCGACCGGCCACTTCCTGGAATCCATCGGGTTCACGACGCTGGCAGACAATGCCTCCCAGCTCGACATCGTCCTGGCCGTTACAGGGATCGTGCTCCTGCTCTGGATCGGGATCCGCAAGGGACTCCGGAGCGCGGAGCTGGCCATCGTGTCGCTCATCATCTTCCAGGCCGCGACCATCGTGCTGAACATGCGGGTCGATTTCGAGCGCTACTACCTGCCGATCCTGTTGGGTGAGGTCGTCGCGATCGGGAGCGTGATTGGCATCGTCACCAGCCTTGCCTGGCACGCCTTCCAGCCGACCTCCCGGCCAGACCAGTCACGGGCGGTGACCTCATGATGCGTCGCGTCCTTGCGCTCCTGGTCCTGTCCATCCTTGCCGCGGGTGTCGCGCCGGTCCTGGCCGCAGGCCAGGAAACGCCGGACGAGCGCCCTGAGAACCTCCCCTACTTCTACGACGCAGCCGGGATGTTCCCGGAAGACCAGCGAAACACGCTCGCCCGGGACGCCCAGCTCCTCCAGAGCACCGGTATACCAACCCTGGTCTACGTCCGGGAAGCCTCGGCCGCACAGGCAGCAATCGAGGAATCCCAGGACTTCGCCGATCGACTCCGGACCGACTGGGGCGTGGAATCTCAAGAGGGCGCCGACGATGGGCTGGTACTCCTCGTGTCGTGGGTTCCGAACACCCCACAGGCAAGCACGACCGTGTTCTCGCACGGCGCAGCCACGTTCGAGAACAGTGGCCTGACGCCAGAGGCGATCCAGGAGACGATCGACACCTCTGTCGCCTCGCTCATCGACCAGGGCAAACCTTTCGAAACCCTCGTCTACCTGATGCGCGAGACCCGATACACCGGCATCTACTCGCCGCCACCACCGCTAGCTATCGAGGGTATGGCCAGGACGATCCATGAATCGCTTGACTGGGTGACGCCAGTGGCCGTCATCGCCGTCACGCTCCTGCTCGCCTCGCGATCGATAGCTTTTTGGCGCACCGGGCCAGTCTCACGTGAGATCTGGTCAGTCACGGGCGGTGTCATGGCCTCCGCGCTCGTCATGTGGATGACGGCCGTCTACGCCCAGAGCCGCACCGGCGTTGCCGGGGCGCTTATCATCCTCGCGCTGCTCGCGCTCTCCTGCTGGATGTGGACCCATCCGCCGTTCACCACCCGCCACTCCACGCTGGCGCGTCGTCGCAGTGTGCCGCCTACCCGGCGATTGATGCGCCAACGCCATCAGCTTCGGCAGATGTTCGCGCGAGCCACGGGGGCCGGCCGATGAACCGACTGAGAGCGTTTCTCATCGCCGCCAATACCCGGCCGCGATTGCGTCACACAGCGCAGCCAAGGACACGGCGACCGGCCCCGAGGGCACGCCAGGCGATGCCGACTCGCCATCCGGTTCGCCTTCGCGGCCGCGACATCACGAGCCGGGAGCGCGTCCTCGCCGGTTGGCGCGGAACCCTGCCCGATGTACTGTTGACGCTCCTCTTCGTGATGCTCTCGCTGGCAGTGAACCTGCCACAGGTCGAGCACACCGTGACCCATCCGGACGAGACGCGCTGGATGAATCGCGCCTACTACGCGCGCGAGCTTCGCGACCCGTTCGGCCCTGCCTGGCAGGAGTACGCCACGACCATCGGCCAGCCGCCGCTCGGCAGCATCGTCATGGGCATCGGGTTGGCAATCCAGGGCCACACCGTCGAGCCGAACGCCGTCTGGGACTTCGCGTATGGGAGGGACTGGAACGAGCGGATGGGCGCGGTACCGTCCGATGAGGATCGCTTCGCCGCCCGCACGACCAACGCGTTCATCGGCGCGCTCGTCACCGGAGCCATCTTCGTGCTGGGCCGATTGCTGACGAACCGTGTCGGCGGCGCGCTCGCGGCGATGTTCATCGCCTGGCACCCGTTACACATCCTTCTATCGACCCAGGCCCTCTCGGACCAAACGCTTGCACTGCTCCTGGCGCTCATCTTTATTGCAGGGTGGTCGTTCGCGAAGAAGCCGACGTGGACCCGCGCGATCATCCTCGGCATCCTGCTCGGGCTCGGCGGGTCCGTAAAGCTCACGCCGCTCCTGCTGTCGGGGCCGCTGACCGTCTTCGGGCTCATGCGCTGGTGGCTGCAACGAGATGCCCACGGCCGGCGCTATGCGTTCATGATGCTGGCCCAGCCGCTGATCGCGTTCGCGACCTTCGTGCTGAGCTATCCATACCTCTGGCCCGACCCGATCGGCCGCACCTGGCGGCTCTTCTCGTTCCGCGCGACCGAGATGGACTCCCAGAACGAGGCGTGGCCCCAGGCGGCCGTCACCGATCCGCTCGACGGCCTCTCCCGGTTCGGCGCGATGCTCACCAGGACACACTCAACGTCGCTCCGCGTCCTGAATCACATCTATGACTGGCTCGGGATCGAGCGCCAGCCGGTCGGGCTGGATTACATCCCCGCTGTCGCGGGCCTCGTGATCCTGGTCTGGTGGATCGCGCGCAAGGGATTCTGGTCGCCAGAGGCAATGGTCGCCCTCCTGATGGGCGCCGAGGCCGGCATCATCGTGATCGGCATGAAGACAGACTTTTACCGCTACCATCTCCCGATCGTCGTGATCATGGCCGGCTGCATCGGCGTCAGTACCGGAACGCTCTGGAGCGCCGCGACCCGGGCCTATCGGCGATGGACCCGCCAATCCTCGGTGCAAATGCCGCACCCGTCGCTCCGCCCCACGTCGCGAGCACAACAGCACCAGGAACACGTCCCGGCCATCACCGGCGAAGCGCGTGGAGAGCTCTCCCAATGAGACCCGTCCTGTTCCGAACCGTCCTGACCGTCCTGCTGCTGATGGCGGCGGTGACGATGCCTTCATCGGCGCGTGAGCGAGATCCGCTGGCCCCGGTATTCGGCATGGAAGCGCATCAGTTCGAAGCCTTCCCGCCCGACATCGTGGCCGAAGAGAACGCGGACGAGATCGCGAAGCTCGTTGACGAGGCGCGCCTGTTCGGCGTGCCCGTCGCCGTGCGCGTGGTCCAGCTCCCGACCGATCACCCGGCCCTCGGGTCGTTCAGCGATCTCGACCCAAACGCAAAAGTCCCGGATGAGACCATGCGGGAGATGGCCCGGTCCTGGATGTCCAGGGAGCCGATCGAGTCCGCGCCTGGCGCCGACGACGGTTTCCTGATGCTCGTCGTCATGACGGAAGACCCGGCCATGTCCAATGCGGTCATCGAGCCCGGGCCCAACGCGCTCCCCCTCAACGGCCTCACGCGCAAGAACATCGATGAGGTGCTTGCCACCCAGGTCCTCCCGCGCTTCGAGCAAGGCGAGATCAGCCAGGGCATCCGCTCAGGCATGTCGGTGTTCTCGTACAACAACCTGTTCGGCGAGCCGGAACGGCTGCCGCTGGACGATCTGCACCAGGACCTTAAGCGCTTTGCCGCCACGCCCTTCGCTGCGCTCACGATCCTGTCGGCGCTGAGTCTTCTTGGCCTTGCGGCATGGATTCACCGACGCCCCACCCCTGACAGCGAAGCACAGCCGGGCGATCGGCTCTCGCCCTTCGCCGCCGCCGCGCTCCGGCGTGGTCGGGTCGATGACGCCGTCATCACCGGAAGCGTGATGCACCTGGTCAGGATTGGCGCGGTGATACCGGGATCGCAGGATGCCACCCCGCTTCGCGTGACGCCCGAGGTCCCGGTCGATGACCCGGTCGCCGGAGCGGTCCTTGCCGAGCTTCGCCGGCACGCTGGCGAGGGAGGCGTCCTCCCGCCTGCCGCCATGCGACGTCTCCAGGACCTGATGCGACCGGTCCGTGCATCTGTCGAAGACGACCTTGCCCACCGCGGATTCCTGAAGGCCCGCGCGCGGATCGAGAATGCCTGGCTGCTGCTCGGGAGCGTGCTCGTCGGCGCCATCGCACTGTTCACGCTCCTGCCATCGATCCTGAGCAAGTCCGGTCTCGGTATCCTCGCGATCATCATCGCGGGCGTGTGTATCGCGGCCGTACTGAGCTGGTCATCCCGGCGCTCCTGGACGACCGAGGCGGGCCACTCCGCCGTCGAGGCATGGCTTGCCGAGGCATCTATCGAGGAGCGCGCAACCTTCGACACGGTCGTCAATCAGGACGCCATCATCACCGCCACCGGCGGCCCGACCGCGCCTGAGACGGTCCGACTCGTCCGTGGCCTGCGCGGCCTCGGAGCTGGATAGACAGACGCCGGCAAAGTTCGGCCGATCGATCGGATGGACAGCGCAGGAAATATCCCATCAACGAAATGGCCCCGCGATGGATGCATCCATCGCGGGGCCTTCGTCATGTCTGGAAGGAATCCGAGCCTACCGGACGAGCGTGGTATCCGGAACCGGATTCGCGTCCGGCGCCTGCGTACCAGCGGCCGGGCCATACTGCTTCTCGACG
>DATGPC010000119.1:0-12060 GCA_035305265.1 Thermomicrobiales bacterium | reverse complement strand
CGAGCGCGCCCCTTATCCACTATGCGACGACCAAGGGCGGCATTGTCACCTTCACCCGCGCCCTCTAGCAGGAGGTCATCGAACAGGGCGTCCGCGTCAACGCCGTCGCTCCGGGCCCGATCTGGACCCCGCTCATCGTCTCGACCATGGACGAGGAGATGTAGGAGTCGTTCGGCAAGGACACACCGCTCGGACGCGCCGGCCAACCCGCCGAGCTCGCCCCCGCCTACGTCTTCCTCGCCTCCAACGATTCCAGCTACATCACCGGCGAGGTCATCGCCGTCACCGGCGGCACGCCTTTCTAGCGAGACCGCGCGCAATCTTCACGTGGTACAGCCGGCCCTTGTGGCCGGCTCTGTATCCGGGAACGAGCCGGCCACAAGGGCCGGCTGTACGCGCCGCTCATAATCCGTACGGGCGCATGGCCAAAGGCTCTGCGCCCATGCGCCGCAGGCACACATCTGCCCGATCGCCGCACATGCAGCCGCCGTCCATCCGCTCACATCAGGAAAATAGATGACCAAAACCCCCACCTCGCGGATGATCCGCGAGACCGCCCGTGACTACCTCGGCTACGACGATCTCCGTCCCGGCCAGCACGACGCCATCCGCTCCGTCCTCGACGGCCACGACACCCTCGCCGTCATGCCGACCGGATCAGGAAAATCCGCCATCTACCAGATCGCCGGCATCATCCGCTCCGGCATCACCATCGTCGTCTCCCCGCTCATCGCCCTCCAGCGAGACCAGGTCGACAGCCTTCAGGGGGAGCGCCGCATCAACGCCGCCGAGCTGAACTCCACACTTTCGCAGGGCGACCGGGACGACCTCTTCACCCAGCTCGAGGACACGGACCAGATGTTCCTCTTCCTCGCGCCGGAGCAGCTCGCCAACGACGAGACCCTCGCGTTCCTCAAGGGTCTCGAACCGTCCCTCCTCGTGATCGACGAGGCTCACTGCATCAGTGATTGGGGCCACGACTTCCGCCCTGACTACCTCCGCCTCGGAGCCTTCATCGAGGAGCTGGGCCACCCGACGATCCTCGCCCTCACCGCCACTGCCGCCGGCCCGGTTCGCGACGAGATCGTCGAGCATCTCAACATGATCGAGCCGAATATCTTCGTCCGCGACTTCGACCGCCCGAACATCCGCCTCGATGTACGCACGTTCAGCGAATCCGACGACAAGCTCGCCGCCGCGCTGGAGTTCGCCACCGGTCGCAAGGGCTCGGGCATCATCTACGCCGCAACCCGCCAGGACACCGAGACCATCGCCGAGGCGCTCTCCCAAAAGGGCATCACCGCCCGCGCCTACCACGCCGGCCTCAAGCCGAAGGACCGTGACGCGATCCAGAATGCCTTCATGGACGGAGAGATCACCGTCATCGTCGCCACGATCGCCTTCGGCATGGGCATCGACAAGCCGGATATCCGCTACGTCGTCCACCACAGCATCAGCGACTCGCTGGACAGCTACTACCAGGAGATCGGTCGCGCCGGGCGAGATGGCGAGCCCGCCGAGGCACTGCTCCTCTACGACCCGTCCGATCTGGGTCTCCGCCGCTTCCAATCCGGCGTCGGCGAGCTGAAGCCGGAAGACGTCCGTCCCGTCATCGCCACCATTCGCAAGGCGGACGAACCCGTCGACCCCGCCACCATCCGCGAAGAGCTGGACCTGCGCGACTCTGAGGTCATCAGGGTCATCGGACGCCTGGAGGACGTCGACGCCGTGGACGTCGCGCCATCCGGCGAGGTCGTCGCCACCAGCAACCGGAAGAAGATCGACGATATTGCCCAGGCAGCCGCCGAGGCGCAGGACAGGCTCCAGCAGTACGCATCCTCCCGCCTGGAGATGATGCGCCGCTATGCCGAAACCTCGACCTGCCGACGGGAAATCCTGCTCAGCTACTTCGGTGACCCCTACGAAGGTCCGTGCGACAACTGCGACGTGTGCGAATCCGGCAACGCGCCCGCAGAAGTCACAAACCACCCGTTCCCGCTCCAGAGCACGGTGAACCACACGTCATGGGGTCCGGGCACCGTCATGAACTACGAAGGGAACACCATCACCATCCTCTTTGAGGAGGCCGGCTACCGTACCCTCGACCTCGACCTCGTCGCCGAGAACGACATTCTCGAACCCGCCTGACACACCACGCGAAACGGTCCGGCGACTTGCCGGACCGTTTCCCCACTCCCCGAACGGGCGCAAAGGGCCGATAGACTACGCGTGCGCGGGCCCGCCCATCGGCGCCACCGTCGCGCTCGCCTCACGCCTCTCTTGCCGATCCATCCATAGCCGGTAGACCACCGCGCCGGTGCCGAACAACGTCGCGATGAAGACGACCAGCCCGCCGATCCACGGCACCAGGCCGAGAAGCTGCAGCACGATGACCCCGGCGATGACCGCCAGGTACCGGCCCACCTCGATCTTCGTCACCGCCGACAGCCACGTACCGACAAGATAGGCAGCGACCAGGTAACCGACCAGCGCCAGCAGCGGGATCACCACCAGCGCGATCACCAGCCCGACCGGGATGCCGATCAGCGAGACGAACGCCACCACCGCAATGATCGGCAGGATCACCCACGTCGCCAACCCGGTCACGCCGGTCTCCAGCGGCCGCTGCAGGATGCTCTCCGTCGCCCGCGCCATGAAGCGCCCGGCAAATGCCACGAACGCCAGCCCGGCCAGCATCGCCAGGATAACGATCCCGATCCAGAACATGACCGAAAGTACCGTGAACCCGAAGATGACAGGGCTGAACGAGCTTTCCTCATTCAGGTCACCGGTAATCGTCGCTGCGGCATCCCGGACGAGCTCCGAGCGGAACAGGTTGACGTTCTCGACCGTCGCGCCGGCGCCCAGCGTCAACGTCCCATTGATCAGGACGATATCGCCGGCAACCTCACCGTTCACCACGGCGTCACCGTTGATCACGATCAGCGCGTCGGTCACGACCCCGTCGACGGTGACGTTGTCATCCACCACCATGAGAGCTTCGTAGCTCTCGTCCGGCGCGACCGTAACCGCCCGGTTGATCTGCAACACGAAGCTGTCGTCGTTGCCCGCATCCTGCGCCGAAACGAACGACGCGGGCAGGATCAGCAACAACGCAAGGCCAGCAAGGACCCGGAACAACATCCGTCGGCGAAGCATGATGATGCCTCCTTTCGGCCGGACGGGGCACGATCGGTCACGGTGACCAGGTCCGACCCCGCCCTACCGTACCGATGCGAGCGTGACGCCCGCATAACATCCGGGCCCTTGCCGTCACAATCCCGCCACAAAGCCCCGTTCTACGGCCGCATCGGCTCGCAGGTCTCGTCCGCCTGCGCTCCCGGCGCGCCATGCTCGACCATGAACGACGCCAGCGTGCTGATCTCGCCATCCGGCTGCTCGACCGTCGACACAACCCGGTAGGTCGAATGCAAACCATCGGGCGTCACGTCCATCAGCACATACCCGCGGTGATTGTCGTAGAGGTGGTTGTGCGGGTTGCCGTTGTGCTCCCCGCAGACCGTAGTGAACCCGCCATTCTCCTTGAGCGGCGTGTCACCGTTCGAGGCGATCGAGGTTCCCACGAACTCCGTCCCGATCGCCGTCTCGCTGCCTGGCGCGTCCCAGTCCTCCTTGATGTCCCACACGTAGTTGCTGTGGACATCGCCGGTGATCACCACCGGCTGGAAGCCCTGCTGCCGGGACGCATCCGCCATCGCCGCCAGCACCTCGTTCCGTTCGGCGGCGTATGCGTCCCACTTGTCCATTTCCCGGTCGCCATACACGGCAATCTCGGGATCGCGGTTCATGTCGATCCGCGAGAACGGCACCTGCTGCGCCAGCACGTTCCAGCGCGCCTGCGTCTCCCCGAAGCCGTCGAAGAGCCACTGCTTCTGGTCGGCCCCGAGCAACGTCCGGTCCGGATCCAGCGCCGCCGCGCAATACCCGTCGTAATCGAGGCGCTCGCTGTCGATACACGTTCCGCCCTGCGCCGTCCGGTACTGTCGCGTGTCGAGCACGTTGAACCGGATCAGGTCACCGAACGTCGACGCCCGGTACAGCAGCATGTCCGGCCCGTTCGGCCGGGCGCTCTCGCGCAGCGGCATATGCTCCCAGTACGCCCGGTACGCCGCCTCGCGCCGCTCCAGCAGGGGTTTGGAGAACGGCGAATCGCGCACGATCTGGCCGAAGAAGTTGTTGTTCACCTCGTGGTCGTCCCACGTCACGATCCACGGCGCGACCCGATGCGCCTCCTGCAAGTCCGGATCCCGCTTGTAGAGCGCATGCCGCTGGCGGTAATCGTCAAGGTTCAGGATCTCCATCAGCGAGCTGATCGGGATCCCCTCGATTGACCGCTGCGGATTGTCCCGCAGCCCGCCCCGCAGCGAGATGCCGTACTCGTAGATGTAGTCGCCGAGATGAACGATGAGGTCCGGCGCCTGCGCCGCCATGTCGCGGAACGCCGTGTAGAGGCCCTGATCCCATCGCTGGCACGACGCGAACGCGAACCGGAACGACTCCGGCATCTCGCCCGGCGCCGGAGCGGTCTTCGTCCGCCCGACCGGGGTCTCGTAATCGCCCAGCCGGAAGCGATACCAGTACTCGCGCGCCGGCTCCAGCCCCGTCACCTCGACGTGGACGGAATGCGCCCATGCCGCGTCGGTCGCGTACGTCCCTTGCTGCACGATGTCGGTCATCGCTTCGTCGTTGGCGATCTCCCAAACCACCTCGACGGACGCCGCCGGCACGCCGCCGTCTGACGCGAACGGCTCCGGCGCGACCCGCGTCCACAGCACGACCCCATCCGGCTCCGGCTCCCCGGACGCGATCCCCAGCGTGAACGGGTCCGACGAAAATCCAGGCTCGCCATCCGGCGTAGCGACCGGGCTCGCCATCGGCGATGCCTCCTGCGCCGAGAGCGCCCGCGTGAACATCGTGCCCGACGCGGCCGCGCCCAGCACGAATGTCCGCCGGTTCACCGATGCGGTCTTCATCGGTCGCTCCGACAGGAGGCGCTCGGCCTTCTGGTCAAATCGCTCGCGAATGATCCTTCGGACGGCCTGCTGATCGCGCTCCGCCTTGGTCATACATCACCCCTTGATGCCCGAATTGACGAACGTGTTAATAATCTGCTTCTGGAAGATGGCATAGATGACCAACGGTGGCAAGACCGCAATCGTCGCCGTCGCCATCATCGGCCCCCACATCTGCGCCGCCTCCTGGTTCGCCGTGAAGAACGGCATCCCCGTCGCCAGCGTCTTGGATTCGAAGTCGCTCAGGATCAACAGTGGCCACAAATACTGGTTCCACGCCCCGAGGAACGACAGGATCGTGATCACCGCGATCGTCGGCTTGATGTTCGGCACGATCAGGTCGATCAGGATCCGGACCGTCGATGCGCCGTCCACCCGCCCCGCGTCGACGAGCTCCTGCGGCAGCGTCATGATGTTCTGCCGCAGCAGGAAGACGTAGAACGCCGTCCCCGGCAGCGACGGCAGGATCACGCCCGTCCAGGTATCCATCCAGCCGAGTTTCGAGACCATCACGTAGTTCGGGACCGTCGTCACCACGCCCGGCACGATCATCGTCGCCAGCACGAACGCGAAGAAGAATTTGCGCCCCGTGAATTCCACCCGCGAGAACGCATACGCCGCCGGCACGCTGATCAGGATCTTCCCCGCCGTCGTCAATGCCGAGATGCCGAGGCTGTTCCACAGCCAGTTCGCCACCGGGAAGAACGAGAACGCGTCGCTGAAGTTCGCCCACCGCAGCGACTCCGGGATGAGGTTCCACCCCTGCGTGAACACCTGGTCGGCTTCCTTCACCGCCGTGGAGAGCATCCAGGCGAACGGGAAGACCGTCAGGAAGCACAGGATCAGCACGACTGCATGCGCGCCGATCTTCCCGAAGCGCTCCGACGACCGCGATGACGGCGACGAAACGGACGTTGATGCCACGCTAGCCATAATGGACATGCCTTTCACCGAACCGGAACTGGATCCAGGTCAGGAACAGGGTCGCGATGAACAGCAACACCGAGAGGGCCGCCGCCGACCCGATCTGGAAGTATTCGAAACCCTGCTGGTACAGGTAGTAGATGATGTTCGTCGTGCTCTCGAACGGTCCGCCTTCGGTCATCACGTTGATCGCCCCGAAGACATCGTCGTTCACCGAGATCACGGTGGTCACCATGATGAAGAAGAACGTCGGCGAGATCAGCGGGAAACGGATCGACCGCATGATCTGCCAATTGCTCGCGCCGTCGAGCTGTGCCGCTTCGACCACATCGTTCGGAACCGCTTCCAGCGCCGCCATGTAGAGCAGCAGGTGGAAACCCAATGTCTTCCATGTCGCGACGATGATGATCGCCCAGATCGCGTAGTCCCGATCCGACAACCACTTGATTGCGTCGATCCCGAAGACCTCGAGCACCTTGTTCAGTACGCCGTAATACGGGTTGAAGATCCAGAGCCAGAGAAATGCGCCGACCGAATAGGCGATCACCGTCGGCGAGAACAGCATCAGCTGGTAGCCGCGCTGCGCCTTGCTCTTCCGGATCGGCCAGAGCAACATCGCAATGCCGAGCGGCACGAATACCTGGATCGGGATCAGCGTGACGAAATACTTCCATGTCCCGTCCAGCGACCGGATGAACCGTGGGTCGTCCGCCAGCCGCGTGTAATTGTCGAGCCCGACCCATGTCATGTCCGGCCGGACGAAGTTCCAGTCGAAGAACGACAGGTAGGTCTGGTAGACCAGCGGCCAGTAGATGAACAGCAGGATCAGGGCGATCAATGGCGCGATCAGGAGATACGGCGTCGCCTTCTCCCTGAGCTGGTACCACCTGGCTGTGGGCCGGGTGTGTGCCGAAACGATCGGGCTCGCTTCCGCTCCTTGCGTCGTCGCGGGCAGCGTTGCCATTCGCATTTGCCTCCGTGTTGGGAAAAAAGGTGGAATCGCCGAGCACGTTCCCGACGGGCTCCTGTGCTCGGTACGGGCGGATGACCGAAGGCTCCTGGCCAAGCCCATCAGGGCGAGAAGCGGGAGCGGGCCGTTCGCCCATGCCCCTCCAGGGCAGATCGGCGGGCGTTCCTTCGACGACACGGCACCTCACCGTCGGACGGACGATGAGGTGCCGGCGTAACGGAATCTAGACGCCGATGATCGCGGAGATTTCCTCGACCGCCGCGTTGGTGCCTTCCTCGACGGACACGTCGTTGGCCCAGATGCGCTCGCAGTAGACGTCCCAGACACCGGATGCCTCGATGCCCCGGTCGCTCGGCCACTGCGTCTCGGGCGTCAGGCCCTCCTCGAACTGGACGTAGGCGGCCTCCTGGCCGTCGGCCACCGGCAGGTCATGCGTCGAGATGTTCAGGTACCCGATCTCGGACCAGATCGTGTAGGCCTCCTCTGACAACGCGAACTTCATGTACTCCCACGCCGCATCCTGCTGCTCCTTCTCGCGGGCGTACATGCCAATGAACGAGCCGCCGACCGACGACTGGCGATCCTTGCCCTCGAACTTCGGGAACGGCATCGTTCCGAACTCGAACGACGCCTCGTTCCGGGTGCCGCGCAGCGATGCCACCGACGCCATCCGCAGCATCGTGATACCCGCGAAGAAGTTCGGGTTGCTCTCGGAGCGCGCGCTGTTGTCGTGGAAACCGGCCGCGTCGAGGTCCGCAATAACCTGCATCGCTTCCTGCGCCTCCGGGCTGTTCATCACCGGCACGCCGTCCTCGACGATCTTGCCGCCGTTGCTCTGGATAATCGTCTGCGCCGGCCAGTCCCGGTTGCCCGTGAAGGTGAAGAGGGGATTGCCGTCATTGGCCTCCTGCAACGTCGGCGCCGCCTCGGCGAACGAATCCCACGTCGCGAACGCCTCCTCCGGATCCACGCCCGCCGCCGCGAACTTTTCGGCGTTGTAGTACCAGATCGGCGTCGAGAACGCGTACGGCACGCCGAGGATGGCGCCGTCTTCCGTCGTCACCAGCGGGTGCGCCGCCGGGTTGATCAGGTCCATCAGATCCTTGACCTGGTCGCCATAGAGCGCGCCAAGGTCCTGGATACCAAGCCCCTGCGCCGGATACAGGAATGCCCACGGCGTGATCACCAGCGCCGGCGCCTTACCCGCCGCCAGGTCACCCTGCGCCTTCTGCAGAGTTTCCGGATATCCGCCAACCGTCACCGAGTTGACCTTGATGTCCGACTGGCTCTCGTTGAACAGGTTGATCACGCGCACCGACGGGTGCAGCTCGTCCGGCTCCTGCTCGCCTACCGGGGTGCCCCAGATATGGTAGAAGTCGATCTCCACCGGCGCATTCTGTGCCCGGATTACGCTGGGCACGGAAAACGTGCCGGAAGCGGCAACAGTCCCGGCCACAGCAGCGCTACGAACAAAACCTCGTCGGGTGAACGTCGACATTCCTACTTCTCCTCATTCCGAAACGGTTCAGGTTCCATCCATTCGCCGGCAACCCCGGCGACCCATTACCCTGCCAACACCGCTCTCGCGCAGGCGGCATCCGTCACCAGCGAGCTCGCAAGCTTCCCGTTCAGGACAGCCCGAACGGCGTCGCCGCGCCCGACGCCAGACGTCACCGCCACGACCTCGTCGATCCGGCGGAGTGTGGTGAGCTCCGCGCTGATAACGCGATCGCATGTCGGCAGGTCGATTTCATAGCCGGCACGATCGATATACCGGCCGCAGACTTCCGCCATCGCGCCCCGCTCGCGCAGCTGCGCCCGCAGGTCAGGTGACAACACGTTGTGCTCGACGAACATCGAATCTTCGATCGACCCCACGCCAACGAACGCCAGCGAGATCCCCTCGAACATCCGCCACACCGCCCGGATCTGCTCGTGGGACAGGAAGGTATCCCGCGTCGCCGCATCCTCGACCAGTGCTGGCGTGTTCACGGCGTGGAACGTCGCGGACAACCGGCCAGCAAGCGTCCGCCCCAGCTCAGAGCCCTCGTTTGGGCCCGGCGAAGCAGCGACGGTACCCATCAGCTGGACCACCTGCGCGCCAGGGGTTGCTGTGCTTGGCGGCAGTGCCCGGACAAGGGCCCCGAGGGTGCGCCCTCCGGTCATCCCGACACGTCGCGCTCCCCGCAGCCATGTGGCGACCTCCGGCGCCGCGAAATACCCCACCGCTCTCCGGTTCGCCTCGACGTCGCCCTCAAGCCCGCGCACCACAATCGCGCGCCGCAACCCGAATCGCTCGACCAGCTGCGCCTCCAGCTCCCGGTCCCGGGGGTCGTAGTCGTCCACCGAGATGCGGACGATGCCCCGATCCCTCGCGCTCGTCAGCATCCGTGACACGGTCGACCGCGACACCGCATAGAGGGACGCGATCTCCGTCTGTCCAAGCCCTTCAAGGTAATACAGGCGCGCGACCGCTGTTAGTAGCTCCGGGTTTTCCGCCACCCTCGTCTCCCGTGGGTTCTGCTCATCAACCGATGACGTCGTGCACACTCGTGCATGACCAAGGGTGCGAAGGATTGGCGGGGCAATGGTGAAATCCGTTTTAGGAGAATATGAAGTGTTTGTAAAACACCTTCATTTTGCACGTCTGTGCACGACAGACCTGTTCACAACGAGGAAGTCTCTGGCGATACTCCGGGCATGAACACCAACACACCCACCACACCATTCGAGATCGTCAGCCACCGGGGAGCACGTTTCGAGGCCCCCGAGAACACCGTCGCCGGATTCCGGCACGCGGTCCGGCTCGGAATGACCACGGTCGAGCTGGATGTTCACGTCACGCGCGATGACGAGCTGGTTGTCATCCACGACGCCACCGTCGACCGCACGACAAACGGTACCGGTGCCGTGAGTGATCTCACGCTTGCCGAGATCAAGTCGCTTGATGCCCGCTCGGTCCATGAGGACTGGCCCGAGCCCTGCCAGGTGCCAACCTTCCGCGAGACGCTGGAGGCCCTCGCGGATATGCCGAACATTGAGGTCGAGATCAAGAAAGACACGCCGGAGAATATGGAGAAGGCCGTCGCCGGCGTCCTCCGCATCATGAAGGAGCTCGGGCGCACGGAGGGGATCGTCATCACCTCATTCGAGCCCTACGCGCTCGAGGTCGCGATGCGCCTCGCGCCGGACCAGCCCCGTGGCCATATGGGCGACTGGACGAAGGAAGAAACGTGGGAAACCGCGGCCCGTTGCACCGTCACGAAAGTCGGTATCAACCTCGGCCACGCGACGCCGGAGATCGTCGATCGCGCACACAAGCTCGGCTATCGCGCCGTTGCCTGGCCCTGCAACGACACGGAGGCCGTCGAAAAGACCAGGGCTTGCGGTTTCAGGGAAGTCTGCACCGACGCCCCGACCACCATCGCTCCCCTCTTCGGCCGCGCCGTCAACGAGATCCAGCCTCTCACTCCCTGACTTGATGAAGATGTCGTAGCGGAGGACGTGCGGCCACGGCCATTCCCGTGACAGGGAACGAAATGGCCGCAATGTCCTCCTTCCGGTCAGCGGGATGCCCGCCTGCCCCTTTCCGTCACCCCGAACCGCCGCGCCTCGTGTGCGTCGGTTCGGGGTCGACCACATTCGCCTGGCCCCTCCCCGCCCCTGCCCTAGAGCAAGGCGTGGAGGGCCCCAACGCCAAGCCAAGCTGCGAACGCCTCACGTCACATCGGCAACGCCGTCCCTGCACATGTATTCATCTCAGGGATGGATGAGTCGACCTGGTTCATCAAGAAGCACTGCACTCCCCTTCGCACCGCACACATGTGCAGCAAACAGGCCTTCACAAAACGGAGTCCAGGCACATACTGATCGGCATGAAGACTGGAACAACCACCAACATCGAAATCGTCAGCCATCGTGGCGCCGCCTTCGAAGCCCCGGAGAACACCATCCCCGGGTTCGAGCACGCGATTCGCCTTGGCATGACCACTGTTGAATTTGACGTGCATATCACCGCCGACGATCAGCTGGTCGTGATTCACGACGCCACCGTCGACCGCACAACAAACGGCACCGGAGCCGTCAACCAGATGACGTTGTCCGAGCTCCAGGCACTGGATGCACGGGCCATCCACACGGACTGGCCGGAACCCTGCCGGATCCCGACGTTTGAGGAGACGCTGCGGGCCCTCGCAGGCATGCCGAACATGGAAGTCGAGATCAAGAGCGACACGCCGGAGAATATGCGCCGCGTCGTCGAAAAGCTGGTAGAGGTCACCGGCATCGTCGGACGGACCGAGGGAATCGTCATTACCTCGATGGTCCCGCTGGCGCTGGAGATCGCCATGGAGCTCGCGCCGCAGTTCCCGCGCGGGTTCAACGGGTTCTGGGACAAGGAAGAGACGTTCGAGATCGCGGCACGATTCGATGTCTCCCTCGCCGGCATCGATCTGCGCGGCGCTACCCGGGACATCGTCCAGCGCGCCCGGTCGCTCGGCTATCGCACCGTCGCCTGGTCGGCCAATACGCCGGAGCAGGTCGAAGTCATCAAGGCGTACGGCTACGACGAGGCGGGGTCGGATGCCCCGACGCTCATCGCCCCACTCTTCGGCCGCCCGATCAACGACGTCACGCCCGCCCGGTCATAACGCACAGCAGCGCCCGCCGGGGGAACTCAAGGCGTCGTCCTCCTGGTCATCCTCCTGAGCAATGCGAAGGATTTAATGCGAAGCGGTGAAGCATATCGTTTTTCCGGCTGTCGCTGACACGCGTATGCGCAAAGACGTTGACCAGACCTTCGCTCCAGGCACACCATGACAGTTGCACTCGATGCGCACCTCGATCGCGGCGCGTCATATGGCGCACGTTTCCTCGCTCGTTGCGTATTAACAGTAGAGAGGTGCAGCCATCCAACCGGGCGTTCCAGCGCCCCGGAGCCCCCAGGAAAGCCGATCACCAGACCGCATGCGTGAAAGACAGTGATCATGATCGCCTTGATCGGGTTGGCGGCATCTGGGCACCGCAATCCGGCCAGCAATACAGGCGCGATATCTGCGATGATGGGACCAATATGAGATGTGGGTCCTATCAGGAGAACGCAGGTCGATGAAAACCTACAGGCCCATCCCGGCC
>DATGPC010000118.1:0-4616 GCA_035305265.1 Thermomicrobiales bacterium | reverse complement strand
AAGCGTTGCTTGCGACCTATCCGGAAGAACGGAGGAGCGACTCGACGTCGGCAACCGGGCCGAGGTGGGCCAGCTTGTCGGGGTTGACCACCGAATCGATCGCGGTGATGTGTCCGTCGACGATATCGAGCGCAAGCACGCCGAGCAGACGGTGCTCGCCGTCCACCACGATCGCGCCCGGGCCTCCATTGACCTCCGTGGGCCGCAGGGAGACGCCGGGGATGCCGGTCAGGAGGCGGATCCCGCGAAGGAAGACGCGGGCAACGCGATCGCGGCCGCGCAGCGGCTTCGAGGAGGCCGGAACCTTGCCACCGCCGTCACCGGTGAGCTGGACATCGCGGGCGAGCAGCGATTCGAGACCAGCGAGGTCGCCATGCTCGGCGGCGGCGAAGAACCGTCGCGCCAGCTCCTCGCGTTGCGACTCGGTGCTCTCGAAGCGGGGACGTCGATGCTCGATATGGCGCCGGGCGCGCGAGGTGAGCTGGCGGACGTTCCCCTCGCTCTTGCCGATGATGTCCGCAATCTCGGGGTAGCCGTAGCCGAAGACGTCGTGCAGGAGCAGCGCGGCCCGCTGTTCGGGCGAGAGGTTCTCCAGCAGGACGAGGAGCGCCAGCGAGAGCGAATCGGCCATCTCGACCTGGCGCTCGGGGTCGTTGCCGTCGCCGGTGATGATCGGCTCGGGGAGCCATTCGCCGACGTAGCGCTCGCGCCGGGCGCGGGCCGAGCGGAGTTCGTTGATCGCCAGCCGGGTGGTGATCGTGGTGATGAACGCGCGCGGAGATTCGATCAGCGTTCCCTCGTCGAGCGCCTGGTGCACGCGGAGCAGCGCTTCCTGCACGACGTCCTCGGCCTCGGAGACGCTGCCGAGCATCCGGTAGGCGACAGCAAAGGACGTTTGCCGAAGATCCTGGAGTACCTGGTCCGAATCGGTCATGCCGAGGCAAATCCTTTCCGCCAGCTCGGGTGTGCGGGGCGCCACCCGAGATCGCGCTTCGCCTTCTCGTTCGATGCGCCGCGGACCTCGGTCATCATCCGGACGCCTGCCTCCCCGGCGAAGAGCCTCCCGACGAAGCGGGGCACGCGCATGGGCTTCGGCGCGTCCAGCGTGGCGGCAAGCGCTGGCAACCACTCCGCCACCGGGCTTGGCTCGTCGTCGACGACATTGTAGGCGCCGCGCCGACCACGCTCGATCGCCGCGACGGTTGCCTCCGCCGCGTCGGCGACGTGGATGAAGGACCACACGCCGCCTCCGTCGCCGACAATCGGGAACTTTCGCTTGCCGATGATCTCGAAATACTCCCCGCCGGGAGCGAGCGACGTGCCCGGGCCGTAGAACGTGCCGTACCGGAGGACGATGCTGTCGACCCAGTCCGCGCCAAGGACGGCATCCTCGAGGTAGCGGATGGCGGCGATCGTCTCGCGCATCTCCCGGGCGGGGTTCGGTTCCAGGGGATCGTCCTCCGACCTGATCGGCCCGCCGACCCGCGCGTAGGCGCCAAAGGCCGCAATGCCTTGCGCCACGAACCGGCCGACCCCGGCCGCCTTCGCGGCAGCGAGCAGGTTGTCCGTGCCTTCGGTGCGCAGCCGGTTGGTGAGGGCGAAATCGCGGTCGAACCGGCGCATGTCGATCGAGCCGATCGACGTGAGCTGATGGACGATGACGTCCGGTTTCGCTTTCGTCACGGCGTCCATGACCTGACGGGCGTTCAGGGCGTCGGCAATGACGGGTTTTGCGCCCATCTCGCGGAGCATGGCCTCTTTGGACGCGCTTCGCGTCATTCCGTGGACGTCGTGGCCTGCGGCGACCAGCCGCGGCACCAGTTGCCGCCCGATGACTCCCGTTGCTCCTGCGACAAAGACGTTCATGATGTGCTCCATGCGGTAAGGATGAGTCTCTGCACAGGAGACGAGCGGGAGTTGCCCGGCGTGACACCCCGGGCCGGAGTCGCAAAGCCGCGACGTCATCCCGTGAAGGACTCCGGGCCGAAGCGTCCCCAGGCGACGAAGGCGGCGACGGCAAGGTAGGCGGATGTCAGCATGGCGAGCCGGGGTTGGCCGAGCCGGTAATGGACGGCGGTCGCGCCGATCATGAGCAGCACCCAGCAGGCGGCGGTGACCGGGACCATGACCGGTGCCGTATCGGTAACGGCAGGCAGGATCAGGCCGATTGCGGCGAGGAGCTCGAGGATCCCGAGCGTCCTGACGAAGGTAGCGCTGGCGTGCTGCGTCCAGCTGGCCGGGTGGCCGTCGAGCTTCTCCTTGGGGACGAATGTCTTGCTGATGCCACCGGCGAGCGCGATCAGGGCAAGGAAGCCGGTGGCGATCCAGAGTGCGAGGTTCATGGCGCATTCCTTATGAAATAAGGGGACGACGGGGAGGACGTGCGATCGTTGTCTTGCGCTTGTCGCGCGTTCTCCCCGCAAGAGACAACTGCCCAGTCAGGTGCGCTACGCAGTGGCGACCGGTTCGGGCGCGGCGATCGTGAAGGGCGTCGGGGGTTGGCGGAAGGCAATGCTGAACCGGTTCGCCGTGTTGATCGCGGCTATCGCCAGCGTCAGGTCCGCGAGCTCCTTTTCGTCGAACTCCGCGCGGGCCTGCGCGAAGACGTCGTCGGGCACGTCCCGGTTCGGCAGGGTGGTGACCGCTTCCGTCCAGGCCAGGGCGGCTCGCTCGCGGTCGGTGAACCAGGTCGTTTCCCGCCAGGCGGGAAGGACCGCGAGGCGGTCCTCGCGCTCGCCGGCTTCCCGCAGCGTCTTCGCGTGGAGGGCGAGGCAGTTGGCGCAGCCGTTGATCTGGGATGCGCGCATGTTGACCAGCTCGAGTAGGTTAGGGTCCAGTCCGCTGTCCAGGAGGTACTTGTGCATGCCCAGCATGTGCCCGATCGCGCCCTGGAGTGCAGTCCTGTCGTTGAGCCGAAATGTCATGAGGGATGCTCCTTGTCGGCCGTCTCGATGAGTGGCCGGATCGTGATTGAAATCGGGTGAGATGGACACGTGTCTGGTTAAGGGACAGGGAAGACGTGCGGTCTGTGACAGCAACCGCGTTTGCGGAGCGACATCGGCGGTCCCAGGCGCCCGAGCGATGACGAGCGGTGGCTACGTAGGGGCGGGAAATGTAACCGAAACGACACATATCCGGGTGACGATCGCGTAAACTACGCTGTGGCTTAACCGCACACATCCGGACCCCTCGTGTCTCCCGTTCCCCTGCACGCCCAGGAGTTCTTCGTGTCCACCGTGACCAGTACATCGCCTTCCACGGGCGCTCCGCCTGCCCACGAATCGTCCGAGTTCACCGTCCAGTCCGCGTTCGTGCCGGACCGGCGCTCGCCGCTGCGCTGGGTGATCTCGCATCTCGTGCACCTGAAGGGGTGGATGGGGCTCTTCCTCGTGACGGCGGTGCTGACCGAGGCGCTGAATGGCCTCGTGCCGGGGCTTACCGGAGAGGCGTTCGACGCGGTCAATGACGGCGGCGACGATGTGCGCTCGACGCTCGTCCAGATCGCGATCGCGCTGCTGGTCATCGTGATCCTGCGCGGGGTGGTGGACTTCGTCGCCCGGTTCGCGATCGAGGTCGTCGCCAAGCGGCTGGAGCGCGATGCCCGCGAGGAACTCTTCACCAGCCTGCTGAGCAAGAGCCAGACGTTCCACAACCGGCAGAAAGTCGGCGACATCATGGCGCGGGCGACCAACGACGTCCGGCAGCTCAACCTGATGATGTCGCCGGGCGTGGACCTGATCTTCGGGTCGCTGATCGCGATCGTGGTGCCGTTGGTCTTCATCGGCCTGATCGACGTGCGGCTGTTGCTAGTGCCGGTCCTGTTCGTCATCTCGTTCGCCTTCGCGCTCCGGTATTACATGCGGCAGCTCAGCCCGGTGTCGGAGCGGATGCGCTCGCAGTTCGGCGTGGTGAACGCCAACCTGAACGAGAGCGTGCGCGGCATCGAGGTAATCAAGTCGACGGGGCAGGAGCGGCAGGCGTGGAACCTGTTCGAGCGCAACGCGAAGAAGTATCGCGATCACGCGGTCGAGCAGGGGCTGGTGCAGGCGTGGTACCTGCCAACACTGCTGCTGGCGGCGGCAATGGCACTGGCGACGATGCATGGCGTCTATCTCGTGCAGGACGACCAGATCACGATCGGCCAGCTCGTCGCCTTTGTCGGCCTGCTGCAGCAGTTCGGCTTCCCGACGCACATCTCCACGTTCTCGTTCTCGATGGTGCAGCTCGGGCTTGCCGGCGCGAAGCGGGTGCTCGATCTCGTCAACGAGAAGACGGAGCTGGACCAGAACGCCGGCGGGCATGTAGGGGAGATCGAGGGCGATATCGTCTTTGATGGTGTCACGTTCTCCTATGAAGGCGATCCGGTGCTGGACGACGTCAGCTTCCATGCCGCGGCGGGCGAGACGATCGCGATCGTCGGTGAGACCGGCTCCGGCAAGAGCACGCTGACGAAGCTGGTGAACCGCATCTACGATGTCGATTCCGGGCGCATCCTCGTCGATGGCGTCGATGTGCGCGACTGGAACCTCGACTCGCTGCGGTCGCAGATCTCCGTGATCGAGCAGGACGTGACCCTCTTCTCGCGCAGCATTGCCGAGAACATCGCGTTCGGGCTC
>DATGPC010000117.1:0-5169 GCA_035305265.1 Thermomicrobiales bacterium | reverse complement strand
GAAGCGGCCCAGCGGCGTGCTGTCGAGCAACTTCTGCTTGATATCGTCCGGCAGGACGTCCGTCAGCCGGGTGTCGATGAAGCCCGGGGCAACGGCGTTGACCGTGATGCCGCGGGAGCCGACTTCCTTGGCGAGGGTCTTTGTCAGGCCGACAAGACCGGCTTTGGCCGCGGCGTAGTTCGCCTGGCCTGCGTTACCCGTGAGTCCGACGATCGAGGTCATGTTGATGATGCGGCCGGAGCGCTGGCGCAGCATCGGGCGGATCGCGGCCTTGCTGGCCAGGAACGCGCCCTTGAGGTTTGTGGTCAGCACCGCGTCCCAGTCGTCCTCGCTCATCCGCATGATGAGGTTGTCTCTC
Organism: Thermomicrobiales bacterium; assembly: GCA_035305265.1. Lineage (GTDB taxonomy): Bacteria > Chloroflexota > Chloroflexia > Thermomicrobiales > UBA6265 > UBA6265. The sequence continues at coordinate 4,811 of DATGPC010000117.1, read as the reverse complement.
GTGATGCCGGCGTTGTTGACGAGGACATCTAGGCCGCCCAGCTCCTTCGTCGCGGTCTCGATGGTTTCCTTCGCGCCGTCCGCCGTGGAAACGTCAGCGGCGATGACCTTGACCGTCCGGCCCGAGCCGGCGAGTTCTTCTTCTGCCTTGGCGGCGGCTTCAGCGTCGCCCCGGTAGGTCAGGAGGAGGTCGAAACCGTCACTGGCAAGCCGCTTCGCGATCGCGAGGCCGATGCCACGGGTTCCGCCGGTAATGACAGCCACGGGGGACTTCTGCGCTTCGGTCATCAGGTGCTCCCTCTTTCGTTTCCAAAGTGCGTTCCCGGCGCCACGCCGGGCCATGTGTCTCAGGTATGCCGGGTGATTATTGCGCGTCGCGGCTCGTTCCGGCGACACCCCAGCGAACGAGTCCCGCCGCCCAGGCAAGACCGGCGCCGAATGCGACGAGAACAACATTGTCGCCTTCCTTCAGCGCGCCTGCGTCGGCGGCTTCGGCAAGGGCGATCGGGACGGACGCCGCGGATGTGTTGCCGTATCGGTCGACGTTCACCCAGACCTTGTCCATTGGCAGCTGGAGCCGCCGCGCGGCCGCGTCGATGATGCGGAGGTTTGCCTGGTGCGGGATGAGCAGGTCGACATCTTCGAGTGTCAGCCCCGCCTTCGCGATCGAGTTGCTGGCCGCCTCGCCCATGACCTGGACGGCGAACTTGAATACCTCGCGCCCGTTCATCTGCAAATGCGGTCGGGTGTCCGGGAAAATATCGGCGCTTTCCGGTACGAGCTGGGCCCAGCCCGGCACGTAGAGGTGCTTGTGACCCGCGCCGTCCGCGCCAAGCTCCGTGCTCAGCAATCCGCGCTTCTCATCGGTCCGCTCGATGACGACCGCGCCGGCGCCGTCGCCGAACAGGACGCAGGTGCCCCGGTCGGTGTAGTCGACGTAGCGGGTGAGGGTATCGACACCGATGACCAGCGCCCGGTTGTAGACACCGCCGTTGACGAACTGCGTCCCGACGGACAGGGCCGTCACGAAACCGGCGCACGCCGCCCCGACATCGAAGGCCGCGGCATTCCCGCCGATCTCCGCCTGGACGAGGCACGCCTGGGAGACGAGGAAGTCATCCGGTGTGGCTGTGGCCACGACGATCAGGTCAATGTCGTCTGCGGTGCAGCCAGCCTTTGCCAGCGCATTCCGGGCGGCTTCGGTCGCCAGCGACGTGGTTGAGTCGTCGCTCGAAACGATCCGACGTTCGCGAATGCCGGTTCGCGAGACGATCCATTCATCGCTGGTCTCGACCATCCGTTCCAGGTCGTGGTTGGTCAACACGCGTTCTGGAACGGATATTCCCCATCCGGTAATTGCGGCGTTCGGCATCGTGATTCCTTCATCCCTGCCAGGTGAGTGGTCAGTCCGTGGCGCTGTGGTGAGGTGGTGAGAGGGCTGGGTGGTGCCAGGACAGTCGGATTTGCCTCACATGATACCGGGTGAGGCGCCGGGCGTGCGGGATATCCCGTGAAATATCGGGGATACTGGCCGATCCCGGACGGGTCGGGCAAGGCAGCCCGGAAACACGGAGAGGCGGGGGAGCATGCTCACCCCGCCTGTACCATCACTTGCGTGTTCGCCGGTCCTAGGACTCGGAGGCGCGCTGGCGCTCCTCGATCTGGATCACCTGGCGACCGCGGTACATGCCGCAGCTCGGGCAGACGTGGTGCGCGCGCTTCATGTCGCCACAGCTCTTGCAGGGCACGAGCTGCGGGGCGGCGATGAAGTGGTGACGGCGGCGATTGCCCTGATGCGCGCGGCTCACGCGCTGTTTTGGAAGTGCACCCATGATGTTTCCTCCTGAGACCTGTCCGGGATCTTCCCCGGCTCATCCGTGTTTCGGTTCGATTTCGAGCCTGACGTTCACTCGTCTTCGAGCAGGTGTTGCAGCGCGGCGAACCGCGAGTCGACATCCGCGTCCGGATCCTTCGGGACTTCCGGTGGCCCGGGGCAGATGTCCCCGCAATCTGGCCGCATCGGCATCTCCAGCAGGATCCACTGACGCAGGAGTTCCGTCATGTCGATCTCGTGCGAGTCGTTGATCTCGAACGAGATGTCATCGTCGTCGTCCTGCATCTCCCGTCGCTGGCGGGCGGCGGTGACCCCGTCGCCATTGCGCACATCGACGGTTTGGTAGAACTCCTCGGCGAAGTCGGTCGTGAACGGTTGCCCGTAGAGCGTGAGACACCGTGCGCATTCGAGCTCGACAGTTCCGGATACCTTGCCTTGGGCCAGCAGCCCGGAACGGATCCGGGTGAGCCGAACATCGGCGGTCGTATCGGTTGCCGCGAGTTCCCCATCCAGTGGGAAGTTGACCAGGTCGATGGTGACATCGCGCCGGGAGCCAACATCCTCCATGAGAAGGGACGCAACATTGAGCCGCATCTCGTCGCGCAGGTGAATCGTTCCAGTGTTCGTCATATGTATGTACCCGCCCCGTCCGCCTGTCAAAGGTAAATCCCGGACAGACGCACGAAGACGCCGGGGTACACCCGGCGTAACCGTATCAGTATACGGCTCGAAAGGATGGATGTCCAAAATGCGGTATCCGGCCATCCCGGAGATCTCCGGAGCGAGCCTGTTCGCTGTCATTGCTCCTTCCAGATATGCGGGATCGACCAGAAGTTGTCATAGCCGTTCGGGTGGAAGTTGCGCATGCCCGGAAGGGATCCGATCGCCTGCTTGCGGAACACGACGAATCCGGCCGCCACATCCTCGTTCAACAGGTTGGACTGCTGCTGGAGCAGCTCCACGCGCTTCCCGGGATCCAGCTCGCGCATCTGGAGGTCGTCCAACCGGTCGAACTCGGGATTGCAGTAATGCATGGAGTTGAACCCGCGCTCGATCGAATCGCATCGGAACACCACGCCCTGGCTCCCGTCGACGTTCCAGGTGTATCCGCGAACGCGCATCACGTAGTCGCCGCTCGCGCCCATCTCCGACAGCGTCGGGAAGGGGACGGACACGGGCTGCATGTCCACGCCGATGTCTCGCCAGGCTTGTTGCATGTAGGGCAGTTGCTGGTTGTAGATCGCGGCTCCCTCCGAGTAGTGGCACTCGAATCTGAGCGGAACGCCATCCTTCTCGACGATGCCGTCGCCATCCGCGTCCTCCCAGCCAGCGTCGGCCAGGAGCTGACGTGCCCGGTCCGGATCGTAGGTGTAGATCGTGTCGATCGTGTCTGGATCGTAGGCCACCGAGAGGACTGGTTGCGTACCGTCAGCGCGGACCGCGTAGCCCTCGTAGATCGTCTCCGCGATCAGGTCACGATCCAGCGCGTACATCAGGGCCTGGCGCACTTCGCGGTCGACGAAGAGTGGATTGCGCTCCGGGTCGAGCATCATGTCGAACCAGTTACAGCTCGTCGTGTCGAAGGTGTCGAGAACGATGTTCGGGTCTTCCTCCAGTGTCGGGGCGTCCGTGAACTCGACCGCGCAGAAATCGATCAGGCCCGTCTGGAGTGACTGGACAAGCGACGTCCCTTCGGCAATCACCCGGTATGAGAACTCGTCGATCGCCGGGATGCGCGTGGTGTCCCAGTATTCGTCATTCCGGGTTACCGTGACATGGTCTCCGAGGACCCACTCGACGAATCGGAACGGCCCAGAGCCGATCACTCGAGACGGGTCCTGGCCGGTCGAGCCCGGATCGGTCGCGATCTCGTCGACCGGGATATCCTCCCAGACGTGCTTCGGGATGATGCCGACCAGCCCGGCCGTCTGGCTGACGAACGTTGCATAAGGCTGTTTGGCAACGAGCTGCACCGTATGATCGTCGACCTTCCGGTACTCGCTCAGCACCTGGGACACGGTCGTCGCCCGCGGGCTGGGGCTGTTCTCCGCCAGCGTCACGTCGAACGAGAAGATCACGTCGTCGGCGGTAACCGGTTTGCCGTCGTGCCACGTGGCGTCGGGGTTGAGGTGGAATGTGTACGTGACGCCATCCGCTTCCTGCACCCACGAGTCTGCAAGGTCGGGCGCCGGCATGCCGTCGAGGGCGCTCGGGCGCACGAGATAGTTGTAGACGAGCCGGATCACGAGACCGGAGTAGGAATCGGACGAGACGATCGGGTTCACCGTCTGGATGTCCGTTGATTCGCCATAGATCAGGACGCCGCCCGGCGACGCCGGCGCTTCGAGCGGATACGCTTCCGCGAGCTGACGGTAATACTCGTCACGCGTGATCGAGGGCACCGCTTCGCCATCGACGGGAGACGCGACCGGGGTCTGGGCCGACGCAACGTTCAGCGTCGCGATTGCCGCTCCTGCGCTGACGCCGAGCGCCGCCGCGCGGGCAAGGAAGTCCCGCCGGTCGATCTCGCCCTGGTTCAACGCGTCGGTAAGACGATTCCATTCGGGCCGGTTCATGTACCTGAACTCCTGAAACATGTCGCACCTGGCATACGGCGCCGGGTGCAGGAGACCAGAGGATAGGAGCGGGAACGCCCCGCGTCAAGACACCCGGCCTACCGGTTCTTCCACCAGATCGCGGCGTTCAGCGCGGTGGCGAAGGTGGTCCACGCAAGGTACGGGACGAGCAGCATCGCCGCGATTCGCGAAATCTTCCAGAACGATGCGATTGTCATGACGATGGATATCCAGAGCGCGCCGATCTCCATAAGCGCCATCCCTGGCCGGCGGAAGCCGAAGAACAGGATTGACCAGAGAGCGTTGAGCCCTAACTGGATCTTGTAGATCTTTCGCGCGTTCACCTTGCCATCGCGTTCACGACCCTCTGCGGCGACGATGTAGTCCGCGACGCCCATCAGG
>DATGPC010000116.1:0-3275 GCA_035305265.1 Thermomicrobiales bacterium | reverse complement strand
AACCAGGCGGTGCCATAGCCGCCCATCCAGTGGTAGCGTCCGGGCTCGCCGAAGGCGTCCGGCGCGGTCGTCATCCCCATGCCGTACCCCCAGCTGTCCTCGTCCCAGAATCCGGGGAAGAAGGCGCTCGGGTCCTTCTGCGCGGGGTCGATATGGTCTCGCGTCATGATGGCGACGGACTGATCGGACAGCAGGCGGATGCCGTCCAGTTCGCCGCCGCGCATGAGCATCGAGGCGAAGCGGTAGAAATCACGCGCCGTCGAGACCAGCTCACCGTGGGAGACGTCGAACGGTGGCTCGGCGACGTGGTAGCCGCCTCCCGCCGGCTCGAGCTCAATGAGCTCGCCGGACGCGTCGTCGCGCCGGTACACCGCTGGCAGCCGGTGACGCTTCCCCGCCGGCACGAACATGGACGTATCGGGCATGCGTAGCGGCTCGAAGATGGCGGACCGGAAATGGTCGTCAAGCGACGCGCCTGTCACGCGCGAGATCAGGATGCCCAGGATGTCGAACGACGTGTGGTAACGCCAGCCCTCGCCCGGCTGGTGGATCAACGGAAGCTCCGCAAGGCGAGCAAGCCACTCGTCCGACGAGATGAGCTGTGGGACAGGGCCAGGGTCGACACCGCGCTCCTCCATCGCCCGGGCAATCGGGCTCCCGGGGTCGGAGAACACCGCGCCGTAGCCCGATCGGCAGGTCAACAGGTCATCGACAGTGATGCTCCGCTTCGCCGGAACGACATCGTCCAGCTCGCCGCCCGGCACGCGCAGCACCATGCGGTTGGTCAGCTCGGGCAACCAGCGCTCGACCGGGTCGTGGAGCGAGAGCACGCCCTGCTCGACGAGCTGCATCGTGGCCACGGCCAGCACCGGCTTCGTCATCGACTGGATACGAAAGATGGCATCCTCGCGCATCGGCTCACCGGTCGCGATGTCGGCGACACCGAAGGTCACCGTTTGCGCGCGATTGCCGTCGCCGAGCAACGCGACCACTCCCGGCGCCGCGCCGGATGCGACGATCTCTTCCATACCGGTCCGGAACCGGGTGCTTCCTTCAACGGTGAATACGTGCATGTGGCCTCCTCCTGATGACGTCGATTCGCTCGATACCCTCACGGTATCGGGATGCGCGGAGGCTCGCTTCTCGAATCGTGCGGGCAGGAGTCGCGCGGCCCGCAAAGCTCCATCAGGCAGAGCTCGAGGACCTGATCGAGATGATCCGGGAGTATTTGCCCCAGGCACGGTAAACGCGGAACCTCCCTGTCCCCCTTTGCTCCTACCATCGTTTGGCGCGTAATGGGACTCGCTGACAGCGGGCATGACACAAAAGGAGTCAGTTCCATGAAATTTGGATTCGTGGCGTCCTATGGAACGGTTGATCAGGTCCTGGAGATGGCCCGCGAGGCGGAAGCGGCCGGGTGGGACGGCATTTTCTCATGGGACGGGATCTCCATCGGATGGGACGAGTCATCGACCGGGGATACCGACACCTACGATCCGTGGACAATCCTTGCCGCGATGGCGATGGTCACGGAGCGGGTGACGCTTGGCGCCATGGTCTTCGCCCTCCCCCGGCGGCGGCCGTGGAAGGTCGCGAGGGAAGCGATCACGGTCGACCACCTGTCGAAGGGACGACTGGTGATCCCGGCGGCACTGGGCGCGACCACCGACGCGGCGTTCACGCGCGTCAACACCGATACCGCCGATCGCAAGATCCGCGCACAGCGACTGGACGAGACGCTCGAATTCCTCGACAAGGCGTGGACGGGCGAACCGTTCAGCTTCGAGGGAGAGCAGTACCAGACGGGCGAGATGCGCTTCCTGCCGAAGCCGGTGCAGCAACCGCGCATCCCGATCTGGAACGTCGGCGCCTGGCCGAAGATGAAGTCGATGCGTCGTGCGGCACGGTGGGACGGGGTCATCCCGATGAACGCGGAAGATGCGTTCGCCCCGATCGAGCCGGAAATGCTGAAAGAGATGATGGCGTGGATCCGGGAGCACCGGGAGTCGGACGCGCCGTTCGACGTGGTGGTCGAAGGCACCACCGATGGCGATGATGTCGCCGCGACGCGTGACCGGGTCGCGCCGCTCGCGGAGGCCGGCGCGACGTGGTGGATCGAGAGCCGGTGGGACCAGGAGCGTGACACACCGGAGGCGCTGCTGGAGCGCATCCGGCAGGGACCGCCTCGTATCTAGATTCCGAGCCGGGGGCATCCAGCCTGGTGCAGCGATCTCGAGCATCCTGCACCAGGTGTACTATTTTCCAACGTTGGCATACAGTAGGTCCGATGCTCGTGCCGCGCACGACGCTCGGGTCACCACCAACCCATCGCGCGTGGTGCGAGACGGCCAGTTCGAAGCCGCCGCGCCGCGTCAAAGCGCCAACGGGATCAACGATGCCCCCTGTTTCACATATGTCTTCCGCGTCCGTGTCCAGCACGACGGTTCCCATCTCGCGCCCTCGTTTGCTGGAGGCACTGAACCACCAGCCGATTCCTCCGATCATCGTCGTTGTGGCACCGGCGGGATACGGGAAAACGACCCTCATCAGCCAATGGACGGAAATGCGTTCCACGCCCGCTGCGTGGGTACGGCTCGGCAGCGAGCACAATACGCCGCACCGCTTCCTTCACGGTGTGCTCCAGGCCATCGGCCGGCAGCCGGACGCGCCTCCCTCGCTCGACACCGCCCTGGAGTCGATCCGGAGGCTGGCGACTTGCCAACCCGGAAGCGTTGTTGTTCTCGATGACTTCCATGTCATCGAGAACCCGGAGGTTCACCAGATGGCCAGCGAGCTGGTTGCCGGGCTGCCGGCAGGCCTCCACCTGGTGATCATGAGCAGGGCCATGCCGCCGCTCCCCCTGGCGCGCCGCCGGATCGAAGGCGAGGTCCGGGACATCCAGATGCAGGATCTCTCCTTCATCAAGGAAGAGGTCGGCTGGCTGGCGGAATCCGTCTATGGATCGACGGTCAGCCCGGAGATGGTCTCTCACCTCACCGCGCGCACGGATGGCTGGATCGCGGGCATCCGGCTGGCCCTCGCGAGCGCGGACGCCATGGATCCGCAACGAACGTCCTCCATCATGGATGCCTGGCACACGCAACAGTCGCTCGACGAGTACGTCATCGAGGAGGTCCTCGCCACCCTGCCGGAGGACCTGCACGATTTCATCCTCCGGACGGCCTTCCTTCCGTACCTGGAACCTGATCTCTGCAACCATGTCCTGGAGATCGACCACAGTGCGGCGCTGATCGCGGACGCCAGCCGCCGGGTGG
>DATGPC010000115.1:0-2704 GCA_035305265.1 Thermomicrobiales bacterium | reverse complement strand
ACATGGCCGTAGGGAATCTCGTACGTCGCGACCGTGGTCTTTTCGTCGAGATCGAGGGGATACCGCATCTTCATCAGCTTGTGCCGCTCTCGCCAATCGAGCTTCAGGCGCACCTCGACCTGTCCGGCATCCTCCCAAAGGATGTAATCCTGGATCAGGCGCGAGCTCTCGTAGGTGCTCCAGACACGCAGGACGGCGCGAACCGGTCCATGCTCGACCAGCTCAACCTTCGTGGTAGTGAAAGCCCCGATCTCGTCATCGAAGCGGAAGACGCCGTGGCTCCATGTGTCGCTCGGGTCGTCGATAACGACCGCGCGAGTCGGTCCCCCGAGAACGTTCACGCCTGTATCGACGAGCGTCAGCTCGGTCAGATCGCCCGTCTCCGGATCGAGGGACAGCCGAAGATGACGATTCTCGAGCGTGGTGCCGATTGCCCGAAGCGACGAGGCGGCGGTTGTCTCCGTTGTCGACGACGCGATGCGATACATGCGGTAGCCCAGTGGAGGCAGATCGGCCGTGAAGGCGATGCGGTTGCGGGACTTCTCGCTCACGGTCGCCTTCGGCTGGATCTCCTGCACCGGGACGACCTCGCCCGACGCCTCGTCCCGGAGCTCGAACGCCTCAGGGAGCCGACCCGTCTCCATCTCGACTCCGGTCCGCAACGCCCACGGATGAGGGTTGAAGACCAGCAGAGGGAAGGTCCCGTCGACGAGGGGTATGTCGATGTCTCCCGCGATGGCCTGCAGGGCCGCGTTCTCATGCCAGGCAGCGGTCGACGTCGCTTCGCCGTAGCTGTCCCGGGCATGTTCGTATGCCTCCTCGATGCTGGTGCCGGCGAGGATATCGTGGAACTGGTTGAACAGGACGCGCTTCCAGGCGCGATCCAGGTCATCCGACGGATAGGCCACATCCAGGACTTGCCTCGCCACGGTCGACCACCTCTCCGCCGTCAGGAGCGCCAATTCGGCCTGCCGGTTCCAGCGCTTGACGCCGGAATGCGCGGCGTAACATCCACTGGCGTGATGCTGGAGCTCTTCGCGGACGACCGGGATCTTTAGGATGCCCTCACGTTCGGCGGCGCGCATGTCCTTGAAGAATGCCTCGGGCGTGCTGAAGCGAAGCTCAGGTGAGGCCGGATCTTCCATCCGTTCCTGGAGATAGGCGAGCATCTCCTTCGTCGGGCCACCACCATGGTTGCCGACGCCATAGAACACCAGTCCCTCGGGAACGGGCGGATGCAGCTCCCCGGCGCAGCGATCGATGTGCCCGGCGATCGTGTTCGGGCCGGGGCAATAGGTAAACGGCAACCGGTAGGCCAGCACGCGGGAACCGTCGTCCGATTCCCACCAGAACAGCCGGGCGGGGAGCTCCATCTCGTGCGGCTCCGGGCGCATGAAGACATAGCTCTCAATGCCGCTGCCGGTGAGCAGCTGCGGCAGCATCCCGTGGTGGCCGAAGCTGTCGACGTTGTATCCGACGTTTGCGGTAACGCCGAATTTCTCATGGAAATAGCGCTGACCCAGCAGCGCCTGCCGCACGAACGATTCGCCGGCCGGAAGGTTGCAGTCAGGTTGGATCCACCACCCGCCGGTGATGTGCCAGCGACCTTCCGCGACACGCTGGCGAATCTCCTCGAACATCTCCGGGTCGATCTCTTCGATCCACGCGTACATTGCCGCCGAGCTGGCGGTGAAGATAAACCCGTCGGTTTCCGGAATCCGATCGAGCGCGGCGCGGAACGTCGCCCGGATCTCCTGGAACCCCTCCTGCCACGGCCATAGCCAGACTGGGTCGATATGGGCGTTACCGATGAGGTGGAGAACAGGACGCATCGCGCCGGGGTTCGGGTCGGACGTCGCGGACACAGTGGTCATCTTTGACAGCCTTTTCGCGCTAGAACCGGACGGTCATCGTCATGGGATCGTCCGTTCTGCTCCCTATGGCTGTCAAGTAGCAACGTGCGCGACAACGCCGGGATGGCGCGATCCTTCCCGGCGTTGCTCATCGTCAAGTCCGCTCGCGACTCTACGCGGCAAAGTCCCGGTACGAGGACGCGTCGGACAGAGGTGGGTGTCCGGCGAGATCCAGCAACCGGCTCCTGTTGACGCCAAGGGCGCGGGCCACAGCCAGGCAATCCTCAATGGATGGCTGTTGCTTGCCGTCCAGCCAGCGCCCGACGACGTCGACCGGCGTACCTACTGCGAAGGCGAGACATCCCGTGCTCATCTCCGCGTAATGCAGGCTCTGCCACACAAACTCGGTCCACCGTTGCGCCTGGACTTGGCTCCATTCACCGTATGCCATGTCATGCCTCGCCGACGCGCATCGAAAACGATCGTATCCCTGGCGTATGTATTGCGTTCTCCGAGGACCCGTGCACAGCATTATGTCACCATACTGGGTTCGTGGCAATGGGTTTCTCCGTTGCGGAACACAAAGGCCCACCATCACCGTTCTCTCATGAGCGAAAACACCGGGAAGGGTTGGCTCCCTTCCCGGTGTTCGCGTCGCTCTTGCCTTGTCGACCAGGCGCTACTCGGCGCCCTCGGCGAGGTTCCAGTTAGCGATGTTCCAGTACTCGTACTCGAACGGGTTGATCGCGATGTTCTCGACGTTCATCCGCTTCGAGACGCCGGCCTTCTTGCCCTGCCGGACAACCGGAATCACCGCGTAGTCGTTGTACAGGATGTCGTTGAGCTTGATG
>DATGPC010000114.1:0-3789 GCA_035305265.1 Thermomicrobiales bacterium | reverse complement strand
CGTACATATCACCCGAAAGCGCTTGCAACTCCCGGTCTGCGTCATCCCGGAACGCAAGGATCTCGTCGATCGTCGAGTCGTACTTTCTCTTCAAAGACTGGATCAACGCCAGCCGGTCATCGACCTCCATCAACCGCTCCGGATCGCCCTCGATCGACTCGGCATAGTCCCGGAGGTCGCGAACCAGGTCTTCGGCCAGCACGACCAACTCTGTCGCGCGCTCGGACAGCGACTGGGCGTTTGGATCGACTGCCGTCAGGTCCGTGACGGCGTGCTCCGCCTGTCGCAACAACGAGGCGGCGCTCACCTCGATTGCGCCGGCATCATCTCCCGCGAGCGACGTCACCGCGAGCAGCGCGGACTGACGCAAGTGATCGGCGTTCTGCAGCACATCACGCTCGCGCCTCAGGGCGTCATCCTCGCCCACTTGCAGCGCCGCCTCATCGATCTCGCCAACCTGGAAGCGAAGGAGGTCCATCCGTTGCTCCCGCTCCCGCGATCCACGGGATACTTCCGCCAGCGCAGATCGCACCTCCCGGTACTCGCGAACCAGATCCCGCACGACATCGCGCTGCGCCTCGAGACCGGCATACCGATCCAGGATGTTGCGCTGCTCGCCGGGCTTCAGGATAGATAGATGGTCGCTTTGGCCATGGATATCGACGAGCAGGCTGCCGATCGCGTTCAATTGCGCAATGGTCGTCATACGTCCATTGATGCGGCTGGACGAGCGGCCGCTTGCCTGGATCTCGCGGGACATCAGCAACGGCTCGGATGGATCATGCTCGATCCCGAACTCCCCGAGAAGTCCCATCACTGCGCCCTCCGCCTCGACCGGGATCTCGAACAATGCCTCCACCCGGGCAGCGCGCTTGCCGGTGCGGACGATGTCGCTACTGACTCGCTGGCCGAGCACTGCCCCGAGTGCATCCAGCAAGATCGACTTCCCCGCCCCGGTCTCACCGGTAAGCGCGTTGAGGCCCGCCTCGAACCGGATGGTCGAGCGTTCGATAATAGCCAGATCGGTGATGTCGAGTTCGACCAGCATGCGGGTTCCGCTTTTCAATCGACGACGTCGCGCAATGGTTCCTGTCTCACGCACCAATTATGCCCGCCGGAGCCCCCGAGCGCTAAACGTTCCAGAAAGTGAAAGGCCCGCCCATCGCCGAACCAGACGATGGGCGGGCCGTCGGGGCCGGTGGATGCCGCCGATTATTCAGACACCTCTTCAGAGTTCGCCGTCAGGACGTCAGCCGGCGACCATTCCTGCACGCGAACAGGATGCGCGTCCATTTCGCTCAGGAATCCATATCGGGACATGACCTCGTTGATGTCTTCCGCCGACTTCGCCTCCCAAAGCGTAAAGTGGCGCTCATCGTTCAGGTCAGGGGAAAACGTCTTGAGCCACCGCGTCCGCGCGTTGGCGTCGCCATGATCTCGCGCCATCTCCAGCATTTGCGTTGGAGGGAAGACCTTCTCCTCATCGTCCTTTCGCGGCGTGTGAACGACCAGATACAGTGACATGGATTCGTGCCTTCTCGATAAAGATGCGGGTAATCTGAGATCGTCGTGAGCGGATCAGGCCTCGACGTTCTCGCTCCGATTGCGTCGGCGTCGGCGTCGGCGGCGGCGCGGTTGCGACGAATTCTCCTCGTTCGAGGCGTTCGCCTCAGGTTGCGCCTCGACCTGCACCGGCGCCGGTTCCACTCGTGCCTGGCGCTTGCCGGGCGCGAGCAGCTCTGACGCCGGGTAGGTCTCCTGCCGGTGTGAATCGTCGAACCGGACCGTCACCAACTCCTTCAGGACCTGAAGCGACACCACCATCCCGTCACCGTCAGGCGTGGAGATGCGCTGGCCGAGACGTGGCAGAAGCTGGCGGGCCTTCTTGTACTGTTCGTTTTCATATGACAGGCAGCACAGCAAACGGCCGCACAGGCCCGTCACCTTCGTCGGGTTGAGCGAGAGGTCCTGGTTCTTCGCCATCCCCATGGAAACGTCCGGATAGATCGGCAGCCACGAGCTACAGCACAGTGTTCGCCCGCACTTGCCGAGACCGCCAATCAGGCGCGCTTCGTCCCGAGGTCCGACCATCTGCATCTCGACCTCGACGCCAAGCTCCTCGGAGAGCATTCCACCAAGGTCCTCGACGAAGGAATGATCGGAGGCGCTGCAGGATACCCGCACGTGGCGCCCGTCGAGCGAGTACTCCGCAGCGATAACCTTGATACCGAAGTCGTACGCCCGCGAGATCTCTCCCCCGCGCCGGACCACCCTCGCCGCGTCCCGCCGACGTTCCTCGATTTGCTGGACATCATCGTCGGAAAGAACCCGATCGATCGGTTTCAGGTCCCCGTCGAGCTGGGACATGACGACCTGCTTCGGCGCCACGACGACGCGTGCCGCCTCCTGCCCCCGGGAGGTCGTGCAGACAACCCAGGTTCCCACGTCAACGCTCGTTCCGGCGGCGTCGAAAAAGTAGACACGACCGGAATCCCTGAATCTCACCCCGACAACGCGAGGCCCATCGGTTCCCTCGGGCACCGGCTCGTCCTCGGCAGAGCAGGAGCAACCGCCGACCTGCTCGCCATTGGAAAGCCGCTCCCGAAAACGGGCCTTGGCCATCTCCCGCGCCTCTTCGACGCCGAGCTGCCATGGTTTCGAGTCTTTCGGGTTTCCCCCGGGGTTGATCAAGGATTCGGCCATTGCAGCACCATTGATTGCAGCGCGAGGCGCGGACGAACGTTCGCGTCGAGGTCGGACAGGCAGGAGTTGACGCTCTTCAATGCCCGCACGGCATCGACCGGGGCAAAGGCGACATCCACCGTGTCGACATCAGCATCACCGACCCCCGCCGATTGGAGAAGGATCGATCGCCAGACCGTTTGGGCGGCGAGAACCCGGGCATAGACGGTCTCCCGGTCCTTGCTGAACATGTCTCCGAGCCGCGTCGCCTCGACCAGTCTCTGGTACCGATCTCCCTGGACCCAGGACTCTGCGGACGACCGTACCTCTACCTGCTCGGTGAAGAGCTTGTCGTCCTCAAGCGCGCGAACCGCCCAGCCGGGCCGGCCCACGCTCGCGGCGGCGACGGTCCTTGCCTTCTCCGGCTCGATACCGGACGCCTCGAGCATCGTCAGGATCGTCGCGGACGGCACCGTCTGGAGCTGGATCGTCGCCGCCCGGCTTCGGATCGTCTCCAGCAACATTTCGGCATCGGTTGTGAGCAGGAGGATCACCGCATAGGGAGGCGGCTCCTCCAGCGTTTTCAGGAACGCTTCCTGGGCCGTCTCCTGCATTGTCTCGACGTCGTCGACGACGATGACCCGGTGGTTCGCCTCCATTGGACGAAGGGACACGTTGGACGAGATCTCGCGAACGGTCTGGATCGTGAGGCTCAGGTTCTTGCCGGTCGAAGCCTTGTCGCCCGTCTGTTGCTGGCGGTCGAGGTCATAGAGGGTCACATCGGGATGGGAGCCCCTTGCAATCAGGCGGCACGAGCGGCATTCGCCGCAAGGGATTCCCGGCTCAGGAGGGGTGGCGCAGAGCAGCGCCCTGGCGAACTCCATCGCCAGGGACGCCTTCCCGACATGGTGGTACCCGCTCAGGATATATGCATGCCGGACGCCTCGACGAATGGCGGACTGCAGCTCGCGGACCGCGTGGTCGTGTCCCCATACCGGCCATCCTGAATCAGTCTTCGCAATCTGGACTGACATGGGCGACTCCGGATGATCAGGCGCTAGCCTTCGCCTTGCTCTTCGTCTTCGGGGCAGCCACGCGCTTGACGGG
>DATGPC010000113.1:0-21279 GCA_035305265.1 Thermomicrobiales bacterium | reverse complement strand
CTGCTTGGTGGCGCGGTGGTCACCGAGCAGATCTTCAACATACCCGGGATCGGGCGATTGCTTATCCAGGCGGTAGGACGGCGCGACGTCCCGCTCGTGCAGGGCACGGTGCTCGTGATCGCGACGGTCTACGTCGTCGTCAACCTGGTGGTCGATATTCTAGCCGCGGCGCTCGATCCGCGTATCCGACGGGGGTAGGGGATGGCCGCACAGGCAACCATGACGCTTGGCGAGCGTTCAGTCGAACGGCCGACGGTATCCACGCGGATCCTCCGTGCCTTTTCCCGGAACCGGAACCTGCTTGTCGGGCATGTCCTGATCGCGATCGTGATTGTAGCCGCGCTTGCCGCGCCGCTGATCATGACGCACAGCCCGACAGCACAGAACCCGTCCGATCGCCTCCTCGCGCCCGGCTTTGGCTCGGAGCATGTGTTCGGAACGGACGGGCAGGGCCGGGATGTGTTTAGCCGCACCATCAAGGGATCGCAACTCTCGCTGCTGGTCGGGATTTCGGTCTCGATGCTGACCATGGCGGTTGGTGGGTTGATCGGGCTGATTTCCGGATTCATGCCCCGCGTCGACAGCATCATCATGCGGATCATGGACGCCATGATGGCGTTCCCGAGCATCGTGCTCGCGATCGGCATCATGGCGGTGCGCGGTGCGGATATCACGAACGTGATCATCGCTCTCACGGTCGTCAACACGCCCCGCATGGCCCGGGTCGTCCGGAGCGTCGTACTCGGAACGTCGCAGGCTCAGTTCGTCGAGGCGGCGGAGTCGATCGGGTCAAGCACGTCCCGGATCCTGTTCCGGCACATCACGCCTAACTGCCTCTCGCCCGTGATCGTCCAGACGAGCTTTGTCTTCGCCGAGGCGGTGTTGGGCGAAGCAACGTTGTCGTTCCTTGGCGCCGGCGCGCCGCCGGATATCCCGTCGTGGGGCGGCATGCTCTCGGAATCTCGCGTGTTCCTCTCCCAGGCGCCATGGACCATGCTGGTCCCGGGTGCCGCGTTGACGATCACCGTCTTCGCGCTGAACCTGATCGGGGACGGTATCCGGGATGTGCTCGATCCCAGGCTCCGCCATCGCTAGATCAGGGGCTCTTCATGCCGGGCTCGCATCCGAGGCCAGGTCATCCGGCGACAGGCGCGCTCCAGGTCGGTGATGGCATGCTGGGGAGGGACGATTCGAATGCGTTTCCGAGAGGAGCGAACACATGAGGCTCAATCACATCAACCTGACGGTCAGTGACGTTCCGGGCGCCGCCGCATTTCTTGAGAAGTACTTCGACATGTCCAAGCAGGGAGGAAACGCCGGCATGGCATTCCTCACCGACACGGAATCCTATGAGGGTATGATCCTGACCCTCATGAAAGGGCGTGCATCGACGTTCAACGGGTACCCGGACACCTTCCACATTGGCTTCTTCATCAGCAGCCGGGAAGAGGTGGACCAGTTGAGCCGCAGGCTGAACGATGACGGCTATGATGTGGGTGCGCCGGAGGAAACGGGACATTCGTACGGGTTCTATGTTCAGGCGCCGGGCGGGTTCACGGTCGAGGTGGGCGCCTGAGGACCGGGTTCGCGCATCTCTACCGGTGCGCCCAAAGGAGAAAGTACAATGCCGCTCTTCACCGCAATCCTGACGTATGGAGAGGACGCCGCGCGACGGCAGGAGATTCGCCCCTCGCATCGCGAGTACCAGCGAGGCTTGCTGGAGCAGGGCAAGCTCTACAAGGCCGGGCCGTTCGCCGACGACAGCGGAGCGATCATCATCTATGACGCCGACGATATCTCTGAAGCCCAGGAGTTGCTCGCGAACGATCCGTTCGCGCAGAACGGGATCATCGTGGGTGCGGTGATCAACGAGTGGAACGTGGTCATGTCCAGGGACGACGCCTGACTCCTTTGTCAAGCGACATATCCCATTCGGATACAAGATCTAGAGAGGGACCGGGCCCTGCGCCCGGTCTCTCTCTACAAGGGCCTAGAAGAGCCCAACGACCTGTCCGTCTTCGTTCAGGCCAATGCGCTCTGCGGCCGGCGACGCGCCCAGACCGGGCATGGTCCGCATGCTTCCGGCAATCGCGTAGACGTAGCCCGCGCCGGCGGCAAGCCGCACTTCCCGGATCGGGAGCTTCCAGCCCGTCGGGGCGCCGCGGAGTTTCGGGTCGTGGCTGATCGACAGGTGGGTCTTCGCGATCACGATCGGGAGGTTGCCGAACCCCTTTTCCTCGAACAGCTGAAGATCCTTTGCGGCCGATTTCTCGATCGTGATCCCGTCCGCGCCGTAGACCTTCGTTGCGATCGCCTCGATCTTGCTGACAAGCGATTCCGACACATCGTAGGTATAACGAAAGTCCGTCTCCTGCTCGCTGGCGGCCAGGACTTCGCGCGCGAGATCCGCCGCGCCGGCGCCGCCGTCCATGACGTGGGTCGTGATCGCGCAGCGGACACCAGCTTCCGCGGCGATCGCCTCGATCTCTCGCAAGTCGGCCTCGTGATCGTTCGGGAACGCGTTGATCGCCACGACCGGCTTCACGCCGAACGACTTCACGATCTCGATGTGCTTGATCAGGTTCTCGGCGCCTGCGCGGACATCCTCGGGCGCCTTCTCGAACAGGTTCTCGGGCAACGGTCGGCCCGGCACGATGCGATACCGCCCGGAATGCGCCTTCAGCGACCGGACCGTGGCGACGAGGACCGCGATATCCGGTCTCAGCCCCGAGATCCGGCACTTCACGTTGAAGAAGCGCTCGGCTCCCATGTCGGCGCCAAAGCCTGCCTCGGTGAGCACGAAGTCTGCCGTGCGGATCCCGACCTGATCGGCGATGACCGAGGAGTTGCCCGTCGCAATATTGCCGAACGGGCCCGCGTGGATCAGGACCGGCGTGTTCTCGGTGGTCTGGAGCAGATTCGGCCAGGCGGCATCTTTCAGGATCACGGCCATCGCGCCGTCGGCCTTGAGATCCGCCGCCGTGACGAAGTCACCCATGCGGTTGCGCCCGATTACGATTCGCGCGAGACGCTGCTGCAAGTCCTGGAGTGACGACGACAGCGACAGGATCGTCATCACTTCCGACGCGGCGGTGATGTCGAAGCCCGTTTGGCGGGTGACGCCGTCCTCGCGCGCTCCGAGCCCCTCGACTATGTATCGGAGTGACCGGTCATTCACGTCCATCACGCGGCGCCAGGAGATGGTTTGCGGGTCTATGTCGAGGGCGTTGCCGTGATAGAGGTGATTGCTGATCATGGCCGCCAGCATGTTGTGGGCGGCGGTGACGGCGTGGAAATCGCCGGTGAGGTGCAGGTTGAGCTGCTCCATGGGCAGCACCTGCGAGTATCCTGCGCCTGCGGCTCCGCCCTTGATCCCGAAGGTCGGGCCCATCGAGGGCTGGCGCAACGTGAGCACGGACGTCCGTCCGATGTGGTTCAACCCCTGGGCGAGCCCAACGGCCGTCGTGGTCTTGCCTTCGCCGAGCGGCGTTGGCGTGATGGCGGTGATAACCACGTATTTCGCCATCGGCCGATCTGCCATCGTGTTGACCACAGACGGATCGATCTTGGCGACGTGGCGCCCGTACGGGACGAGATATTCCTCATCGATTCCAAGTTGGGCGGCAATCTCTACGGGGGGTAGGAGGGTGGCGGATTGGGCGATCTCGAGGTCGGAGGGAAGGGTCGGCGGCGATACGGACGTCATCATCGCTCTTTCTTTGTCGGCGCGGCCGGGCGCCACAGGTCTGTATGGAATTCGCCTCGCCTGAGGCGAATGGATGTCGGTTTGAGTGTACGCGTGATCGGCCCCGAACGGACCGTCCGCTCGGGTAGGATTGCCGCGTTTCAATAGCCTTGGGCACGAAAAAGCGGGCCGGCAATGCCGACCCGCTTGCTCTGTTCGCCGCAGGTGGAGCCTAGAGCTCCTGGTGGTAGGCGAAGAGGCGATCGCCATCGAGCCGGCGCAGCTTCTGCAGCGCCTCGTTCTCGATCTGGCGGACGCGCTCGCGGCTGATCTGGAGCTGCTCGCCGACCTCTGCCAGCGTGTGCTGGTGGCCCTGGCCGAGACCGAACCGGAGCTGGAGCACCAGGCGCTCGCGAGCCGAGAGCGTATCGAGGGCGGCGGAGACGTCACGCTTGAGCATGGACTCACTCGCGGCCTCGTACGGCGTCTCGGACACTTCGTCGGCGATCAGGTCGCCGAGGCTGGTGTCGTCCTCGTTACCGATCGGCGTCTCGAGCGAAATGGTGCGCTGCGCGGCCTGGACGATCTGGTGGATCTTCTCCGGCGCCACTTCCATCGCCTCGGCAACCTCTTCCGGGGTTGGCTGGCGACCGAGCGACTGCGCGAGCTGGTTCAGGGTCTTCCGGTAGCGCGAAATCGAGTCACCCATGTGGACGGGAAGGCGAATGGTGCGGCTCTGGTCCGCGATGGCGCGGGTGATCGCCTGGCGAATCCACCAGGTCGCGTAGGTGCTGAAGCGGAAGCCCTTGCGCCAGTCGTACTTCTGGACGGCGCGCATCAGGCCGATGTTGCCCTCCTGGATCAGGTCCAGCAGGGTCAGGCCACGGTTCACGTAGCGCTTGGCGATGGAGACGACGAGGCGGAGGTTGGCGCGGACGAACTGCTGCACCGCCTGGAGGTCGTTCTCCTCGACGCGCTTGGCCAGCTCGATCTCCTGATCATGGGTCAGGAGGGGAGTCTCGGCGATCTCGCGAAGATAGAGGCGCACCGGGTCATTGATGAAGTTCGGGTCGAGGCGCTGCAGGACGTCGAGATCGCGTTCGAGATCCGCTTCCTCGGCTTCCGGCTCCATCTGTGTCGTAATCTCTTCAGGGACGTCGGGCTTCTCTTCGTTGTCCCGGGTAATCTGGTCGATGTTTGCAACATCAAATGAGGACATCAGGCCATCCAATCTTTTCGTGCATGTGCGATAGGTCGCATGGTAAGGTACATCGTTGTACCCGTCTCGCCACACGACGCGGTAGCGCCTGCCAACGTCGCAGGATGCGTTCCGCATCGATTCGGTGTGCCCTGCACCAGTCCGGTAACGCTGATGCGTGCAAGAGCAAAATCCCGTGGCTAAACGCTGGAAAGCGTAGATACGTCACGGGGAAAAACGCACGCGATGTGAAATCAGCTGTTCGCGGGAAGTTGTTTGCTGCCTAATGGCAGCGGATTTGGTGCACAGCAGTGCCGCTCCATGACAAGTCCGTCACGGACACCCTATTCTACATCATCTTGAATGGAATGTGAAGAGGGGTCCGGCGCTTGCCAGAACAGAAACCCCCGCGTCGAAAAATCGGCGCAGGGGTTTTCCGTTTTTCCTGATCTCGAGGCGACTAGTGGCTGCCGCACCCGCAACCTTGGGAGGTTGCCGCGGCATCATCGCCCGTATCGAAGGAGTGGCCGCAGGCGCAGCCGGCAACCGCGTTCGGGTTGCGAACCGTGAAGCCGCCACCCATCAGCGAGTTGACGAAGTCGATCTCGGCGCCCTGGAGGTACATGGCGCTGAAGTTGTCGACGAGGACCTTGACGCCGCTCGTCTCGATCACCTCGTCACCCTCGTCAGCGCTCTCGTCGATAGTCATGCCGTACTGCAGGCCGGAGCAGCCGCCCGGAGCGACAAACACCCGCAGTGCATGATCCGGTGTGCCCTGGTCAGCCAGGAAGTCCTTGAGCTGCGCGACGGCTTCCGGAGTCATGCTAATCATCGGGGTCGAGGTAACCATTTTTATCTTGCCTCCGGCAACATGAATAAGCCCTGAATGGGAACGGTCAAATCGTGACTCACTTCCATTCCGTTAGCATAGCCAAAATCGCGTTGGTGTCAAGCCAGACTTCACCCACCCGGTCTGGATACGCGGACTATGCATCCCGCATACTTGAAGGTATCACATCGTACGAACGACCTGTGTATCGGCCTCTCGTCATGCTTCCTTAAAGATCCGGAGTCCAGCGTTTGCCAAGAAAACAACAGCGCACGTCTCGCACCTCCCGAAAAGGCGTATCGGTTCCTGATTCGCACGATACGGCGCCCGTCGAAATTTCCGACGACGCGGTTCGGGGGATCGTCATCCGCGCCCACGGGCTGTGGTACGAAGTTCGCCTCCTCGAAGGCCCTCGCCGCGACACGGTGCTCATCGCAACGCTTCGCGGCCAGCTCAAGAAGCAGCGTCGTCGGACCGATATCGTGGCCGTCGGCGACCGGGTCCATGTCGTCGAGTTGCCGGACAATGAAGGCGCAATCGTCGCCGTCGAGCCCCGGTCGCGAGCGCTGGTGCGAACCGCGCGGAATACCCGCGACACGGAGCAGGTGATCCTTGCCAACCCAGACCAGGTGCTGTTCGTGTTCGCGATCGCGGACCCGGAGCCCCATGTCCGGATGCTGGATCGCTTCCTGATCCTGGCGGAGATGCAGGAGATCCCGGCAGGAATCGTGGTCAACAAGGCCGACCTTGATCCTGACGGCACGGCGATCGAGCAGGCGTTCGGCATGTATCGGGATCTGTACCCCGTCTTTGTCGTGAGCGCCGAGACCGGAGAGGGAATACCTGAGCTAAGGGAGCATCTCAAGGGCAAGACGACCGCGGTCGCGGGGCCGTCCGGCGTCGGCAAGTCCTCGTTGCTCAACGCCATCGACCCGACGAACCGGCGCGAGGTTGGTGAAGTGTCGGGCGCGACCGGGAAGGGGCGGCATACCACGATCGGTTCCCGGCTCTACGAGGTCGCGGACGATACGTGGGTGGCGGACACGCCGGGAATGCGTGCCCTGGCGATGCACGCCATCCCGGTCGAGCATCTGGACTCCTTCTATATTGAATTCCGACCGTATCTCGGTCAGTGTTTCTATCCGGATTGCACGCACATCCACGAGCCGCACTGCGCGATCCGCGAGGCCGTGGATGCTGGCGAGATAGGGCAGGAGCGGTACGAGAGCTATGTCGCACTGCGCTCCGGTGGTGAATTGAAGGAAGAGTAGAGGAGGGCCGGACCATGGGCGTCCAGGCGCACGATACCGGACCGAACGGCGTCACGGTCGATGACCTGATCGAGAAGATGCTGCCATTCATCGAGGACCTGCTGCGTCAGATCGATGGCGACGAATTCATGACCAATGACTTCATCGATCTCATGCTCCAGGTGCCGGAAACGAGGGCCGCGTATGACGCCGCCGGTCGAGCCTGGGGCGAGCAGCGCCGGCAGACCAAGATGGTGCTGCATGGCCAGGTGATTCCAGGCGCACTCCGGAAATCGTCCCTCGTCGAGTGGATCGGGTTTGCCCACGGCGAGCAGGACGAGTTCGCCGTTCCGAGCTGGTGGCGGCTGAGGCGGTAGATGGTGTCCCATCGTGAGATCTCGGGCGGTTCTTCGAAAGATCGCCGCCGACCTGCCGGGCCGGACACCGCGCGGCTATCCGACATGGAGCGTGGCATCCGGTCGGAAGGCATGTCGCTGGCCGACGCGTCACGTGCGGTAGAAGGGTTTGCACGGTACGAGCCGGGCGTCGTCTCGCAGCTACCCGGCGAATCGATCGTGCGCATCGAGGTGAATGGCGACCTTGCGGGAGCGGTCCATTGCCTTCCAGACGCCCCGGCCGAGCTGGCGCTTGGCTGGGCGTATCTGCACGGGTTCTTCACCCCTGTCGATGAGATCGATGCGGTGACGGTTCACGAGGATCGCGTGTCGCTGATGATCGAAACCCCTGTCGATGTCGCCCGGCAGCGGCGTGTTGCCGCCGGGTGGCGCGACACGTTGGACGATCGGTCAGACGACCTCGATCCGCAGCCCGGGCCATTCGTCATTCATGCTGACGTCCTCACCGACATTGTCCGTGAAGCCTTTTCCGTCATGGACCAGGACCGGGCGGCCGACGGCTTCGTACATGCGGCTGTCGCGTCGGACACCAGTGTTCATTGCATCGCGCGGGACATGTCGACCCGTCCCGCGATCGCCAAGATTGCGGGCTGGCTCTTGCGGGACGGTCGTGATGTCAGTGCCCCGATCCTTGTGGTGCGAGGCATTGTGGATCGTGACATCATCGCGTCGATGGCGGGTCTTGGCGTGTCGCTGGTCGCGACGACCGGTATCCCGACTGCCGAGGCGTTCCGTGAGGCGACCGGCCTGGGCGTTACGGTCGTTTGCCTCGCCAGGAGCAGGAGACCCGGCGTGCTGGTCGATGCCGGTCATATCCTCGAGGAGAGCGATGAGGCGTAACGCTAGAACATCTGGGTGCTCGAACCGCGAGGAGTCGCCGAATTTGCGACCTTAAACGGTGTCAACAGTCGTCCGAATGTTCTACAGTTGCGTTACAGAATAGCAGTGGCCGGTTTTAGCGGGTTCCTGAACAATTACTGAAGGAACACAACGTTCCACGACCGCCACCTCACCATCAGAGAGTTTGCACTTATGAGTCAGCAGGATCCCAAGAAACCGCAGTTTCCGCTGATGAGGCCCGACAACGATCGGAACCGTCAGCAGCGACCGCGACGAGGAGGCGAGGACCCGAACGGCTCCGAGCCGAATCGACAAGGCCCACGGATTCCCACGTGGGTGGTCGCGACCATTATCATCGCCCTCGTCGGGTGGTACATCTGGAACTTCTTCGGCCCGCAGGATGACCCGAACATCACCGATGTTCCGTATAACGTCATCACGCAGATGATCGAGGAGAACAACGTCGATCGCGCCGTCATGGGCGAGACGACGATCCGTCTCGAGCTCAAGGACGCGATTCGGTACGACTCCGAGGCGCAGGTCGTTGACAATGATGCACCCCTCGATCGGGAAAATATCGAGGAAACGGACGACATCCAGGCGACGCTGCCCCAGGGCGTGATCAATCTGGAGCTGCTCGACAGGATCGAGCAGACGGATGCGACCATCGTTGGACGCACCTCGAGCACGTCGATCTGGACCAACCTGCTCTTCAGCTTCCTGCCGTTCATGCTCTTCCTCGGACTCATCATCTTCATGAGCCGGCAGATGGGCCGCGGTAACCAGAACGTCTTCGGCTTCGGTCGGAGCAAGGCGCGCCAGAATGATCCGGAACGGCCACAGGTGACGTTCGCCGATGTGGCGGGCGAGGACGAGGCCAAGCAGGAGCTGATGGAGGTCGTTGACTTCCTCCGCAACCCGGCCAAGTACCACGCGCTCGGCGCGAGGCTCCCGCGTGGCGTCCTGCTGGTGGGCCCTCCGGGTACCGGTAAGACGCTGACCGCGCGTGCCGTCGCCGGTGAGGCGGGTGTTCCGTTTTTCAGCGTCTCCGCTTCGGAGTTCGTCGAGATGTTCGTTGGTGTCGGTGCGAGCCGCGTCCGCGACCTCTTCGACAAGGCCAAGGCCGCCGCGCCGGCGATCATCTTCGTCGACGAGCTGGATGCGGTCGGACGCCAGCGCTTCGCTGGTCTCGGCGGATCGAACGATGAGCGCGAGCAGACGCTCAACCAGCTGCTCGTGGAGATGGACGGCTTCGAGACGAACCAGGAAGTCATCGTCATGGCCGCGACGAACCGGCCGGACGTACTAGACCCGGCGCTCCTGCGCCCGGGCCGCTTCGACCGCCAGGTGACCGTTGGCCTGCCTGACCGCAAGGGCCGTGAGGCGATCCTGAAGATCCACGCGCGCGGCATGCCGATGAGCCCTGAGGTGGACTTCGAGAAGATCTCCCGCGCGACAACCGGCTTCGCGGGCGCCGACCTCTCCAACCTTGTCAACGAGGCGGCATTGAATGCCGCACGCAACAACCGCAAGGACATCATCCCGTTGGACTTCGAGGAAGCACTCGACAAGATCCTGCTGGGCGTCGCCCGCAGTGGCCTGGTCGATCCGAAGGAACGCGAGGTTGTTGCCTACCACGAGGCTGGCCACGCGCTGACGGCGCACTTCACGCCGGGCTCCGACCCGCTGCGGAAGGTCAGCATCGTGCCGCGCGGCTCCGCCGGCGGTGTCACGATCCAGATGCCGGAAGAAGATCGCGGGCTCTACAGCCGCCAATACCTGCTCGGACGCCTGGTGAGCATGCTGGGCGGACGCGCGGCCGAGGTCGTTGTCTTCGACGAGATCACGACTGGCGCAGAGAACGACCTCAAGCAGGCCACCAGCCTTGCACGGCGTATGGTCGGGCTCTGGGGTATGAGCGACGCGGTCGGTCCGGTCTATCTCGGTACCGGTGAGGAGCATGTCTTCCTTGGTCGTGAGATCACGCAGGACAAGTCCTTCTCCGATGCGACGGCACAGAAGGTCGATGCGGCTGTTCGGGAGATCGTCGAGAACGCGCAGCGAACCGCGATCGAGCTGAACCGGGTTCACCGTGACAAACTCGACGCGCTCGTCGCGGCCCTGCTGGAGCGTGAGACGTTGGACGGCTCCGAGGTTGTCGAGATCTTCGGCCCAGGCCAGGTGGAAGACCACGAAGCGGGGATGGAGATCCAGCAGCCAAAGACCCAGGCCGAGAAGAGTGGGGACGCGATCGCTATGGGTGACGGTCACCGTCACACGGATGGCGCTGGCGAGTAGGCTACCGTTGCCAGTCTGAAAGCGCTCATGAAAGAGGCGGTCCGCTCGCGGACCGCCTCTTTCACATCTGATACGAAGCCCGTAATCGACTATTTGCCTGGATCGTCAGGGCGTTGCGTTTTCGTGACCACATCCGGGTTTTCTGGCAGCATATCTGCATACAATGGCTGCAACAGAAACCACGTCACTAAACCCGCTGCACTCTCGACGGTGCGTCAGAAAGGTCAGCTTCAAGCGATGAGTCCGAAATCCTCACGCAAGTCTGCGGTTGCCACGGAACAGTCCTGGGAGCTTCCCGAGCTCGAACCGGACATGTACCTCAACCGGGAGCTGAGCTGGTTGGACTTCAACCGGCGGGTGCTCGAGGAGATGCGCGAGACGTCCCAGCCGCTTCTGGAGCGGGTGAAGTTTGCCTCGATCTTTTCCTCGAACCTCGACGAGTTCTTCATGATTCGGGTCGCCGGCGCGAAGCGGAAAGTTGTCGCCGGTATCACCGATGTCGGCACGGATGGCAGGACACCGGTCCAGGTCTACCGGGCAATTCGGAAGCGGACCCAGCAGCTCATGACCGAGCACGTGCAAAGCGTGAGCAACGAGCTGTTTCCGGCGCTCAAGAAGGCTGGCATCGAGATCGTCAACCACGATGAACTGTCGAAGGACGAACGGGAGGCCCTTCGGCATGTGTTCGAGCGGGAGGTTTTTCCAGTTCTCACGCCGCAGGCGATCGATCGGGGACGTCGTTTCCCTCATGTCTCGAACGACAGCGTCAACCTGATCGTCGTGCTGAGGAGAGGCGGCGAATCCCGATTCGCGCGTGTGAAGGTTCCGGCGCTGTTGCCGCGATTCGTCCCGGTGCCCGCCACGGCGCCGGAAGGCGAGACGGGCAACGTTCTCGTTGAGGGAGTGCCCGACGGCCCGACGGGGTGCTCCCGGTTCACGCTCATGGAGCAGGTCATCGCCGCTCACCTCGATCGTCTCTTCCCGGGTAGCCAGGTGGTGGCTGCGTATCCCTTTCATCTGCTGCGGGACTCCGACGTCGAGCCCGACGAGGATGACGAGGATGCCGAAGATCTCCTCGAGATCATGCGCGAGACGATCTCCCAGCGGCCTTTCGGCTCGACCGTTCGCCTGGATGTCGACACCTCGATGCCTGAGGCCGTCCGGAACTGGCTGTTGGACCAGGTCCACGCTGATGAGGACGATCTCTACATCGTGGACGGTCTTATTGGCCTCGAAGACATCATGGAGCTGGCGAAGCTGCCCCGACCGGACCTGATGGATGAGCCGTTCACGCCTTCGACGCCCTTCCCGTGGCGCCGGCCGTCCGAAGAGACCGACGTAGAAAAGCCGGATATCTTCTCGGTAATCCGCGAGAACGATGTGCTGCTCCATCTGCCGTATCAATCATTCGGCGGTGTGGTGGACTTCGTCCAGGCGGCGAGCCGGGATACGGATGTTATCGCGATCAAGCAGACGCTGTACCGTGTGGGCAAGAATTCCCCCCTTATCCCGGCGCTCATCGAGGCACGTGACGATGACACCCAGGTCGCGGTCCTTGTGGAGTTGAAAGCCCGGTTCGATGAAGAGAACAACATTGAGTGGGCGCAGACGCTGGAGACACACGGCGTTCATGTCGCATACGGCCTTGCGGGGCTCAAGACGCATTGCAAGCTGACGATGGTCGTGCGGCGCGAGGCGGATGGCCTGAGGCGGTACTGCCATATCGCGACCGGAAACTACAACGCCAATACCGCGCGTGGGTACGAGGACATCGGTATCCTCACGTCGAGCGAGGAGATTGCAGACGATGTGACCGATGTGTTCAACATCCTGACCGGGTTTGCCGAGCAGAACGAGTACCAGAAGCTTTGGGTGGCGCCACATTGCATGCGTGACCAGCTCATCGATGCCATCCGGCAGGAAACGGAAAACCACCTGGTCCACGGAAACGGCCACATCGTGATGAAGATGAATTCGCTCGTGGATCGGGATACCATTCGGGCGCTCTATGCTGCGTCCCGGGCTGGTGTCAGGATCGACCTGATCATCCGCGGCATTTGCTGCCTGCGTCCCGGTGTCAAGGGATGGAGCGAGACGATCACCGTGCGGAGCATCGTTGGCCGGTTCCTCGAGCACAGCCGTATCTACTATTTCGAGAACAACGGCAATCCGCGCGTCTACTTCGGAAGCGCCGATGCCATGGAGCGGAATTTCGATCGCCGCGTCGAGGTCATCGCCCCGGTCGAGTCCCCGGAGCTGAGACACCACCTGCGGAACAATGTGCTTGCCGCCTACCTGAGGGACACGGTGAATGCCCGGGAGCTTCGCTCAGATGGCAAGTGGAAGATGGTGCCGGTGAAAGACGGGGAGAAGCCGTTCGACGTCCAAGCCTATTTCCTCAAGTACTACAAGGATTTGCTGCCGATGGGACCGCGCGAGCAGGTTGTCTAGTAAGACTGCCTCAGGGTGTGTCGCTTCCCGAGTAACACGACTGCACTTTGAGGGGTGTTGCTGATCTCGTCATCGGCAACCTACAAGCAACATATCCCAACGACCATTGGAGCTCATGCTTGAATCTCCTACATGTTGGAATTCAATGGGATATGTCGCCTGTTACTCGGTCGGCGGCGATCACATTCCCGGCAAACTGCTCTTCAAGGTGACCGTCCCTGACCACGACAACCCGGGTTGCGAGGCGCTCGACGGAGTAACGATCATGCAACACCATGATCAGCGTGCCGCCAAAGCTCACCAACGCGTCCTCGAACTCCTCGCGTGCTTCGAGATCGAGATGGTTCATCGGCTCGTCCAGCAGCAGGACGGTCGTGCCACGCAAGACGAGAAGCGCAAGCATCAGACGCGCCCGCTCACCATACGACAGCTCCGCAACCCGGCGATGAACCATGTCCCCGCCGAAGAGGAACTTGTGGAGCTCTGCCCGCAGATCCCCCTCAGGCATGGATGCCGCCTGCCAGGCATGATCGAGCACGGTTCGCTCCGGATCCAGCGTTTGCTGCTCCTGCGCGAAATAGCCGACACGAACCCCTGGACCCAACCGGACCTCGCCGCTGTCCGGCTGCAGGTCGCCGGCAATCAGCCGCATGAGCGTGGTCTTGCCGCTCCCGTTGGCGCCAAGCAGGGCAACCCGATCGCCATGACGCACCTGGAGATCCACACCTTCAAGTACCTGACGATCACCCAACCGAACGCTCGCGCCGTAGATACGCACGACATCTCGTGCACCGCCATTCGGCTCGGCGAAGTCCAGCGATAGCTTCCATCGTCGCTCAGGACGCTCGACAGAGTCCTCGGAGTCGAGCATCCGTTGGAGCTTCTTCTTGCGCACGACCGCCGGGCGGGCAATTTTGGCGGCCTTCTTCCGAACGGCGTAATCGATCGTCGACGATTCGATAGACCGTGATTTGGACTCCGCCGCCTGGATATCACGCTTGATCCGCGCAACGGTCACCTGCTGCCGATGCCAGGCCGCTTCGGCCTCCTCGGCTTCATGTTCCTTCGCTGCAATGAAGTCGCTGTAGTTGCCTGCGTACCGGGTGACCGCCTTTTCGCGATCATCGAGAGCGAGGATCGCCGTCGCTACGTCGTCAAGAAACGCCCGGTCGTGAGACACGATCAGCATCGCGCCCGCGTAGTCCTTCAGGAAGGTCGACAGCCATGCCAGTGCATCTTCGTCCAGGTGGTTGGTCGGCTCGTCCAGCACCAGGATGTCCGGCCGCGTGACGAGGAGTCCTGCCAACCCCGCCCGGGTCTTCTGGCCGCCCGAGAGCGTGGAGAGCTGGCGATCCATCTGAACATCGGCAAGGCCGAACCGGTCGAGGAGCGCGTCCAGTTCGGCGAGCGCGGTATATCCGCCAAGCGCTTCGAACTGGTCGCTGGCCAGGGCCAACGCATCCGCTGCTTCGATCGGATCTATTTCGGGGTCGCCGAAACTGGCCGTCGCGTGTTCGACCGCATCATGGGCCCGCACCAGCCCTCCGGTCGGCACATCGATGAGGTCGCCCAAAGTCCCATCAGGGATATCGGAGAACCCCTGTCGCAGGTATCCGACCGTTGTGCCGGGGGCCAGGAAGACGGAACCGGTATCCGCCGGCAGGTCACCCGTCAGGATACGCAGCAATGTTGACTTGCCGGCGCCATTGGGCCCGACGAGACCAAGCCGATCTCCTGGATTGATGGAAAAGGTGACGTGCTCGAAGAGAAGGGTGTCTCCAAAACGTTTGGAGACGTCGTTGATCATCAACATGTGCACTCCTGCGGCAATAGGGGCTTGACCGGGGCGCAGCGAGCTGCGTGCGGTCAATAGGGGAGGGAATTGCCGTGAGCGGAAGCTCACCAGGGTGCTAGTCGATCAACGTCCTCGAACCTCTCACTGGACCGCCCGTTCGCACTCCGGAAGGTCGATCGAATCAACGTGGCGGAGCGGCTAAACGCCGCTCCGCCACACACAGTACCGTATCAATGCTCGAATCGCAACGGTCGCCCGGGACTACTCGGCCTCGGCCAGTCGCAGCGCCTCGGACTCGAGTGCTGCCAACGCGTAGTCGTCGATCTCCTGCTGGAGCGCGTCGCGAAGGTTGATCAGGTCGACGAGATCCAGACCGGCAATCACGGCGTTGGTCTCCGGGTCGCCATCATCGTCAGAGCCTGGAACAACGCGGAATTCAACTTCCACCATCTCTTCGCCGTCGTACTCTTCGCCCGTCGGCATCTCATCCATATAGATGTTGTAGGTATCCACGCTCCGCCTCCGTATCACCATCGCGATGGAACCGGCGAATGCACCGGCCCGACCTGTCGCCGGTATCGCGCTATCCCCGCCTGATCCCGTGATCCGACGCGGCAACGCTCTCGCCGCCCACAACGCTGTCCCGGGACCTGCGAACGATCGCCGGATACAGGGTGGACTCTGCCTAGCATATCCCGTCACCGGGTTTTATGCATCCCGGAAACGCCCGTATTCTGTCAGCATCGGTCGCATTTTCGCGTATCATTTCGCGTACAGACCGGACCCCGTTGTCCACTTCCACTGCGTAGACGCCAGTGCCTGTTCGCGAGACTCCAGGAACCCGAACCGCATGCCTGAATCATTTCGCCCTTCTGCCCGAACCGAGAAGCGCACGCTGTCCCGGCGCGCCTTCACCGTCGGCGCATCTGCGTCCGCGCTGACGCTCGTCGCATGCGGCGACGAGGAATCACCGGAGGTTGACGTCGTTCCGACGGAGATTCCCACACAGGCCGAGCCGACGCCGACACAGCCGCCGATCTCCTCACCGGCGGCCGGGTATCTCGACCCCAACCGCTACACCGGCCAGACCGTGACCGTGGCGACGGCGGGCGCCGCCGAGTTCCTGGATGCCCTCCACGAGGCCTTCTTCGATGCCTTCGAGCGGGACACCGGCGCGACCGTCGAGCACGCCGAGTTCGGTCGTGATGGAACGGAGAATCTTGCCGCACAGGTGGAATCCGGCGAGATCCTCTGGGACGTGATGCTCGTCCCGGCCTCGGAGGTCCTTGCCTACGCCGACCGGGGGATGATCGCCGCGATCGACTACAACATCGTCGACTCCACCTCCCTGTACCCGGAGTTGACCATGCAGCATGGTGTCGGCGCCATGATGTACTCGACGACAATGGTCTATTCCGTCAGCGCTGACGCGCCTCCGGCGGACTGGGCCGAGTTCTTCGATCTCTCCACCTTCGACGGCACCCGCGCCCTGCGCCGATCACCGGTCGGCACGCTGGAGTTCGCGCTGATGGCCGACGGCGTACCGATGGACGAGCTCTACCCACTCGAGGTGGATCGCGCATTCCGCAAGCTGGAGTCGATCCGCGAGGCGACGCTCTTCTACGAGGACAGCAAGCAGCCGATCGAGCTGGTCCGGACCGGCCAGGTTGGGCTGGCCAGCGCATGGACCGTTCGCACCAACCTTCCGGATGCCGCGTCGCTCGTCAAGCCGCAGTGGAACCAGGGCATGATCTCCGCCGATGCCTGGGTCACGCCGCGCGGATCCCGCAATGCCGACCTGGCGATGAACTTCATCAACTACGCGACCCGGGCAATCCCTACCGCGAACTTCACCCGGCTCCAGCCGTTTGGCCCGGTGAACAAGGATGCGATTCCACTGCTGCGCTCCGATATCATCTCGTCGCTTCCCAACTCGCCGGCGAACATGAGCATGCAGTTCTTCGAGAACTGGAGCTACTGGAGAGACATGCGCGAACCGCTCACCGCGCAGTTCGAGGACTGGCTCCTGAACCCGCCGGGTACCCCGGAATCGGACGAATCTGACGAAGGGTGAAACCGGGCACCGCCCCAAAACGCTACAATTGGTTGAGATTGCCCATACACCACGGCAACGAACCTCAAAACCGAGGCACGAGCCTGAGAGGAGAGAGGATCTCTATGCATCGATTTCGAACGATCGTCAGCGCCGTCGCAACTGGTGCCATGCTTCTTGGGTTCGCTGCCCCGATGAACGCGCAGACGCCAACAGCCGATCCGGATCCGAAGGTCCAGCTGGCGGCCGTAACACCCGGTACCGAGGATCTGCCGACCGGGTATGTGTTTGTCGGCGAAACGTTCCTCTCCGCCGATCAGGTGTCGGGTCCGGGGATCGACGCCGCGGCGCTCACCGACGGAGGCTTCGTCGCCCAGTACGTCAGCGTCTACGAGAACGAATCGACGGACCAGCGGATTCGTGCCTACGCCTCTCTCTGGCAAGACGACGCGACCGCGGAGTCGGGCTTCGCGATCCTGGAAGATGAGGCTGCCACGAACCCGAACGACGCGATGGAGGACAGCGATGTCGACGTCGGGGAGGAGCCGCGCGAACTCACGACCGGCTCGTATCTCGATGCGGACGGCACAACCGTCGGCACGGCGGACGTCACCTTCCGTCGCGGCCCGATGGTGATCGGCGTCGCGCACGAGACGCTGGACGGCAGCGAGGCGGATGAGACCATCGCCACCGATCTGGCAACCCGGATCGATGAGCGGGCCAAAGCCGTGCTGAACGGCGAATCCCCTTTCGGCACGGACCTGACGCTTCCCGCCAGCACGATCAGCTTCGAGGCGGAAGGGAACGGTCTCGTGCAGGCCGGCTTCCTCGGCCCGGTCGAGATCGAGAGCATCTACGGTGTCCAGGGGTCGCTGCTGAGCAACGCTGAGGCGTCGTGGATCGCGACGACCATCATCGGTGCCCAGGACCTCGGCGCACCGACTGTGACCGTCGGCGTGACGACCTTCGGCTCGGACGATGACGCCCGCCTCACCGCGGAGCAGGCCGCCGATCTGTTCGGATCACTGGAGAACCAGCACGACGCCGAGGCACCGGCGATCGAGGGTGCGGACCAGGTCACCGCATTCACCTATTCGAGCAATGGAGACGGCCAGGACAGCTATCGACTCATCTTCTCGACCGGCACCATGCTGACCGTGGTCGATGTCCAGAACGCGGCCTCCGAAGGTGGAGCGGAAAGCGCCGCGACCGCGATCGCCACAGCGCAGATGACGTGCCAGACTGGTGGCACCTGTGAGGCACCGTCGCTTCCGGCAGAGTTCACCGGTCAGTAAATCAGGCAGCCTGATTCCTGCAGATGCGACAAGAGTAAAGGGGCGGGAGAAATCCCGCCCCTTTACTCTTCTTCTGCTTCGGGAGTCGATTCTGGCGTCCCGTGCACGAGGTTCCATGTTTGCGTCGCCTGGAGATCGGTCACGACCGACTCGCGAGTCGCGTCCGCTTGCCTGGCCCGCTCGGCGTCCGTAGCGAGACCATCGGCGCATCCCGTAACGGTCACGGCAACCAGCAGGACAGCAGCGAGTCGCTTGATGCCCCGCACCCGGCCTCGAGTCCGGACCCCCGGTGCACGTCCCGGACTCATTCGGATCCCGACGTTGGAAACGCCATCCCGATCGAGTCCAACGTCGAGGGAATTCACCGCGTTAACTGTCGATCTCTCGCCGGCTACCCGGCGCCCGGTAGGTTCCAAAGGCATCCTGATACTCTTCCGCGACTTCCATCGCTGACTTGTGAACATAGATTCGCGTGGTCTGCGGCGAGGCATGACCGAGGATGGTCTGCACGGTCGATTCTCTCACGCGCCGTCGAACCAGCTCCGTTGCCAGGCCGTGTCGGAAGGAGTGCGGCGTGACCTCGCTCTCGATCCCGAGCTGTGTGCAGAGCTCGGCGACGATGTGCTCCACCGTCCTGGTGCTGATCGCCTTGCCCGGGTCGCCAGGCTTGTCCCGTCCGCTGAACGCCGGAAGGACGCCGGAACCACGGACCTCGTCACCACGCGCATTCCAGTACGCGACGAGCATCCGCGCGGTCTCCTCGTCGAAATGGACGGTCCGGCTCTTTCCGCCCTTCGCCCGGTAGATGCTGGCGGTGCCATTTTGCAGATCGATATCCCGTCGACGCAACGCGCACAGCTCAGAAACGCGCACGCCCGTCCGGTACATGAACAGGATCATCGCTCGCACCTTCAGACGCCTGAGCTCCAGATGCGGTTTCTCTTCGCGCGGACCGGTCATCACGTGCTCGACGATCCGCTCGAGATCCGAGAGCTGCACATCCGGCGGGGGAGGGGTGAAGCGGGGCATCATCGCCGCGATCCGCACGCGCAGCTTGTCTGTCGGGAGATTCGGATGGTAGTCGTATGCCGACAGCCAAGAACAGAATTTCCGTACGGCCGCCAGGTTGTTCTGGGCGGTCCGCATCGCCGAAACCTCTTCCGGGGTACGGATATCCGGTGGCACGAGCATGGACGCGAAATCCGTCACGTGCTCCGCAGTCAGCTCGGTCACGTCTGCCGTTTCCGGGTCGATGCCTTCGTGCGCCTCGAGGTGGTTGATGAATTTCTGGACGCCAGCCCGGTAAGTCTTCTTGGTCCGTGGCGCAAGACGAAGGTCGGCAAAGAAAATATCCACGGCGGCGTTGATGGTCAGCGATCTCTCGATATGGGGTACAGCAGCCAAGTCAGCGTCCTTCCACGAAAGGCCGTAGTGTACGTACACTATTATACGCAAACGTGGAAGATCGTGTCCTGATGTTCGACGAGCACGAGGTGCGGAACAGGCGCGAACGGGTACTACCTTCGGAGGTACTGCTCGATCAGCTCCGGCAACCGCCGACTGAACTCACCATTCGACACTACTCGCGTGACGCCTGCCGCCTTCGCGGCCCGGAATCCATCGACATCGGTGTGCGACCCGAACGCCAGAACCGGGGTTTCACCCGAGAGGACCGGGAGGAGCTCGTCCCAATCCACCGGCTGGTTGAAATCGATGATGACGATGCTGACATCATCCTCCGACACGGCGTCGACAACGCCTGACTCGTCCTTGACGAGCTTGAGGTCGTATCCCAGCTTTCCGACGATGGTACGCACGCGCATACCGAAGAACAGATCCCGGCTCAACGAGACGATTCGCCCCATGTCGGTCTGCCTGTCTCCGTCTGCCCCGGAAGCGTCTGTCATGAATGCATCTCCCTGGTCTTTGATGAAGGGCTGTCCCTCCGAAAGAGCTCAACGATCGCGTCGAACGGTGTTCGTGAAAATGTTGACGAGACCTGCCGCTACCCAATACTATCGTTTCGGCAGGGTATACCATAGACCCGTTCGCCCTTCCCCGGCCCACAGGAGCAACACGCATCATGACATCCCGTTTTTCCGTCGAGGGACTCGCCGCCACGAGTGCTCGTCACCCCTGGAGAGTGGTGATCGCCTGGCTCATCATCCTCATCATCGGTGGTGGCTATGCTGCATTCGGCCTCAACGACGTCCTCAATAACGAGATGACGCTCACCGCCGACGTCGAGTCGGTCGTCGGCCTGGAGAAGCTCCACGATTCGTCGTTGGCGGACCAGGCCAATGTGACCGAAACCATCCTCGTCCGGTCGCTCGACGGCACAACCGTGGATGATCCCGCCTTCGAGGAACGCGCCAACGGCGTCGTGCACGCCGTCCGCACACTGCAGGGCGAGTGGATAGGGGAAGGGCCGATTCCAGCGCCGAACCCGCTCGCCCTCGCTTCCGGCAACCTCGAGGGCGCGGTCGTCCTGAATTACTTCGAGCTGCGCCAGTTCAACAACGACATGGTCGAACAGCTCCGGAACGAGGATGGCACCGTCGTCCTCATCCCGGTCACGTTCGACGAATACGAAGACGGGCTGCCGATCCGCCAGTACATCGACGTCGTCGAACAGTTCGACGACGAGCGATTCGATGTCACGACGATCGGAAATGCCTCGATCAATGACGAGTTCCAGGTCATCGTCATCGAGGACCTCATCGCCGCCGAGATGGTGGGCATCCCGATCGCGATCCTCGTCCTCGTTATCGTGTTCGGCGCGCTGGTCGCCCCCGTCGTGCCGCTGACGCTCGGCGTCTTCTCCGTAGGCATCGCGCTCGGCGTGGTGACGCTTCTCGGCCAGTTCCAGGATCTACAGCTCTTCATCCAGAACATGATCACGATGCTCGGTCTCGCCGTCGGCATCGACTACGCGCTGTTCATTATCGAGCGATACCGCGAGCAACGCGCTTTCGGCTACGACAGGCAGCGGGCAATCGAGATCGCTGGCGGAACCGCGGGCAAGGCGGTCATTTTCTCCGGCCTGACCGTCATCCTCGCCCTGGTCGGCGTCACGTTCGTCCGCATGAACATTTTCTTTTCGCTGGGACTCGGGGCCGTCATCGTGGTCGCCATTGCGATCATGCTGACGTCGACGCTCCTGCCGGCG
>DATGPC010000112.1:0-2915 GCA_035305265.1 Thermomicrobiales bacterium | reverse complement strand
CTTCGTGCCGATCGTGATCGTCTGGTTCGGGCTCACCGAGCTCGGCAAGTGGTTCCTCGTCTTCTGGGGCGTGTTCTTCACCGTGTGGCTGTCCGTGCACCTCGGCGTGCAGCGGGTGAACGAGACGCTCATCCGCGCGGCGCGCTGCCTGGGCGCCAGCCGCAGGACGATGCTCTTCGAGGTCATGCTGCCGGGCGCGCTGCCCT
Source organism: Thermomicrobiales bacterium (assembly GCA_035305265.1). Lineage (GTDB taxonomy): Bacteria > Chloroflexota > Chloroflexia > Thermomicrobiales > UBA6265 > UBA6265. The sequence continues at coordinate 2,709 of DATGPC010000112.1, read as the reverse complement.
ACATCTTCATGGGCCTGCGCACGGCCATCAGCGTGTCCTTCTACACCCTGGTCGCCGCCGAGCTGGCGGGCGCGTTCGGCGGCCTCGCGTACCGGCTCGAAGTGACGCAGCAGAACATGCAGACCGGGCACATGGTGGCGGGCCTGATCGTCCTGGGCCTCATCTCGACCGTGGCGGATCGCCTCTTCGGCGCGTTCTCGGCCAAGGTCGTCCACTGGAACACCTGACACAGGATTCATCCCGATGGAATCGAGCACGATCGGCTTCGACATCCCGAAGCTGCTGGACGGCTACGCCCGTAAACTCTTCACGCCCGAGGACATCGTCCGGGAGGTCTACCGGCGCATCGATGCCCTGGGCGAGAACTACGCCTGGTCCGAGCTGGTGGATCGCGAAGACGCAATGGCCGCCGCCCGCCGGCTGCGGGAGCGCCACGAGGGCGGGGCGCTGCCGCCGCTCTACGGCATCCCGTTCTCCGTGAAGGACAACATCGACGTGGCCGGCATGCGCACCACCTGCGGCTGCGAGGGTTTCGACCGGCTGCCCGAGGTGTCGGCGACGAGCGTGCAGAAGGCGCGCGATGCCGGTGCCATCCTCATCGGGAAGAACACGCTCGACCAGTTCGCCACGGGGCTGAACGGCACCCGGACGATGGGCGGGCATTGCCGCAACGTCTTCGACCCGCGCTACGTCTCGGGCGGCTCGAGCTCCGGCTCGGGCGTGGCGGTGGCGAGCGGCGTGGTGTCCTTCGCCCTCGGCACCGACACCGGCGGTTCCGGACGCATCCCGGCGGCGATGAACAACATCGTCGGCGTGAAGCCGACGCTGGGCCTGGTGAGCGGCACGGGCCTCATCTACAACAACCGCTACTTCGACTGCGTGCCGGTGTTCGCGCGCAGCGTGGAGGACGGCTACCGCGTGCTGGAGATCATCCGCGGCTACGACGAGACCGACCCCTTCAGCCGCGAGGACGCGGACGCGATCCCGCTCGCGCCCCGGCCGCTCGACACATTCACCTTCGGCATCCCGGCCGACGAGCACCTGCGCTTCTTCGGCGACGAACTCGCGCGCGAGGCCTGGCACCGAGCCGTGGAGGCGATGGAGGCGATCGGCGGCACGCCGGTGAAGATCGACTTCTCGATCTTCGTCGAGGCGGGGCGCCTGCCCTTCGACAGCGGCCTGCTGGCCGAGCGCGCGGTGAGCTACGGCGACCTGGTCGGAAGGCGACCGGAGACCGTGCATCCCGCCGTGGCCGCCATGATCCGCAAGGCGCTCACCTACACCGGCACCCAGACCTTCGAGGCCGTCTACCGGATGATGGAGATGCGCCGAGAGGTGAAGAAGCTCTTCCGTGGCATCGACGTCCTCGTCACCCCTACGGTGGGCCGCGCCTATACCTGCGAGGAACTTCAGGCCGACCCCATCGGTGCGAACAACAACATCGGCTACTACACCTACCCGATCAGCCCGCTGGACCTGTGCGCGCTGGCGGTGCCGGCGTCGATCCGGCCGGACGGCCTGCCGTTCGGGGTGTCGCTGGTGGGACTGGCGGGGGAGGATGGGAAGCTGAGGGGCTTGGGAGGGAAGCTGCAGGAGCTGGTTGGGCTGGCGCCGGGTATCGAGGGCAGGAGCGTGCCGCTGGAAGCGCCTATGGCATAGGCGTGCAGGTTCCTGTCCATCCGACGAAGCGTCCGTCCACAAGGCCGCCGAGAATGAAGCCTTGGCGATCCTCGGAGATGGATAGCTGGTAGTCGATGGCGGGGCGGTCGCGATCGCTCGCCTTGGAGCCGCCGCTGTCCGATAGCGTGAATCCGCGCAGCCGTTGCAGGGCGTCGTCCAGGCTGTCGCCCGGGAATGGAACGAGCACGAAGTCGCGACAATAGGTGTACGTGCAAAGCGTGCCCGTGCCGGACACGGGCGAGAGTTCCAGGTGGACCGGAATGTCACCTTTCTCGGAGCGGTCGCTGCCGCAGGCCGAAGCCTCGCAGAAGACTGCGCTGGTTGCCTCGCAATTGATGTCGGCGGCGGGCTGGGCGCTGGCATGCGCAGCGGCCATGAAAATCACGGAAACGATTCCTCTGAGCATTTTTCGCATGCTGGCGATTGACGCTGCCTGATCTTGTCGAGAATCCAATACCCGTTCGCCAGAAGCCCAGGGGAGTGCCTGTGCGACCGAAGGTGAATGGACCTAAGCGAAATCGAAAGCCCACGGTTGTCACCGGCGTCTAACGATTGACATGAGCGGTGGCCGGCCGGCGCAGCCGGTTGTGCATCCGCTCGATGGAATGGTTAGGCCTCATCCCGACTGCCAGTCCATCAAGCAGCGACACGTGGCCATCATCCGGATCTTGTTGGAGTCATTGATGGCTGGCGTGTGCAGCGTGCGCATGTCCATCAGGTATACATCACCCGCCTGCCCGGACATTTCGAGCACCTTCAAGCCCATGTCTCGGAGAATGGCGTCGAGATTGACGTGCGACAGCAAGGCTTCTCGTAGGCGAGACTGCGAGTCCAGGCTGAACTGTCCGAGCTTATGAGAGCCTGCCAGTGCTAGTGTCGCCCCTCCGCGTGGCGACACGTCATCGATCAGAAAGAATGCCTGGACGCCAGGCGTATGGTCCAGGGCTTCAGCTTTGACATCGACGTGCCAGTTCAATCCTTTCAGGGTCCACTCCCCTTGATTTGGTGGCGATAGAAGAAACTGCATCT
>DATGPC010000111.1:0-4309 GCA_035305265.1 Thermomicrobiales bacterium | reverse complement strand
CATCACGTACGGGCAGCGCGTGTGGAAGTGGCAACCGGATGGCGGGTTGATCGGGCTCGGAACGTCACCCGTCAGGATGATGCGCTCGCGCCGCTTCTCGATCACCGGGTCCGGGATCGGCACCGCCGACAGGAGAGCCTTGGTGTACGGGTGCAGCGGATCGTCGTAGAGCGCATTGCGGTCAGCAAGCTCGACGATCTTGCCGAGGTACATCACGGCCACGCGATCGGAGATATGGCGAACGACGGAAAGGTCGTGAGCGATGAAGAGGTAGGTCAGGCCCAGCTTGTCCTGCAGGTCTTCGAGCAGGTTCACGACCTGCGCCTGGATGGACACGTCGAGCGCCGACACCGGCTCGTCGCAGACAATGAAGTCCGGGTTCGCCGCGAGGGCGCGGGCGATACCGATTCGCTGTCGCTGACCACCCGAGAATTCGTGCGGATAGCGATTCGCGAAGTAGGGGTTGAGACCCACGGTCTGCAGGAGCTCCTGCACACGCTCGGTCCGCTCGTTCTTCGGAACGAGATTGTGGATCTGCATCGGCTCCGAAACGATGTTGCCGACCGTCATGCGCGGGTTGAGCGACGCATACGGGTCCTGGAACACCATCTGGAGATGGCGGCGCTGCTTGCGCATCGCGTTGCCATCGAGCTTGGTCAGGTCCGTTCCGTCGAAGATGACTTCGCCGGAGGTCGGCTTGTACAGCTGCAGGATCGCGCGGCCGGTCGTGGACTTTCCACAACCGGACTCGCCCACGAGCCCGAGTGTCTCGCCCCGCTTCACCTGGAAGGAGACGCCGTCGACGGCCTGGACCGCACCGACCTTGCGCTGGAAGATAATGCCCTGCGTCAGCGGGAAATGCATGACGAGGTTCCGGACGTCCAGCAGGGGAGCGGCGTCGTTGGCCGATGCGCCGCCAGGCTGGATATTCGTCTGCGGATTAGCAGCGGCAGACATGAAAGAGGTCCTCCCCGATTATTCGTTGCTCATATGGGCCGGCGACACGCCAAGATCTGGCGCATCCGGATCCGCATCGCTCGTGGCGTCCGACGGCTGCGGGTGGCCGAACTTGGCGGCTACCTTGTCCTGGTCGTCGTCGATGCTCACCTCATTATGGAACCAGCACGCCGAGAAGTGACCTGGCGAGACTTCCATCAGCGGCGGGTTCTTGCGCTCGCACTGCTCGCGCGCGTAATTGCAGCGCGGGACGAACGGGCACATGTCCGGCAGGTCGATCAGGTCGGGCGGAAGGCCCCGGATCGGCTGGAGCTTCTCCTTGGTCCGGGAGTCCAGACGCGGGATCGACTTCATGAGGCCGACGGTGTACGGGTGACGCGGGTTCGCGAAGATCTCGTCGGTCGTCGCGGTCTCGACAATGTGGCCGGCGTACATGACCTGCACGCGGTCCGCCATGCCAGCAACGACCCCCATCGAGTGGGTGATCATCATCACGCCGGCGCCCGTTTCGGCCTGAAGGTTCTTCATCAGGTCGAGGATCTGGGCCTGAATCGTCACGTCGAGCGCGGTGGTCGGCTCGTCGGCGATCAGCAGCTTCGGGTTACAGGACAGCGCCATGGCGATCATCACGCGCTGGCGCATACCGCCCGAGAACTGGTGCGGGTACTGATCGACACGCTCTTCGGCGTTCGGGATACCGACCATCTTCAGGAGCTCGATGGCGCGGGCCTTTGCCTGCTCCTTGTTCATGCCCATATGGAGCATGAGCGACTCGCTGATCTGCCGGTTGATCGTAAGCACCGGGTTCAGCGAGGTCATCGGGTCCTGGAAGATCATCGCGATCTCGTTACCGCGAATGTGACGAACCTGCTCGTCGGTCATCTTCAGCACGTCCTGGCCGTTGAAGATGACTTCGCCGTTGACGATCTTGCCTGGAGGGCTCGGGATGAGCCGCATCAGGGACAGTCCGGTAATGCTCTTGCCAGAGCCGGACTCGCCGACGACGCCGAGCGTTTCGCCAGGCATGATATAGAACGACAGATCGTCTACTGCCTTGACGACTCCGTCCTGCGTGAAGAACTGCGTCTTGAGGTTCCTCACTTCAAGCAGCGGCTGTCCATCACGGTTACTGGTTGCGGCAGAAGTGGTGGTCTGAGATCCAGCCGCCATCCTTGCTCCTCTCACCTCTAACAGGTCAACGTCCCATGAATGGGTTGAATGCGGACGACTCCAGCCAACGTGTCGCCATAATCGCATACACACGGAGAAAACAATAGCGCAAGGAAGAGCTTTCGTCACTGACGAAGGCGCTCCGTTGCACCCACATGTGAAGGCCGTCCTGATTCGCTATTCTGAGGGGCACGATAGCACAGAGCGCGTCTGCGAACAATGCCTGCATGCACCAATAATCCTTCAGGAATGCACCCCTGCGGCTGCCGGAACATCCCGATGCCGAGGAGAGCCGGGATCCGGCTCTCCCACGATCACCTTCTCTCGCCATTACGCCATGTAAATGGGACCCCGGCGTACACGACCCTCGCCTTCCTTCCTTAAACAAGGATCGACCAGCGAAGGTACGCGGTACTTGGCCTGCCCGCCCATGCCACTTTTCCGAAGAGGTGGCACGACAATTGCCCATGTATCGGGCAGAACGGCTGGCGGACAGTCGAGCGGGAGCAGCATGCATCCCGGGACGTTCCATGTACGAAGGGGAGAGTTATGGATTTTAGTATTCTCAGTTGGATCATCATTGGATTGATCGCGGGCGCGATCGCCGGGTACCTCGTGCCGGGGCGAACCCCGGGCGGCCTGATTGGCACGATCGTCGTCGGTGTCGTCGGCGGCCTCCTTGGCGGATGGCTCTGGGAGCTGCTCTTCGGTGAGTCCGACTTCGGGTTCATCGGCGCCATCATCGTCGCCGTGATCGGCGCAGTGCTGGTCCTTATGGCCCTGCGGAAGGCAAACGTATAGCAACGTCCAAAGGGACGACGAGCGGCCTCGGGAGGTATCTCCCGAGGCCGTTTTCGTGTCCGTCACCCCTAGTTCTTGCAGGCCTGGAGATACGCCTTTCCGGCGTTCCCGAACAAGCCGGCGACGCTGGCGACAACCATGTCGAATCCGCGATCGACGACCGACTTCGCCAGTTCTGGCGTGTAGGCGACGGTGCCGGTTTTGACGCCGGCCGCTTGTGCCTTCGCCACAACCTCATCGGCGATTTTCGTCACGTCGGGATGCGCCGGCTGCCCGGGATACCCGAGGGACTGGGCAAGGTCGCTCGGTCCGACGAAGAGCACGTCGATTCCGTCCAGGGCGAGGATGTCGTCCAGATGCGCCAGGGTGTCGACGTGCTCGAACTGGATCATGTTGAGGACCCGATTGTTGATCGGCTCCACGTAGTCCGTCAGCGGGCCGCTGAGGCCGAAGTCGAACGTGCGCATGCCGGCCAGGCCGCGCTCGCCCGCGGAAAAGTACTTGGTGTAGGAGATGGCGGCTCGCGCCTCCTCGCCGGTACCGACGCGGGGCGCCATGATGCCGGAGACGCCGACATCGAGGAACTTGAGCACCTCCTGCCGATCGCCGAGCCCGACCCGAGCGAACGCCGGAATGCCACGGGCCTCCGCGGCCAGGACCATCGGGTAGGCCGATTCGGCGGTGATCGGACCATGCTCGTTATCGATCAGCGCGAAGTCGAACCCCGCGAGCGCGGTCATTTCGACGATTTCCGGGGAGGGGAGTGGTATAAACACTCCGAACACTCGTTCGCCGGCCGCAAGCTTTTCCTTTACAGGGTTCGTCAGGTTCATGTCTTCCCTCCAGGAAGATAGGGATTGATTGGCTGCCTTGTAACGTGGCGTCATTGTATAGAAGGATCCGGAACTCGCAAATGAGCGCAGACGACCTCCCCTCATCCGGTGCCGATGCCGTCGCGGCGGCGCCCGGCGACGATGCTCTCCCGGAGCGCGCCTACTGGGTCGCGTTCCATCGCGTTTCCTACATCGGTCCGGCGCGACTGCGACGCCTGGTGGAGTCGTTTGGCAGCCTGCGAGCGGCATGGAGCGCGCCAGCTCCGGAGCTCCGGCGATGCCTCGAGCAGCGCGCCCTGCAGGAGCTTCTCCGCGCGAGAGAGGAGCTGGATGTCGCGGCGATCTACCAGGATATTCGCTCCCGTGGTGTGTCTGTAACCACGCCGGTCGACATGTCCTATCCGTCACTGTTGGCAGAGATCCCTGCGCCGCCTCCGGTCGTATACTATAGAGGCGAACTCCTCGAAACCGACCGCACCGCAATCGCCATCGTCGGCACGCGTCGTATGACGGCGTATGGGCGGGAGATGACCGCCCGGATCGCGGGA
>DATGPC010000110.1:0-7082 GCA_035305265.1 Thermomicrobiales bacterium | reverse complement strand
TCTCGATCGTGTACCAGAACTCGCCGGCCCGGTACGCCACCGTCTGCGAATACCTGCAGAGTCGCTGGCAGGAGGTGCTGGGGATCACGGTCACCCTGGAGCCGATCGAGGCGAACACTTACATCGACTGGCGCGCCTCCCGTGAGACCCAGCCGTACAACCTCTACACCGGCACCTGGGGCTCGGACTTCGGCGATCCGTCGAACTGGCACAACCAGAACTTCACGAGCCAGGCGGACCACTACCGTAACCACTGGCAGAACGAGGAGTTCGATTCGCTGTGCGCCGAGGCCGCCTCGAACACCGACATGGATGCCCGTGAGGAGCAGTACCGGCAGGCCGAGGCGATCCTCGTCGAGGAGGCCCCGATCATCCCGATGTACCGCACCAAGGCGTTCCGCGCCGTGAAGCCGTGGGTCAAGGACCTGGCGCTGCAGCCGATCCTGTCCTCCGTGCACTTCCGGTACGTGAAGATCGCGCCGCGGGATTCGTAGTCGATAGCGGTCGGGGAGGAAACGCGCGTTTCCTCCCCGGCATTTCTTTTCACCGAAACGGATGTCCATGAACCGAGGCACGTTCGTCATCCGTCGGGTCCTGCTCCTGATCCCGACCTTGCTGGCGATCTACACGCTTACCTTCCTCCTGATCCATTCGACGCCGGGTGGCCCGTGGTCGCAGGGCGACAAGCCCGTGCCGCCACTGGTCATGGAACGGCTCAACGCCGCCTACGGGCTCGACCAGCCGTTGTGGAAGCAGTACCTGACCTATCTCGGGAATGCCCTGCAGGGAGATTTCGGTCCCTCGTTTTCATCCCGCTCCCGAACGGTGACGGACATCATCGGCGACACGCTGCCGGTGTCGCTGCAGCTCGGGTTCGTCGCGATGGTGATCGCTGTCCTCATCGGTCTCACGCTCGGGACGCTTGGCGCGATCCGGCACAACACGACGGTCGATTATGTGGCGAGTTTCATCGCCATCTTCGGCATCTCGACGCCCTCCTACGTCGTGGTGTCGCTGCTGGTGTTGCTGCTCGCGAGCACATTCGGGCTGGTCCCGACCGGCGGCTGGAACGGCATCTTCTCCAAGGAGATCATCATCCCGTCACTGGCACTGGCGCTGTATCCGGCCGCGGTCCTCGCCCGGTACACCCGGGCCAGCATGCTGGACGTCATGACGACGGACTACGTGCGAACCGCGCGGGCGAAGGGATTGTCGGAGCGGAGCGTGATCGTCCGGCACGGCATCCGGAACGCGATGCTTCCGGTCATCACGGTGGCCGGCATCGTCTTCGCCGACGTGATCACCGGGTCGTTTTTCGTGGAGTCGATCTACTCTGTGCCGGGGCTGGGGCGCTATTTCGTGTCCAGCATCTCGGAACGCGATTATCCGGTCATCCTCGGGACCGTGCTCCTGTTCGGCGCGATCATCTCGGTGATGAACCTGATCGTCGATCTTCTGTATCCGCTGCTCGATCCACGCATGCGGTCCGCATAACCGGAGCCTATTAACCATGTCCGCAAGCATCGCTGTCAGCGAGGAATCATCAAAAGCGCCCGCGCTCGAGAGCCGGGAGATGCAGGAGATCGAGAGCCTGTGGCGCTCGGCGTTTCGGCGTCTCGCGCGGAATCGGGTGGCGGTGGCGTCCGCGATCTTCCTTGGTCTGCTGATCCTCATCGCCATCGTGGGGCCATACCTGCTGCCTTACAGCTATTCGGAGCAGCACCACGACGCCGTTCGCCAGCGCCCGAGCTGGGATCATCCGATGGGGACCGATCAGCTCGGGCGCGACCTCATGGCGCGACTCGTGTTCGGCACGCGCATCTCGCTGACCGTCGGGTTCGTCGTCCAGCTCGTGATCCTCGTGATCGGCGTGCCGATGGGCGCGCTGGCCGGGTATCTCGGTGGCTGGGTCGACACGATCATCATGCGCGCGGTCGACGTGCTGTACGCGATGCCGAACCTGCTCTTCATCATCCTCATCATGACGTTTATCCGGGGAACTTTGGGCGATGGCGACGCGACCGGCGTGATGGCGGCGATCGCGTCCGTTGACTCGAAGGTCGGCGGCCTGCTTGGCGTCTATATCGGCCTCGGGCTGATCAGCTGGCTGACGGTCGCCCGTATTGTCCGCGCGAACACCATGTCGTTGAAGGAACGGGAGTTCGTCGAGGCGGCGCGAGGATCGGGCGCGAAGGGGTCGCGGATCATGGCACGGCATATCCTGCCGAACACGATAGCCCCAATCGTCGTCGCGTCCACGCTGGGGATCCCCGGCGCGATCCTCTATGAATCGGGCATCAGCTTCCTCGGTCTTGGCGTCATCCCACCGATGCCGAGCTGGGGCCTGATGATCTCTGAGGCCATCCCGAACATGCGCTCGCACCCGCACATGCTCATCTTCCCAGCGGCGGCGCTGTCGCTGACCGTGCTGGCGTTCAACTTCCTGGGCGATGGCCTGCGTGACGCGGTCGACCCGTGGATGAAGCGGGGGTAGGGCACGCCAACTCATTCATTCGTGTAGACCCGGCCCTCGTGGCCGGGTAGTAAACGCAGAATCCGGCCACGGGGACCGGATCTATGCATGTCAGAGTGAACCCCGGTCGTGATCCACGGCCGGGGTTTTGCGGCGTGCGACAATAGGTGCGGGACCGACGGGGATGTACATCCCGGAACTCCACTTGACTTCATGTGCGCTTGAAGTCGTACCCTCAGGTCATGTCGCTACCGACGATGCTCTCGCTGCGTCGTCTTCGTTTTTTCTCGAGGTCACCATGCACGGATCTGCCTGGGGCGCCATGCGGAGCGCGATGAACGCGCAGCAGGAAACACGCCCCATCACCAAAGTCACCCTTCGTCGGATCGCCAGCTTCGCCAAGCCCCATACCCGCAACCTGGTCCTCTTCGTGCTCGCCAGCATCGTCATCGCCGTCCTGGCGGTGGCGACCCCGGTGTTGGCCGGACGGGTCGTCGACGCCATCGTGGAGGGCCAATCGACGTCGGTCGTCATCCGGCTGGCGCTGCTCATTGCGGGCATCGCCATTGCCGAGGCCGCGCTCGGGCTCTTCTCTCGCTGGCTCTCGGCCAGCATCGGGGAGGGTCTGATCTTCGATTTGCGGACGGCGGTCTATAACCACGTCCAGAAGATGCCGATCGCGTTCTTCCTGCGTACCCGCACCGGCGCGCTCGTCAGCCGCCTCAACAACGATGTGATCGGCGCCCAGCGTGCCTTCGCGTCGACGCTCTCCGGCGTGGTGAGCAACTTCGTCATGCTGATGCTGACGCTCGGCGTGATGGTCAGCATCTCGTGGCAAATCACCGTGCTCGCGCTGCTGTTGCTGCCGGTCTTCTTCATTCCCGCCAGCCGGATGGGGAAGAAGCTCGCGGACCTGCAGCGTGAAGCGGCGAACCACAACGCGACGATGGGCACGCAGATGACCGAGCGGTTCAACGCCGGTGGCGCGACGCTCGTCAAGCTCTTCGGCAACCCGGAGGCGGAATCGCGGTCGTTCGCCGAGCGAGCGGGGCGCGTCCGCGATATCGGCGTGCGGACGGCGATCACCCAATTCAGCTTCGTCACCGCGCTGACCCTCGTGTCGTCGCTCGCGCTGGCGCTCGTCTATGGACTTGGCGGTTACTACGCCATCAAGGGATCCCTCGAAGCCGGCGCGGTCGTGTCGCTGGCCTTGCTGCTGACCCGGCTCTACGCCCCGCTGACCGGTCTCGCCAGCGCGCGCGTTGACGTGATGAGCGCGGTCGTCAGCTTCGAGCGCGTCTTCGAGATCCTCGACCTGAAGCCGCTGATCACGGAGAAGCCGGACGCCGTGGAGGTGCCGGACGGCCCGATCGGCGTCGAGTTCGACCACGTGCGCTTCAGCTACCCGACGGCGGAGAAGGTGTCGTTGACATCGCTCGAGGAAGGCCTCGAGTTCGACGATCGCGCCGGTGTCGAGGTGCTGCACGATATCTCCTTCGAGGTGAAGCCCGGCAAGATGACGGCGCTCGTCGGGTCCTCCGGCGCGGGCAAGTCGACCATCGTCCAGCTCATCCCGCGCCTCTACGATGTCGATTCCGGAGCGGTGAAGGTTGGCGGCATCGACGTGCGAGACCTGACGTTCGCTTCCCTGCGCGGCGCGATCGGGATGGTGATGCAGGACGGGCACATGTTCCATGAGTCCCTTCGCGACAACCTGCGGCTCGCGAAGCCGGACGCGACCGACGAGGAGCTGTGGGATGTGCTGCGCCGGGTCCGGATCGATCGGCTGGTGGAGCGCCTGCCGGAGGGGCTGGACACGGTCGTTGGCGAGCGTGGGTATCGGTTCTCCGGCGGCGAGCGACAGCGGTTGGCAATCGCGCGGCTCCTGCTGGGTCGGCCGCGGATCGTGATCCTCGACGAGGCGACCGCGCACCTCGATTCCACCTCGGAAGCGGCGGTCCAGGCTGCCCTTGCCGAGGCGATGGAGGGCCGCACCGCCGTCGTCATCGCGCACCGGTTGAGCACGGTCCGCGCGGCCGACGAGATCCTCGTCATTGAGGCCGGCGAGGTGCTGGAGCGCGGCACGCATCGGGAGCTGCTGGCGAAGGGCGGCCGGTATGCCGAGCTTTATCGCACCCAGTTCGCGGAGGACGCCACGAAGAGCGCGGCAGACTAGGTCGCGTCAGGAAAATTGCTGCCAAGGCCCGGTCGTCATCCGCCAGGACGATGACCGGGCCTTTTCTTGCCTCGTACCACCGAGACTTCCAGCAGTGCCGAACTCCGGCCGCGGCTGCGAGGTCCGGCGGTAGGCCGTTTCGCTGGTCAGAGCGCTTCACCTTGACAAGAGTTGATATAACCCGCATAATACTTTCGTTTGGATAGCAAGAGATAGAGGTTGGGGGCGGCAAACGGCCGCGCCAGGAGGCAACAACCAATTTGGAAAGAAACGCACGATCATCTGTGCGCATGGCGATGCGCGCACAGGACACACTCAAAGACCGACGCCCGGTCACACAAACATCCGTGAAACGAGTCGCTACGTTTGCCCGGCCATTCGCCGTACGCATCGTAGCTTTTTTACTGCTCAGTGTGGTCACCGCCGCGCTGGGCGTGGCGACACCGCTGCTGGCGGGGAACGTCGTCAACACCATCGTCGGCGGAGGCCCGGCAGACCGAGTGGTCCTGCTCGCGGCACTCATCGCCGGCATCGCGATCGTCGAGGCGATCATCGGGCTCGGGTCGCGCTGGCTCTCCTCGAACATCGGAGAAGGATTGATCCTGAGCCTGCGGACGGCGGTCTTCGACCACGTCCAGCGGATGCCGGTCGCCTTCTTCATGCGTACCCGCACCGGCGCGCTGGTCAACCGGCTGAACGGCGACGTGAACGGCGCCCGGAGCGCGTTCACGAACGTGCTGTCGAACATCGTCAGCAACTCCGTCACGCTGGTCCTGACGCTGATCGCGATGTTCAGCATGTCGTGGCAGATCACGCTGCTCTCGCTGGCCTTGCTGCCGCTCTTCATCCTTCCGACGCGGAAGATGGGGCCGAAGCTGGCCAATATGCAGCGCGAATCCGCGGACCTCAACGCCGCCATGAGCAACCAGATGACGGAGCGCTTCTCCGCCGGCGGCGCGACGCTCGTGAAGCTCTTCGGCCGGCCGGACCAGGAATCCGCCCGCTTCGCCGACCACGCGACACAGGTGCAGGACATCGGCATCCGCACGGCCCTGTCCCAATACGGTTTCCGGGTCGCATTGACGCTGGTGTCGAGCCTGTCGCTGGCGCTGGTCTACGGCCTCGGCGGTTACCACGCGATCAAGGGATCGCTGGACGCCGGGTCGGTCGTTGCGCTGGCGATGCTGCTGACGCGGCTCTACGGGCCGCTGACCGGTCTGGCGAACGCGCGGATCGAAATGATGGTTGCGTTCGTGAGCTTCGAGCGTGTGTTCGAGGTCCTGGACCTGGAGCCGATGATCCGCGAGCCTGAGGCGCCGGTGGCGCTGCCGGACGGCGAGCTCGGCGTCAGCTTCGAGAACGTCTCGTTCACCTATCCGTCCGCCGGGCAGGTCTCGCTCGCCTCGCTGGAGTCCGTCGCCGTCCTCGACGGCCGCGACAACAGCCGGGTGCTGCACGACCTCTCGTTCGACGTGAAGCCGGGGCAGATGGTCGCGCTTGTCGGATCCTCAGGGGCCGGGAAGTCGACGATCTCGAACCTCATCCCGCGTCTCTACGACGCGACGGAGGGGGCGGTCCGCATCGGCGACGTCGATGTGAGGGACCTGTCGTTTGCGGACATCAAGCGCGCCGTTGGCGTCGTGACGCAGGACGGGCACATGTTCCACGACACGCTGCGGGAGAACCTGCGCCTCGCGCGGCCGGACGCCACGGACGAGGAGCTGTGGCAGGTGCTGGAGCGGGTGAACATTGCCCGACTGGTCCGGGAGCTGCCGAAGGGCCTCGACACCGTGGTCGGCGAGCGAGGGTATCGCTTCTCCGGCGGCGAGCGACAGCGATTGGCGATTGCCCGGTTGCTGCTCGGCCAGCCGAGGATCGTGATCCTCGACGAGGCGACGGCGCATCTGGACTCAACGTCCGAGGTCGCCGTGCAGGCGGCGCTGGACGAGGCGATGGTCGACCGGACCGCGATCGTGATCGCGCACCGGCTGTCGACTATCCGGGCGGCGGACCAGATCCTCGTGATCGAGGCGGGTCGCGTGGTGGAGCGAGGCACGCACGCCGCCCTGCTGGCGCAGGGCGTCCGGTACGCCGAGCTGTACCACACCCAGTTCGCCGACGAGCCGGAAGCCGTCGCGGCGGACTAGGACGCAGCCGCCCAAACGGCTTGCAACGCGCGGTAGTCGAGCACGGTGATCCCGTGCTCCTCGATCGCGTTGCGAACCTCCGGCGACACCATTGCATCGAGGTCCGCCCGGCGGACCTGCCACGACCCGGGCTCCAAAGCCCGGGTTTCGTCATTTCCGAGGCCCGGATGAACCGCCCACTCGTTGAGGCCGGGTGGCATTTCCCGCAGGAGCGCGACGTACTGCTCCGTCTTGGTTGCCGGGTCCATGCTGTAGCTGTCGAGCACCGGGTGATCGTTCGCCGGAA
>DATGPC010000109.1:0-21470 GCA_035305265.1 Thermomicrobiales bacterium | reverse complement strand
CTCGTCCGTCGGGCGCTTGCCCATGCGATCAACTACCCGCAGATCGCCGAAACGGCGATGTCGCGGTATTCCGAGCCCGCCTTCCCAAGCCTGATCGTCCCGCGCGGCGCCGAGGAGCAGTTCTTCGACGCCGAGGCGGTCACTGCCAGTGAGAACGGCTGGGAGTACAACCCAGACCGGGCGCGTGAAATCCTCGAATCGGAACTTGGCGCAACGTTGGACGGCGACGTTTACGTCCTCGAGGACGGGACGCGGCTCGGTCCGTGGAAGGTCCAGTGCCCGTTCGGCTGGACCGACTGGATGACTGCTCTTGAGTTGGTCGCCCAGGGCGCGCAAGAGGTCGGCATCGACATCACGACAGAGTTCCCCGAGGCGCCGGTTGTCACGACGAACATGCAGAATGGCGACTTCGACCTCGGTCTTTGGCCGATCGCCGGCGGTGGTGCCGCGGCTCCTTGGCTGCGCTTCCGCGACATCCTCGACAACCGTGGCGTGCCGGAGATGGGCCAGGACGCGTTCTGGAACTTCAACCGATATAAGAACGAGGAAGCGGAAGGCCTGCTCGACCAGGCCGCGGCCGCCGAGGGGCAGGAGCTCGTCGAGCTCTATACCCAGCTCGATGAGATCTTCCGCACCGATATCCCCGCGATTCCGCTGATGTACCGCCCGCTTGAATTCTACGAGTTCAACGAATCCGTCTGGACCGGCTTCGCGACCGAGGAGAACCCGGTTGCCCCGCCGATGCACTACGGATCCGGCATCAAGGTGCTCTACAACCTGAAGCCGGTCGAAGGCTAGTACACGGCGGTTCGCACGGGGGCGGGTAGCGGTCCCGCCCCTGGACCCCAGAATCGGTCCGGCCTTGCTGGGCCGATTCTGGACCGCGACGTCTGTGGGGCAGATCATGACCCAATTCCAGAGCTATATCCTTAAAAAGGCCGGATGGTTTCTCGTTGCCTTCTTTGTGGCACTGATCCTCAACTTCTATCTGCCACGGGCAATCCCCGGAAACCCGGTCGACACCATCGTTTCCCAAATGGCCGCTGGTGGCGCGGACGCGTCCTCCATGCAGGCGGTCTATGACACGTACATCGAGGAGTTTGGTCTCGACGAGCCCCTCATCGTGCAGTTTCTGACCTATGTCGGGAACGTGTTCCGGGGCGATCTGGGTACATCGTTCGCGATTTATCCAGCCGATGTCCGTGGACTTATCGCCGACGCGCTCCCATGGTCGATTGCGCTGCAGCTTCCTGCCATCCTCGTGGGCTGGGTGCTGGGCAACCTGCTCGGGGCGGTCGCCGCATATAAGGGCGGCTGGTTCGATCATGGCGGATTCCTGGTCTCGCTCTTCCTGTCGAGCATGCCCTACTATGCCTTCGCGATCCTGCTGCTGTATCTCGTTGCCGTTCGCTGGGATGTGTTGCCGGCCGCAGGCGGCTATCCGTTCGGCACGCAACCTGACCTCAGTTGGTCGTTCATCACCGACGCTGCAAGGCATTACATTCTGCCGTTCCTGTCGCTGGTCCTCGTCTTCGTCGGCGGCCAGGCGATCGGTATGCGGTCGATGGCGATTTATGAGCTTGGCGCCGACTATGTGGATTACAGCCGCGGCCTCGGCATTTCTGACGGGAAGATCGTGCGCTACATCTTCCGGAACGCCATGCTGCCGCAGGTGACCGGGCTGGCGCTTTCGATCGGCTCGCTCGTCGGCGGGGCGCTGATTACCGAGGTCGTCTTCTCCTATCCCGGTATCGGGAGCCTGCTCTTCACGGCCATTCGCCAGAACGACTACCCGGTGATCCAGGGCATCACGCTCCTGATCATGGTGGCGGTGTTGCTCGCGAACTTCCTGGTCGATATCGCCTATGGCGTCATCGACCCGCGCATTCGATCCGCTCAGACAGGGACCTAGGAGGACGGTATGAGCACGATTCCGACCGCTGTCGCGGATACGGCAGTTGACAGGGAAAATGCACACCGGAAACCAGGGCGCATGCGGTCGCTCCTGAGCCAGTTCTCGCCCCGTTTCTGGGTTGCGCTTGTCATGACGCTGGCCGTCCTAATCTTCGGGTTCATTGGTCCGTTCCTGACAGGCGTGCCGAACCCGGACAAGATCGTCGGCGGCCTCTACGTTGAGCCGTCGGCGGAAGCGTGGCTGGGCACCGACAATTTCGGGAAGGATGTCTTTACCCAACTCATCTATGGCACCCGGACCTCGCTGATCATCGGTCTTGTTGCCGGTCTGGTCGCGACATCGATCGGTGTCGTTATCGGGATCGCCGCCGGGTTCTTCGGCGGGATCATCGAGGAGGCGCTGATGGGTATCACCAACGTCGTGATCACCATCCCCTCCATTGTCGTTCTCATCCTGCTCTCGATTGCGGTCGGGTCGCGATCGATCTACTCCATCGCGATCATCATCGGCATCACGAGCTGGCCGTGGACGGCACGCGCGGTGCGGGCCCAGGCCAGCTCAGTCCGGACGCGTGAGCATGTTGACCTCGCCCGCCTGACCGGCGCGAACTCGTTCTCGCTGATGGTGTGGGAAGTCCTGCCCTACATGCTCTCCTACATCGTGATGGCGTTCGTGCTGCAGCTGACGAGCGGAATCCTGCAGGAGGCGGCGCTGAGCATGCTTGGGCTCGGGCCGTCCGGCTCGATCTCGCTCGGCATCATGCTCTTCTGGGCGCTGCTGTGGGAGTCCGTGCGGACGGGTGCCTGGTGGGCGTTCGTGCCACCCACAGTCTTCCTGACGCTGATCGCGTTCACCCTCCTGTTGCTCCAGTCCAGCCTCGACGAGGTGTTCAATCCGCGCCTGCGCCGCAATTAGGGGATTCGATCGATGCATGTTGAAGACATCCACGTCCAATACCAGATGCGCCAGGGGCCGCCGATCCGCGCCGTTGATGGTGTGACGTTCGATCTCGCCCACGGCGAGATCCTCGGTATCGTGGGCGAGTCAGGTTGCGGCAAATCGACGCTTGCCGCGGCGCTCTCCGGTAGTGGTTCGCCGAACCTGAAGATTACGGGCGGCACCCTCACGATGGACGATGGCCGCTCGGTCAGTCTAGGAGCCGAGGGCCGCACGCCGCTCGACTGGCGTGGCGACGTGATCTCGCTGCTGCCACAGCGCGCGTTGAACTCGCTCAACCCAACCGAACGCATCGGCGACTACGCCTACGATGTCATTCGCGCCCACAAGAGGATGGACCGCCGAGAGGCCTTGCAACTCGCCGAGGAGCGGTTGGAGCAGCTCGGCCTTCCCCGTCGCGTCCTGAAGGCCTATCCCCACCAGCTCAGCGGCGGCATGCGGCAGCGCGTCGTAACCGTCGTCTCGACGCTGCTGAATCCGACCGTGTTGATCGCAGACGAGCCGACCTCGGCGCTGGACGTGTCGTCGCAAAAGGCGCTGATCCTGATGCTGCACGAGATGATGGCGCAGGGGATGATCTCGCGCGTCGTCTTCATCACCCATGACCTCGCGTTGCTCAGCAACATCGCCACCCGGATCGCGGTGATGTACGCGGGTGAGATCGTCGAGATCGGCACCACCAGCGACGTGGTGCGGAATCCGGAGCATCCATATTCGAAGGCGTTGATCGGGTCGACGCTCGAGCCGCATCTGGCCCAGCGTGGTCAGGAGATCAAGGGGTTGGCCGGTTCGTCGCCAGACATGCGCATGCCTCCTCAGGGCTGCCGATTCCATCCGCGATGCGCCTATCGCATGGACATCTGCGCGCACGAGGCGCCGCCCGCCGTGGGCACCAATGAGCGCTACGCGACCTGTTGGTGGGTGAAGCAGCAGCGCGAGGGAACCATTGTCGAGGGAGAGGATCAGGTCCGTGGAAAGCACATCGCCCGCGCTTCTTGAGGTGCGCCATCTCACCAAAGTCTTCGGATCCCGCGATACCGAGGTCCGCGCGGTCGATGACGTTTCGTTCACCGTGAATCGCGGCGAGATCATCGCGATCGTCGGCGAGAGCGGGAGCGGCAAGTCGACGCTGGCGCGGATGCTCCTGCGCCTGAACGATCCGACGTCCGGCGAGATCCTGATGAACGGGGAGGATGTGACCCGTCTCAAGGGCCCGCGCAAGCTGAAACCGTATTGGCGTGAGGTGCAGGGCATCTTCCAGAACCCGGTCGCGTCGTTCAACCAGTTCTATTCGGTCGGGCGTGTGCTGCGAAAGACGCTGGCCCTGACGGGTGAGCGCTACAGTCGTGACGAGGAGCGCAAGAAGCTTCATGAATCGCTGGAGATCGTCGGGCTCGATCCGGTCGACGTCATCCCCAAGGGCGCGCACCAGCTCTCCGGCGGCCAGCTCCAGCGCGCGATGATCGCCCGGGCACTGTTGGTGGATCCGAAGATCCTGATCGCCGACGAGTCGACCTCCGCGCTCGATGCGTCGCTCCGGGTCACCGTGCTCAACGTCCTGCGCGGCCTGCGCGAGCGGCTCGGCATGAC
Source organism: Thermomicrobiales bacterium (assembly GCA_035305265.1). Taxonomy (GTDB): domain Bacteria; phylum Chloroflexota; class Chloroflexia; order Thermomicrobiales; family UBA6265; genus UBA6265. Next base: position 17,008 of record DATGPC010000109.1, on the reverse strand, counting down.
GGTGCTTTTCATCACGCACGATATCGGGCAGGCGAACTACATCGCCGACCGCATCTTCGTCATGTACCAGGGCAAGATGGTCGAGGCCGGAACGGTGGAGACCGTGCTCGCCAACCCCCAGCACGAATACACGCAGCGCCTGCTGGCGGACGTCCCGCGTCTTGGCGGCTGGGGCGTGGAAGACGACGGCGCCACGACCGCTGCGGCCAGGGCGTAAACGCCCTGCCTCACGTGCCGGTAGCGAATACTTCGTCTTTCTCCGATACTGGCTCCATCGACGTGCAGGGCGGATTGCCGCCAAACATCTTGGGGAGAGGTCATGCCGGGTTCCCGTTCTGGTGCGGATGTTCACCATGCGTCATGGCGACGCTGGCTCAAGCCGACATTGATCGTCCTCACGCTGGTCGTCGTGGGGAGCATCGTGGCGTTCACGATCAGCCCCGCGCCCGGCGCCTCGACGATCCGGCGGGTCTTCGCCATCAACGACCGGCAGATTACCGCCGCGCTCAGGAAGCACACCCCGGACGATGTCACGTCGTTCATCGATGAGATTTACCGGGATGATGATCCGGACGCCCGGCTCGATGTGTTCGTTCCGGACGCGGCCGCTGCGGATGGGCAGCAGCTCCCGACGGTCGTGTGGACGCATGGCGGCGCGTGGGTTGCCGGCAGCAAGGAAGAATGGCGCCCGTACTTCATGGTGCTCGCCTCGCGCGGCTACACCGTCGTGGCGATCGGCTACTCCCTCGGCCCGGACCAGACGTACCCGACTGCATTGCATCAGGTGAACGACGCGCTTGCCTACATCCAGGACAACGCGGAGCGGCTACACATCGATCCGGAGCAGATCGTCATAGCGGGCGATTCCGCCGGGGCCCAGATCACCAGCCAGTACGCCGCGATCGTGACGAATCCGGACTATGCCGCTGCGATCGGCATCGAACCGACGCTCGCGCCGGAGCAGCTTCGCGGCGTGCTCCTCTATTGCGGCATCTACGATTTCGAGACGTTCTTCGGATCGTCCGGGCTGATCGGCTGGGGTGTCCGGACCTCGATCTGGGCCTACACCGGCAACCGGGGCACGACGTTCGACGCGAACCCGGCGCTGGCCGAGATGTCATCGATCGACCACGTCACCGGCGACTTCCCGCCGGCGTTCATCTCGGGCGGCAATGCGGATCCGCTCACGGACAGCCAGTCCAAACCGCTCGCCGAGCGGCTGAAGGACCTGGGTGTGGCGGTCGATACGCTCTTCTTCCCCGAGGACCACGATCCGGGCCAACCGCATGAGTACCAGTTTAATCTGGACAGCGATGAAGGGCAGCAGGCGCTGGATCAGAGCGTCGAGTTCCTGGAGCGAGTGTTCGGCGACTCGTAACGACCTTGTGGAACGGACCGGAGGGGTATGCGCCACGTTCCGCACACCCCTCCGATTCGTGTGCGCGTTAGTTGGCTGCCGCGGCGACGCTGTTGGGCGTGCCGGCCCTGACAACCTGCGTGATGGTTGTGGAGGGTGCGATCCGGCTGGCGGCGGCGCGTTCGTAAAGCTCCATGTAGGTCCGGACGATCGCCGGGCGGTCGAAGATTTTCATGATGTGGCTCCGGCACGCGGCAGGATTCATCGCCGCCGCGATCGGGACCGCAGAGACCATCTCGTCCTCATCCTCGCACAGGATGCCGGTGACGCCGTCGACGATGACCTCGGGCGCCGAACCGCGAGCCAGCGCGATGACCGGCGTCCCCCGCGCCCCCGCCTCCGTCAGCACGAGGCCGAACGGCTCGTCCCACGGCGAGGAGAAGATCAGGACGCGCGCTCGCCCGATCAGGTCATCCTTCGCTTTGCCGCTCACCTCACCGACGAACTCCGCATTGTACTTCGGTGAATCCAGCAATGGCTTCACGACCGCCTCGAAATAGGGCCGCTCCTCCGTGGTGACCCGCATGCCCATCTTCAGAGGCAAACCGGCTGCCCGGGCGATGCGGATCGCCATGTCGGGCCCCTTTTCCCAGTGACAACGGCCGATGAAGACGGCGTAGTCCTCCTTCTCTTCAGAGCTATAGAAGGGTGCCGACGCGACGTCGATCGGGTTGGGCGCGACACCGATGAAGTTCAGGTGATTGCCGGGACCCCAAAGATCCCGCGCGCGTTCCTGGAACAGCTCCATCTGGCGCCTGCTGATGGCAACAAGGTGATCTCCGCGGCGGCTCATCGAGCGGGCGAGGCGGACGGCATCGAGCGTTGCCGGGCCATGGAGCGTTCGCACGACGGGGATCGGGAAATCAGCCGGCGCGATGTAGTCGGTATGGTCGTGAATCAGGTCTACGCCGAGCTTGAGCGCCGCCTGATATGCATCCTTGCTGGCCTCGTTCAAGAGTCGCTTCTTTTGGGGTTCGCCCATGTCCAGCCCGACCGGCCGTAAGGCGTTCGGGATTAACCTGGCACTGGTGCGTGACCCGGGAGGGGCGAAAAGAGTAACCTCCCACCCTTCGGCCACCATGCCCTCGGTGAGGTCATGGACAACCCGTTCGATACCGCCGTAACCATCGGGGGGAATCGGAAACCAGGGGGGAGCAACTTGAGCAATGTGCATGGTCGAAGTCCTTTCGAGCATTGAACACAACACAAGTCACCTGTTGTGGATAGGTTGGAGTCGTGGCGAAGAAGGAGTGATACGTCACGACCCTTCTACTTTAAGACATCGCCTATATGAATGCAACGTATCAAGGTTGGTGAAGGTAACGGCTCACGAATGGGGCCGTCGCGACTCATGCCATCTGGACGACCGGTCTCAGAGTGCCTTGATGTCAGCAAAGTACGAACGGGAAATCCTGCACGTTCGGAGGAATCTCCCGTCCGTACACCTCGTCAACCCGCTCCCCCTTGGCCATGATTGACTCCGTGTCGATGCAGGGTACGGGCGGCTGGGCCCGCTGCAAAGACGACACATTGGCTACAACCCGTAGATCGCTGCGCGCCCGCATGCCCGGCGATCGAACAATTCATCCTGTCTCGATCTCGCGCCATCGGTTCTTTCGGTGGCACGTACGCGATCAGGCAGGATTTTCCTGGGAGGGAAGAGATGCTGACGCTCCCCATGCGGAAGCGCCTTGTCGGGCTGCTCATGCCTGCAATCGTCATGCTGGTGATCGCTGTCGCCCCGTTTGCCGCCCCTGCCTCGGTTTCCGCCGACGGCACGGACGCCATGGCAACCGAGCAGGTCTATGTCCGATCCGGACCGAGCACGGCCGACGCCATCCTTGGCGAGCTGTTCAATGGTGACTGGGTCACGCTGACCGGATACAGCGAGAACGGATTCTACGAAGTCTGGTACGGCGACTACGTCGCCTACGTGTATGCGGACTACCTCGCTGTCGGCGGCGCGGTCGAGCAGCCGGCCGCGGCGGCTGCCGAATCAGGCCCGACCGGCACCTGGTACACCAACGACGCGGTCAACCTTCGCTCCGGCGCGGGCACCGACAACGGTGTTGTCTCCGTGCTTCCGGCGGGCGCCGAGGTCTACCTCACCGGCAATGTCGCCAACGGCTTCACCGAGGTCGACAGCGGCTACGGCTGGGGCTGGATCGCGACGCAGTACCTGAGCGGCAGCGCTCCGGCCGCAGCGGTCCAGGAGACCAGCGCGGGCCAGTCGCTCGTCAACTTCGCGATGCAGTACCAGGGCTACCCGTACGTCTGGGCCGGCAACACGCCGTCCGGCTTCGACTGCTCCGGGTTCACCCAGTACGTCGTGCAGAACGTCCTGGGCTACGACATCACCCACAGCACCGATATCCAGGCGACCCACGGCTCGCCGGTCGCGTGGGGCGAATGGCAGCCGGGCGACCTCGTCTTCTTCGTCGGCACCGGTGGCGGTGGCTACATCTCCCACGTCGGGATCTACATCGGCGACGGGCAGATGATCCACGCCGAGAACCCGGGCACGGGCGTCGTGGTCTCGAGCCTCTACTCCGACTACTACTCCTCGCACTACTACAGCGCGACGCGACTCGCGTAATCGAGGCCAGCAAAGCCCCGGTTCAGCAACGAACCGGGGCTTTGCTGTGCCCGGAGACGCGTGTCAACTGGTCACACGCTGTTTCCCGCCTGGCGCCGATCGCATCGGACCCTTTCGATGTAAGCATCGTACGAACGAGCAATTCGGGGGCATCGCGCGAATCGGACGTCCGTACATCTGGCCCGCGTCCGGGTCTCTGGTTGACAATCATGACCGTGCGGAACAGGCAGGAGATCGTGGAGGATGGACCGCGCTCCATCGACGCCCGTCGCACGCGTACTCGTCAGTGTTCTTTCGGCTACGGCCGGTCGCCCGCATCGACCCGCCGGTGGCCTCATGATCCGGTCACACGAACCCCCGCTGACGTTCCTTTCATGGCCGTCCCGGGATGTGTTCGACGGATACATTTCGGGAGGGAAGGCCCCATGACGCTCCGCACGCGGACGCGCCACGTTCGTTCTGTAATCCCCGCCATCGCGCTCAGCCTTGCCGCGATGTTTGCGCCGCTTTCGGCGTCCGCCGACACCGACCTGGTGCTCGGTGGTTCCGCCGTCGTTGCCTGGGCCAATGGCGATAACGTCAATGTCCGCGCCGAGGCCAACGCATCCGCCGAGATTTGGGGCGAGGTGCCCGAGGGCAGCGCGGTCGAGGTCCTCGATGGGCCCTACTGGTCCGACGACGGATCCGCCTGGTACTACGTGCGCTCTGGCGGCGTCGAAGGCTTCATGACGGCCGAGTTCCTGACCGACGATTACGCTGTCGGCGCGTCGACCGGGTCAGCCGTCACCCTGGACTACGTGAACGTCCGCTCCGGCCCCAGCACCGCCGACCCGATCCTCGCCACGCTGGCTACGGGCGAATGGGTCGAGCTGTACGGTGAGTCGAGCAACGGGTTCATCGCAATCTATTCCGGCGACTATGTTGGCTGGGTGCATGCGTCCTTCCTGAGCCAGGACGGCCAGGTTGCCATGGACGGTTCCGTCTCCACGCCTGAAACGCCCGAGAGCGAATCCCCCACCGAGTGGGTCGAGGCGGGCACGCGCTACACCAACGACTCCGTCAACCTGCGCTCCTCGGCAAGCCTTGACTCGGCCGTTGTGACGATCCTCCCGGCTGGCGCCCAGCTCTGGATCACCGGCAATATCACCAACGGCTTCGCCGAGACCGAGAGCGACTACGGGTATGGTTGGGTCTCGGTCGAGTACCTCGGCAGCGAGGCCCCGGCGGCTCCGGCCGATGAGGCACCCGCCGCGCCGGCGCCGTCCGGCAGCACGATCGCGTGGCCGGTGAGCGGCGGCGAGTGGGAGTTCCTGCAGGGGTACAACGGCTCCAGCCACTACGATTCCGGCCTCTGGCAGTACGGGAATTCCATCGACCTGATCCGCACCGACGGCAGCACGGCCGGACAGCCGGTCTACTCGCCGGTGAGCGGAACGATCCGCTGGTTCGACCCGAGCACGGGTGGTATCTCGATCGACATGGGGAACGGCTACGCTTTCGCCATGTTCCACGCCTACTACGACGGCAGCCTGAGCGAGGGCGACTACGTCACGCAGGGCCAGTACCTGGGCACCATCGCGCCCGCGTACGAGGCGTCCGCCGGCAGCACGCCGCACCTGCACATCTCGGTGTGGGCGACGAGCGACGGCGGGAACTGGTCGCGCCAGTCGGTGCCGTTCACCGGCGCGCTGGCGATCGCGGGCAGCGAGTTCTACAACTCCGGCGCCGCGTTCGAGCACACCGGAACGGTGGTCTACCCCTAACGACAACCAACGGGATGAGAGACAGAAGTCCCCGGTCATTGCGACCGGGGACTTCTGTGTTCCGGACTTAAGATGGCCTGTGACCGGTCCGGATGATGACGAAGGTTGTGTCTCTCCCCTACTTCGGCTCCCACGACATCCAGCCCCACTTGAGCGAGCCGAGACGCAGGAACATGCCGACACCGATCCCGACGGGAACGGTGATGCCTCGTGACGCTCCCAGCTCCCGGAGGACGAGCACCACGATGCAGACGCCCAGTGCCGCGAGACCAAAAAGCTCGCTCTTGCGGAACACGGTCGGCGTCTTGCCCATCATCATGTCCCGGATCATCCCGCCGCCCACGGCGGTAATCACGCCGAGGAGCAGCGTGGCCCAGATGCCAAGGTCGTAGTCCAGCGCCCGTAAACACCCGGCGACGGCGAACGCCGAGATCGAGAACGTGTCGAGAACGAGAACCGTCCGTTCCGCCTTGCCGATTTGCGGGCCGAGCACGGCGGCGAACAGCGTCGCGACGGCCACGGAGGGAAGGTAGGCAATTTCGGTCAGGGCGAGCGGCGGGCCGGCGTTGATCATGACGTCACGGACGATGCCTCCCCCGAGGCCGCTAAAGAGCGCGGCGAACCAGAGCCCCATGATGTCATAGCGCTCGCGTCGCGCGATCAGCGCGCCCGTCAGCGCGCCGACAAACACGCCGAGAAGATCGACGAACTCGAAGATGGACGAAATATCCACGTGTCGCGGGGTCCTTGATGAAAATCGTGAAGCGAGATGCGGCGAGCGAGTCGCCAGAAGGTATTGTCGGATGTTTTCCGGTGATTTGCATTTCGTCGTCGTTGCTTGCGGATCAGGCCCCGAGAATGGACACTTGTGGCGGTGACGTGAGTCACTCCCCCACATGCCTTAAAGGAGCCAGTCCTGAAACCGCCTCGTCTCAACGCGTCCGACCTTAGCCCCGAGCAGCGCGCTCGGGGTATCAACGCCGTCGTCTTCGGCCAGTTCTTCGTCATGGGCGGCTTCTTCATGGTCATCCCCCTGATGGCTGTGCATTTCGTCGAAAACCTTGGCTGGGCGGCCGGGACGATCGGCATCATCCTCGCGTTGCGGCAGTTCTTCCAGCAAAGCGTCACGGCGTTCTTCGGCGCGCTCTGTGACCGTATCGGCCCGAAGCCCCTGCTGCTCGGGGGAATGGCGCTCCGCGTCGTGTCCTTTGTGCTCCTGGGACTGTCCGAAACGTTCTGGCCCGTCCTCATCTCGTCGCTGATGGTCGCGCTGAGCGGCTCGATGTTCGAATCGCCCCGCGCCGCCGCGCTCTCGGCCCTCGCGCCCCAGGCGGAGCGCCAACGGGTGTTCTCCAAGGTGGGCGTCGCAGGCGGTATCGGGACGGCCGTCGGCACGCAGATCGGCGCGCTGCTGATCACGCAGGATTTCGCCTACGTCTGTTTTGCCGGCGCGGCCGCGTTCGTCTGCGTCTTCGTCGTCCTTCTCCTGATGCTCCCGCACTTCGGCATCAACCTTGTCACGGTAGAGACCGGATCCGCGTTCCGCACGATCATGCGGGACAAGGTGTTCGTCTTCTATTTGGTCCTGCTGACAGGGCACTGGTTCGCGTGGACGCAATTCGGCCTGACCGTCACGCTCGCCGCGACTGATATCTCCGGGAACGAGGGTGCCGTCGCATGGCTCTACCTCGCGCAGACGATCATCACGGTCCTGTTCGGCTACGCCCTTCCCCGTTTCATGGAGCGGTGGTGGACCTCGCTGCAGCTGCTGATCTATGGCACGGCGGTGATGGGAACCGGCCTCATCCTGGTCGGGGCATCGCCGAATATCGGGTTCCTGCTCGTCGCGGCGGCGATTTTCTCTTTGGGATCGGTCCTCGCCCGGCCTGGGCAGGAGACCACCACGGCGAACCTGGCCGACCCGCGGGCGCCGGGCGCGTACTTCGGCGTCGCGTCGTGGTCGCTTGCGATCGGTGGCGGGCTGGGGAACTACCTCGGCGGCACCGTCTACGATGTGGGACGGGCAGGGCATCCCATGTTGCCGTGGATGATCTTCGCGGCGATCGCCTTCAGTTGCGCCATCGGGATGTGGATCATGCGCGGGCCGTTCGGCGCGGTGCGGAACGTCCAGCAGCAGCCGGTGAAGGCAACGGTCGACGAAACGGATTAGGGACATGACGGCGATCGATCCTGACCGCCGCAGAGAATGACGCGATGTACAATTGGCGAACGAACCGCCACGCGAGTTCTGCCCCGTCCACCGCATCTCATCCGTCAGGCATACCCGCTCCCATGATCACCGCACCCTCCCCTTCCGACGCGCCGGTCGGCATCTATATCCACGTTCCGTTTTGTGCCCACATCTGCCCGTATTGCGACTTCAACACGTACGCCGGCAAGGATGACCTGATTCCCCGCTACGTCGACGCGGTCGTTCGTGAGCTGGAGATGCGCGCCGGCGAGGTCGGGAGCCGGCCGGCAGCGACTGTCTACTTCGGCGGCGGCACGCCCTCACTGCTCTCGCCGGATCAGATCGGGACGCTCCTGGATGCGGTCCGGGCCAACTACACCGTGTTGCCCGACGCCGAGATCACGATGGAGGCGAACCCGAACGGGCTGGATGATGCACGGCTGGCGGGATACAGGTCCACCGGGGTGGACCGCATGAGCATCGGCGCGCAGACGCTGGATCGGCGGGGCCTTCGCCGCCTCGGGCGACAGCATGAGGCGACGGACGTGCTGGACGCTGTTCGCGCCGCGCGCGCTGCCGGATTCGACCGGCTAAACCTCGATTTCATCTTCGGCTGGCCGGGGCAGGATCGCGCGATCTGGCAGGATGACCTGCGCCGGGTCCTGGAGCTGGGCGATGACGGACCGGATCATTTGTCGCTGTACAGCCTGATTATCGAGCCGGGGACGCCCTATGCGGATGCCGCCGCGCGGGGCATACTCCGCATCCCGGACGATGACGAGGCGGCGGATCTCTATGAAGATGCGATCGCCATCCTTGCTGACGCGGGGTGGGACCATTACGAGATCGCCAACTGGGCGCGCACGCCGGACCGCTATTCCCGCCACAACGCGATCTACTGGCAGCATGGCGACTACCTCGGGATCGGGGCCGGGGCGTTCGGTACGGTTGGCGGACGCCGGACGATGAACCAGCTCTTGCCGGAGCGGTATGTCAGCGATCTGGAAAGCGGCGCCCTCCCCCACTCCAACACCGAATCGATCGAGGGAGAAACGGCCCTCGGCGAGACGATGATGCTCGGGCTTCGCCTGCTGAACGATGGCATCGACGCCAACGCGTTCGCCACCCGGCACGGCGTCGGGCTCGACGACCACTTCGGATCGCAGATACAGCGGATGCGCGAGATGGGGCTGCTGGAGCGCACAGATCGCGGCGTCCGGCTCACCCCGCGCGGGATGATGCTGGCGAACGACGTTGCCGCGGAATTCCTCTAGGCGGTCACGGGGCTGACCGAAGGCTGAGGATCTCGTCGACGGCGGCCGACAAGGATCGTTCCTTCAGGAGCCGGACGTTCGGTCCCGCCTCGAGCCCGTTTTCGTGCCACGCCTGCCCGCCCACCACGATCGCTGGCTTGGGGTTGACCCTGTCGCTTTTCGTCAGCGCCTCGATTGCCCGACCCACTGCGGGCCGGTGCGCGTCGATCGTGGCTGAGAGCAACACGACGTCCGGCTTCCGGATCGACACGGTGATCGCCAGGTCATCCGTCGGGACGTTCGCCCCCAAGAAGTGAACGGGGATGCCATGCATCCGCAGCAATCCGGTCACCATCCGCAGGCCCAGCTCATGGAACTCGCCCTCGACGCAGGCGGCGAGCACGGTGAACGGGTCTTCAGGCTCGCGGATATGGCGGAGGGTCAGCTCGGAGATCAGGTCCCGGCTCAGCTCGGAGACCTCGTGCTCACGCCCGACATCGAGCTCGCCCGCGAACCAGCGGTCGCCGATCTCGATCATGGCCGGCGTGAGGACGCCCTCGAAGATATCCCGGCTCGCCATGCCGACATCGTCCGCGTGGCGGATCATCTGGGTCGCATCGATGAAGTTGCCCTGGACGGCGGCGTCAACGAAGCGGCTGCGGAGATCCTGCAGGTCGGGCATGTTGTCCAGCCGTTCCAGTCGCTCGCCGATCTGCTCGAGTGAGAGGTTCTGCTCCTGCCACTGTTTGATCGTCCGGATGCGATCCAGGTCGGCCTCGCTGAACAGCCGGTGGCCTCCCGGCGTCCGGTGCGGGCGAATGAACCCACCGCGCTCCAGGAATCGCAGCGACGAGTGCGTGACATCGGGATAGGTTTTCTGAAGCAGCTGAACGGTTTCCCCGATGGTGTACAGGCGCTCGTTGCTGGACGCACTCATGGGCTCGTTCTCCTCTTTATGACGGCCCATAGGTGGTGGGCATGCATCTTGCCTTCCCTATGGTGACACGACGATCGTACGGTGCTTGGTGGCGGCGATAGAAGTTGAACCTGTAGATCAGGTTTCTGGGTCTATTCTGCCAGATCAGGCACCCGTTGTGCGAGGAAGCAGCCACACAGGCAGTTTGGGCCGTGTCCGGCATGCCGCCGGCAGGGTCACCAACTGCGTATAGGAGTCAAGGCACATGTCCGACGAGAACAAGAGCACGCACAAGATCATTTCCGACTGGGTTGGCGATATCGTCGCCCTGGAAGGGCATGTCGAGGAAGCACTCGACCATCAGCTCGACCTGAAGCCGTCCAACGAGGAGATCAGGAGCGCGATCCAGCATTTCCATGACACGGTCCGTGACAGCAAGAAGCGCGCGGTAGCGTATCAGGAGCAGTATGGATCCACACCCGGCAACCCGGTGATCAAGACGGGCGCCGAGCTGCTCGGCAAGGCGGCCGGCATCATCGACAAGCTGCGCCACGATACCGCCGCGAAGGCGATCCGCGACGACTACACGGCCTTCAACCATGTCGCGATCGCGTACACGATGCTGCACACCACCGCGATGGCGCTTCACGACAACCAGACGATGTCGTTCGCGGAAGAGGGCCTGCGCACCTACGCCGGCCTCGTCCAGAAGATCAATCACGTCATGCCGCTGGTCGTGGTCGAGGACATCAAGGCGAATGGCGAGTATCCGGACGTTGACGCCTCGATCGTTGACCAGTGCCGCGCCACCATCGACGGTATCTGGAAGGCGACGTCCTGATCTGAGGAAAGACACTGAAGAAAAGACCGGTTGGCCAGACGGCCAACCGGTCTTTTTCATGCTCTCCAGGCAGGTCTTCTGCTTGGCGCATTGACCATTGCGTTGAAAGGAGCCTACGAGGCGGATTGCCCGGGCTGTGATTCGCTGGCTTTTTTCTCCGCCTTCGGGTCGCGGAGGACGTCCTCGGCTTCGAGGCCGGTGAGCTTGCTGACCGTGTTCATGATGTAGAGAATGGTGCCGGTCAGGACGATGAACACCGGGATGGTGATCACCGGGAAGCTCAGCGCCGTCATGCGGCCGATCTGCTCGGTGTATTCCTGCGTGCCGCCGTCGGCGGTCACCACAACCGTTGCGAGAATGAAGTTCAGCGCCGCCGAGAGGAAGAACGCCCCGGCCAGGAGCCAGGTCGCGATGGCCGTGCGCCGCTCGTATTCGTTGAAATTCCCCTGCTCGTGTAGCGCGGCGTGAACGCGGTCCTTGTTCAGGATGGCGTCGATGAAAATCCGCGCCAGCGGCTTGCCGATCCACGACGAAATGAGGATCGCCATCGCCAGGATGAACGGGATCATCGCTTCCTTCACGGCGATCCACTCCGCCGGAAGCTTCAGCAGGCCGATCCCGCCAGAGATCAAGATGCTGACGATGCCGAGCACCGGCATCCAGCCTACTTTCTTCGCCTTCGCCATCTCGTAGATGCCATAGACGAGCGGGAACGCCAGCGCCAGCAGCAGCGCCGGCACGGCGCCGAGCTGATCGTCGCCGGCGAAGCGGGTCATGATGATCGTCGGGATGACGACGTTCACAATCAGGCTAAGCATTGCGATTCCTGTGATACTTCCACGAGCCGAATTGGTGTCATGCACCCGGTTGCCAGAAAAGCCTTTAAGGGGTGACCATGTCGCCAGCACGGAGATGTCGGGGCGGCCGGGCACACACCTGTGCATATGTTGACACAAGGATCCCAATGACCGCGATATTCGAACGATACCACGCAGCGTCATCCCGCATGGACGAATTGATCGAGATGACGCCCTCCCCGGCCGATTCCTCCCGCGAGGCGGTGCGCGAGCGCGCCGTGTATCGGATGGGGCGTCTCCGCCGGTTCCTCGACCGCCTGGGGAATCCCGAGCGTGGATACCCGATCGTCCACATCGGCGGGACCTCCGGCAAGGGTTCGACCAGCACGACGCTCAGTGCCATCCTCGCCAAGGCCGGGTACCGGACGGGGCTCCACACCTCTCCGTATTTGCAGACGCCGCTCGAGAAACTCCAGATCAACGGCGCCCTCGCGTCGGCGGAGGCGTTCGTCGCCATCGTCGACGACTTCTTCGCCGAGCACGACCGCTGGATCGCTGACGGCGAGGAGCCACTGACCTACGGCGAAGGCTGGAACGCGCTGACGTGGCTCTTCTTCCGCCGGGAGCAGGTCGATGTCGCGGTCGTGGAGGTCGGGGCAGGAGGCCGGTACGACCTCACCAACATCCTCCACCCCGCCCTCTCGGTGGTGACATCGGTCGGGATCGATCACACGAACACCCTTGGCAACACGATCGAGCAGATCGCCTGGCACAAGGCCGGCATCATTAAGTCAGGCATCCCCGCGCTCAGCTCGGTCCCCAATCCGGTCGCGCAGGCGATCATCGAGGCTGAGGCGCGCGAGGTCGGCGCTCCCCTCTCCCGCCTGGATATCGGCGAGGACATCGTTGATGTCCAGACCAGCCCATCGGGCACGAGCTGGACCGACCGGCGGACCGGACAGCGGCACCGCATGGCGATGAGCGGCTCGTTCCAGGCGCATAACGGTCAGCTCGCCATCGACGCGGCACGCATCCTGGGGCGAACGGGCCTGACCATTCCTGAAGAGGCGATCGAGCGTGGGCTGCTTCGGGCGCGCATCCCCGGTCGCGCCGAGTTCGTGCCGGATCGGGTGACCGTCTTGCTGGACGGCGCCCACAACCCGGAGAAGCTCGCCGCGCTCGCGACGGACATCCCTTCCCTGCTTCCCCGGACCGGCGACGGACGTCGTATTGCCGTTGTCGGGCTGCTGGATGCGAAGAAAGGCGACGAGATGTTGCGGGAGCTGGTCCCGGTCATCGATGCACTCGTCGTGACGTCGCCACGGGTCCTTGGCAAGGACTCCAAGGATGCCGGCGAGGTGCGGATGCTGGCGGCGGAGGCAGGATTCTCCGGCGAGGTCGTCGTCGAGCCGGAACCCTCCGCGGCGATCGGGCGCGCCTTCGCGCAGGCGGACCGCCCTGACGACCAGATCCTGGTCACCGGGTCCCTCTACCTCGTCGGGAACATCCGCGAGCGATGGTATCCGGAACGACAGATCGTTGACCATCGCACACCCTGGCCGCAAGGCTGACACGTAAAACGGGGCAGGCACACGATCGTGCCTGCCCCGTTTCTCGATGCTCGTGGATGTGGAGGACCTAATCCTCGACCTGCTGCCTGAACATGAACCAGCCGACGACCATGGCGACCAGGCCGAGCACCGCGAGGACGAGACCAACCGTCTCCTCGAAGTTACCCGCACCGTTCACCGAGATGCCGATGCCATAGACGGTGACGCCAACTCCGAACATAGCCCATCCGGCGGCGGTAAGAATCCGGCTCACTTCCAGCATGTCGTAATCCCTCGTCCTCATCCAGACCGTTTGGCGCGGTCTTTCCCCCACGTCCGTGCCCGGCCCGAAATGGCCGAAGGCGGTTCGTTGAATGCAATGTGATAGAGGCGGCAAGCGGTGTCTCCACCGGCCACTATGCGACAACAGTACCGGATTTGACGACGGCCGTCGAGAGATGTCCGGTAGCTGTGCGCGATACATGCGAAACGGGAGCAAGAGCTATGCCCCTGCTCCCGTTTTCTGTTCGCTGAATGCGGTCTGGCGGACTAGTTCTCGAAGACGAGAACCCCGACCGTCTCCAGCTGGATGCCACCGTTCTCGTCCGGCATCGTGCTGAAGACCAGGTGCGTGCCGGCATCGCCGGAGAGCTCGAGATAGGCCGTCGAGCCCGGGCTCAGCGTGCCGACGCCGCCCTCGACCGTCGCGTCGATCTCCTCGCCGCGGACGAACGACTGCGCGATCGAGCCAGCGGTGGCCTCGTCGACCGTCTCGTCCGAGTGGAGGATGACGACGTCGTGGACTTGCTCGCCCTCGTTCACGACCTCGATCACCTGCGGGCCGGTAGCCGGGGCGCCGGACGGGTTGAAGCCGGAATCGGTCACGCTCAGCGTCATCGACGGCTCGATGCCCTCAGGCGCCGTGACACCGGCCGGCATGGCCTCCGGCGTGGCGGATTCTTCAGGAGCAACGCCGTAGTTGGCCTCCAGCTCTTCCGGCGTCAGGATGCGGAAGTTGGCCGGCGACTGGGCCGAGAGCGGATTGCTCGAGAAGATGGACCACTGGCCAGGCGTCAGGTAGACGACGACCGAAACGGTCTCGCCAGCGGCAACGGTGGCACCGCCAGCGAACGTGGCCTCACTCCACCACGCCGGGAGCTCGCCACCCTCACCCGCGAAGGCCTGGCTCTTGAGCGCGCTCAGCTCGCCCGCCGAGGTACCCTCCGGCAGGAGCGCGAGGTTCGCGGAGCCGAGAGCCTCGGACTCGTTCGTCACGTTGAGCACGTACCAGCCCTCGGCGAGCGCGCCGGGGTTGCTCATGTTGAAGGTGAACTCGGTGACCGTCAGGTTCAGTGCGGTCAGCTCGAGACCTTCGAGGAGGCCGGCTTCATCGGCGGAGGGGGACGCCATTGGGGAGGCATCCTGGGCCGAAGCCACGCGGAACGAAGTCGCGGCCACGGCGGCCCCGATGGAGAGAGCTCCAAATGTTCTGCGGGAAAGGTGGTTGTGTGCAGCCATCAATTTGCTCCTTGGGCTTCTTCGCCCGTCGTCCGAAATGTCGCCGGCAAAGCTTCCAGCAAGACACGCGCCACTTGGAAAGCGCCTGGCAGAAGGTTCCAGCCGCTGTTCATGCATGACGACGCCCCGGCGCCACAATTCTGCATGGTACCGTATTTTTCATTGACCGGTGTCACGACTCTGTCAACACCGGGACCGGAGTCCACCCGGGTGGACGCTCGCGCAATACAGCTGGAGTCCAACATGAGCCGCGAACAGGAAACCAATATCGTGCATCTGGCGACCGCGCCCTCGGAGATCGAGGGATTGATGTGGGCGGATGCGATCCGGGCCGAGGGAATCTCCGTCATGCTTCGTCCGGGCGGCCCCGGCGCGGGTGCCTGGGCATCGTCGGCAACTTTCGAGCACGCCCTCTATGTCCGGGAAGACGACGTCATCCCGGCCCGCGAGATCCTCGATCGCTTCCAGTCCGACGAATCGGGACGATCGGTCGGCGTTCGTGCGCGTCGCGCAGCGCCTCGGGTGCGTCGTCGATCGTTGCACAAACCTGGATGAGCTCGCCGTTCACGCTTTTCATCTGCCAGCACTCGTTGCCGCTGGGATACGTGATCTCGTAGGTGGCGCCCCGGCGTGGGATCGAGACGTAGGGCGGGGAGTCGGCGGAGACAGAAACGTCGATGTCGGCGCTTCGCAGGTGCGGCTCCATGGCGCCGGGCATCGGCATCACGTTGATGTACGACTCCCCTACTTCGATGCCAACCAGTCGCCCGTTCGCGCCGACGTCCAGCGTGGCTGGGCGTGCCCCGGATCCGGAGGGAGGCAGGCCGGGCACTCGGAGGCGGATGGCGTTCGCCTGGAGGTCGATGACGACGGCGTCCGCCGTCAGGGTCACTCCGTCATGGTCGTGAGCGTCCATCTCCCCTCCTCTTCTTCTTCCCGGATTACGATGCTGGATGTGCCGGGCACCCTTTGCGCAGATGGTGCTCCGGGTACCGCCATCACCGTCCCCCAGATACGGGTTCCGGTGTCCGTTGTCATCACGCCACTCGTCTCGATCCCGGTCGGGACGCCTCCCTGCGCAAGGCACTGCTCCCGGATGTCTTCCATGGCTGCCTGCAGCGCGTCCTCGGGAAACTGCCCCTCGCCGGCGAAGACCAGGGTGAACGACGCTCCGTCCTCCCCCGCTCCATTCCCGTCAATTGCCATGCGGCGCAGCGCGGCGTCCATAACCTCGGTCAGGGTGCGCCCTTCGATCTTCCACCTGGTTCGGTTTTGTTCCTGCGACATGGGCGGCTCCTTTCCTCACTGCGTACGAGCCTAGCACGGAGGCCGGTGGCGGTATCCATCGTGCGTACCCGTATGCCAGAACGACGATAGACCCCCTATGGAAGGAGCCCTCGTGTCGAACGGAGAAGCGCAATCGGTTGGCAAGCAGATCCTGCGTGCCCTGAAAGAAAAAGACCTCTCCGGTCTCGCGCAACAGATTGCCTACAACATCCTCTTTGCCCTCGCCCCGTTGCTGATCTTCATCACGGCCGCCGCCGGCGCGGTTACCCGGGCGGTGAATAGTGACATGCAGAACCCCGCCGAGCCGGTCCTGCGGTGGATGCAGGACAATCTCCCTGCCGACGCCGCGAACTTCCTGCAAGAACCGGTCACCAACGCCCTGCAGACGGACGCCGGCTTCATCATGTCGTTCGGTGGCCTGTTGGCTCTCTGGGGCGCGAAGAACGCGATGAGCGCCATCATCAAGGGACTGAACATCGCCTATGACGTCGAGGAGGACTCCCGGGGCTTCGTCAAGCAGAACCTCGTCGCCATCGGGCTCACGATCGGCCTTGCTCTCCTGATCGGGCTGGGAGGCATCATCTTCGTGCTCGGGACGGGGCTCGGTGAGGACATCGCCAACGGCATCGGCCTTGGCAGTGTCTGGGCAAGCGCGTCGGAATGGCTGCGCTGGCCGCTGATCGTCCTGGTCCTGGTCGTCGCCGTGGCGCTGATCCACAGCTACGGGCCGAACATCGATGCGGACCTGAAGTGGTTCTTCCCGGGTGCCGCGTTTACGGTCGTCGGCGTCGCGATCGCAACCGTGGCCGTCGGTATCTACTTCTCCTTCAGCGGAGGGTTCAACGAGACGTACGGGGCGTTCGGGTCCGTCCTCGCCTT
>DATGPC010000108.1:0-4579 GCA_035305265.1 Thermomicrobiales bacterium | reverse complement strand
CCCGGATGCCGCCGCGATCGCCGCCGAGCGCGATGAGGAGTTGGCGGCTGGCGAGAGCCGGGGACCGCTCCACGGCATCCCGGTGTTGCTGAAAGACAACATCGACACGGCCGACGGCATGTACACCACGGCAGGGTCGCTTGCGCTGATGGCGTCGACGCCCGCACAGGACGCGACCGTCGTCGCGAAGCTGCGTGACGCAGGCGCCGTGATCCTCGGGAAGACGAACCTGACCGAGTGGGCAAACTTTCGCGGGTTCCAGGCGTCGAATGGCTGGAGCGGCCGAGGTGGGCAGACGCGCAATCCATACGCGCTCGACCGGTCGCCGTCCGGGTCGAGCAGCGGCTCGGCGGTCGCTGTATCCGCCAACCTGACGGCCATTGCGCTGGGCACAGAGACCAACGGATCCCTCGTCAGCCCGGCGGCGATCAACGGGATCGTCGCGATCAAGCCGACCGTCGGGCTCACGAGCCGGGCTGGCGTGATCCCGATCTCGGCGACACAGGACACCGTCGGAGTCATGGGGCGCACCGTGAGTGACGCGGCGATGGCGCTGGGCTCGCTGACCGGCGTTGATCCCCGTGACCCGGCGACGGAGGCGAGCGAGGGCCAGTCGCATACGGATTACACGCAGTTCCTCGACGCCGGTGCGCTGCAGGGGGCACGGATCGGCGTGCCGCGCAACGTCGGGTTTACCGGCTACAGTCCGGAGACCGATGCGATATTCGAGCAGGCGCTGGATGCGCTTCGGGCGCTCGGCGCGGAGATCGTCGATCCGGCCGACATCCCGACGGCCGAGGCCCTGAACGAGGTCCCGGGCGCCTTCGAGCGGCTGCAGTACGAGTTCAAGCGGGATCTCAACCTCTACCTGGAGGAGCGCCAGGATCCGGAAATCGGTACGTTGGCCGACCTCATCGCGTTCAACGAACGACATCGGCACGCGGAGATGACCTTCTTCCAGCAGGAGATCTTCGACCTCTCCGAGGCCTACACGGATGCCGATAAACCCATGTACGAGGAGCTCAACGAGCGGCTCACGCGACAGGCCGGACCTGAGGGCATCGACGCGGTGCTGGCGGAGCACGACCTCGATGCGCTCATCGCGCCGACGTTTGGGCCGGCATCGTCGATCGACCTGGTGAACGGTGACCAGTTCCTCGGGGCGTCCTCCGGGATCGCAGCGATGGCTGGCTATCCGTTGGTGGCTGTGCCGATGGGCTTCGCGTTCGGCCTGCCGCTCGGCATCACCTTCATGGGCACGGCATTCAGCGAGCCGGACCTGATCCGCCTGGCATATGCATTCGAGCAGGCCACGATGATGCGCCGACCGCCAACCTATCGCGCCAACAGCATCATGCTGGATGGCTCGTTGACCGGCGTTGAGGGGCCGTCCGTTCCAGGCATGGGTGCCGCCGCAACACCCGGGGGCGAAGACTCGACGCCCGAAGCGACTCCTGCCATGTGATGGGGAATGAACGACGGGAGGCCTGATATAAGGCCTCCCGTCGATGCACGTCCCGGGACAGAGATGGAATGCGGAGTGTGTGCGGGGATGCTACCAGTTGGGTTGGCCATCCCGGGAGTCGGTGCCGAAACGAAGTGCGAGGAGAGCGAGAAGGAGAAGGGCCAGCGTAAGGATGACGAGTTCCATGACGTGTGGACTTTCTGGTGCGAGTTCGATCCTTGCGGACGCTACTGGGGTGAACTGCCGGATTGGTCGTGCATAGGCGCCTCCTTCGTGTGTCGCAGGCATTCATTGCGTCCTGCGGATGTCTGCTTACAGACTAACGAAAAATAAGGCCAGTTTCGGTCCGCCTTCTGACGTGATTTCGGGTCTTGTCAGAGGGACCGGGTCAGGGTTCGAGATGTATGGATGCACGGCCGGTATGGTGCCTCGCCTTGCCGGATCGGGCGAAACACTGGAAACTTGGGGGCAACGAGGCCGACGACGCTGTCGACGCAGGAATCACGGGACCGTGAAGATCCCGGGTTTCGCGGCGTCCGCGTCGTTTTTCTTACCCACCGCGTGGAACTAGAGGACAGAGAGCATCAAATATGGCCACAGATGTGAAAACGGCGAACGGGGCCGGAACGGATGTCGACCTGCGCAGCAACAGCAAGACCCTGTACGACGGCAAGGACCGCGCCGGCGCCCGGGCGATGATGAAGGCGATTGGCTTCGGGGATGACGACCTGAAGAAGCCGATCATCGGCATCGCGAATACCTGGATCGAGACGATGCCGTGCAACTTCGGCCTGCGCAAGCTGGCTGAGGAGGTCAAGAAGGGCATTCGCGAGGCCGGCGGCACGCCGATGGAGTTCAACACCGTCGCCATCTCGGACGGCGTCACGATGGGCACCGAGGGCATGAAGACCTCGCTGACCTCGCGCGAAGTGATCGCCGACTCCGTCGAGCTGGTCGGGCGCGGGCATATGTTCGATGGCATCATCGCCCTCGGCGCCTGCGACAAGACCCTGCCGGGCCTCGTCATGGGGTTGGCGCGCCTGAACGTGCCGAGCTTCGTGCTGTACGGCGGCACGATCATGCCTGGCTACTGGAATGGCCGCGAGGTCACGGTCCAGACGGTCTACGAGGCGATCGGCGCGAACGCGGCTGGGAAGATGAGCGACGAGGACCTGCTCGACCTCGAGAATCACGCCTGCCCGGGCGCGGGCGCCTGCGGCGGCCAGTTCACCGCGAACACCATGGCGATGGCGATGGAGTTCATCGGCATGTCGCCGCTCGGCTCGGCGTCCCCGCCGGCGGTGGATCCGCGTAAGGAAGAGGTCGGGCGACAGGCCGGCGAGATCATCATGGATATGCTCCGGCGCGATCTCCGGCCAAAGGACATCCTGACCCGCAAGGCCTTCGAGAACGCGATCGCCGGTGTCGCCGCGTCGGGCGGCTCGACGAACGCTGTGCTTCACCTGCTGGCACTCGCTCGCGAGACGGGCGTCGAACTCTCGATCGATGACTTCGACGAGATCTCTCGCCGCACGCCGCTGATCACGAACCTGATGCCGAGCGGTCAATATGCCGCGGCAGACCTCGACTCGGCCGGTGGAATCCAGTTGGTGTGCCAGCGCCTGATCGCCGGCGGCTATCTCGATGGCGATCAGCTCACCCCGAGTGGCAAGACCCTCGCTGAGGAATCCGAGTCGGCGACCGAGACGCCGGGCCAGGACGTGGTCCGCACGCTCGAGAATCCGATCAAGGAGACCGGTGGCATCCACATCATGAAGGGCAACCTCGCCCCGGATGGCGCCGTGGTCAAGCTCTTCGGTTACGAGCCGATGAAGCTCTCCGGACCGGCCCGGGTCTTCGATTCGGCCGAGGACGCGGCGGATGCTGTACTGCATAACCGGATCGTCGCGGGCGATATCGTCGTCATTCGCTACGAGGGCCCGAAGGGCGGCCCCGGTATGCAGGAGATGCTCGGCATCACCGCCGCCATCGTCGGTCAGGGGTTAGGCCAGTCGGTGGCGTTGATGACCGATGGTCGATTCAGCGGTGCCACGTGCGGCCTGATGATCGGGCATGTCTCGCCCGAGGCGTTCGTTGGCGGCCCGATTGCGGCGATCCGCGAGGGCGACACGATCTCGATCGATGTCGAGAAGCGCGAGATCAACCTGGAGATCCCGGAGGAGGAGCTTCGGCAGCGCCTCGAGGAGTGGGTCCAGCCGGAGCCGCGCTACAAGCAGGGCGTGCTCGCGAAGTACGCGCACCTCGTGCAGCAGGCGTCCGAAGGCGCGGTCACGCTCCTGCAGTAGGGCGGCTACATCGCGGACGACCGGCGTAGCAGAACACTTTCGCGCCCCGCAGGGGCTCAAAAGACGCTTCTTGCCAGGCGGCGGGCCATCACGGCCCGCCGCTTGCTGTATGTCCGGACATACTCTTTTTGGGATATGCGAGGAGCACACCATGACCAGGACCATCGTCATCACCGGCGCCTCCAGCGGTTTTGGCAAGGGCGTGGCTCAGGTCCTCGCGGGACAGGATTACAACCTGGTGCTGGCCGCCCGGCGGGAAGACCTGATCGCTGAGCTGGCCGAGGAGATCAAGCATTCGATCGCGGTCCCGACCGATGTCGCGAGCATCGACGATATGCGGCACGTCCATGACCGCGCGATCGCGGAGTTCGGGCACATCGACGTCTGGATCAACAACGCCGGGGTTGGCGCCATCGGACCCTTCACGGAGATCCCGCTCGAGGACCAGATCCGGGTCGTGGAAACGAACCTGATCGGGGTGCTGAACGGCAGCTACCTCGCGATGCAGCATTTCCGGGAGCATCGTCGGGGAACCTTGATCAACATCGCGTCGATCGCGGGGAAGGTCGCGGTGCCGTACTACGGGATCTACGGCGCGACCAAGAGCGGCGTGCAGTTCCTGAGCTCGTCGATTCGCCAGGAGCTGAAGCAGCACGGCGAAGACGATGACATCCATGTCTGCGTCGTCAATCCGTGGGCGACGGCGACGCCATTCTGGGAGCATTCCGCGAACTACACCGGACATGAGCTGCGGATGCCATTGATCGACGAGGCGAAAGACGTCATCAACGCGATCGTGGACCTCATC
>DATGPC010000107.1:0-2714 GCA_035305265.1 Thermomicrobiales bacterium | reverse complement strand
CGCTGGTGGCACAACGGCACGACGTGGTCGTTGGATGAGTTTGGCGGCGTCACCGGCGGCTCGGTGCCGTAAAGCGCCGGCGACTGGAGGACCTTCGCGACCGGCTCTCCGTCGCCCGATCTCGCCCACACCGCGAAGAACGACTGCGGCACGCAGGCGAGGTGGTCGATCTGGTTGTGGATCTGCCACTGGCGCAGCGAGCCGTCCCCGGCGAGGGCGATCGTGCCGGTGCCGATCCCGCCGAGGGGCATGGCTACGGCGCGGGTGGCCTCGTCACGGTAGAGCTTCTTTCGGGTCGGTGCCGTCGCGACGGTCATCGAAAGCGTTCCTTCCTGATTGCGTGTGACGAACTGCAATGGAATCCGCCCGAACTGGACCCAGCCGGGCGGATTCCATCACGAGACGTGTAATGAGTGGGCTATTCGCCACCGAATTGCTGGTACACCTCCTCCGCATTCTCCGGGGTCACCTCGATCGTGTCGAGGATGATCTCCCGCGGCGGAAGCTCGCCGTCCAGGATCCGGACGGCCCAGTCGACCGCTTCCTGCCCACCGGTTGGGTAGACGTAGGTCACGTCGATGCGCCCGTCGATGACGGAGCGGAGGCCGCCGTCCGGTGTCGGGAGCCCGTCAATACCGATGACGAGCATGCTGTCCATATCCATGCCGAGGTTCTCGGCGGAGATCAGGGCCGCTTCGGCCATCGGGTCATTGTGCGCGTAGATCACGTTGAGGTCCGGGTTGGCTTGCAGCATCGACTGTGAGACCGGGATCGCCCGTTCGCGCAGCCAGTCGGCGTTTTGGCTTGCGATGATCTCGGCCGCCGGGTTCGCCTCGAGTCCGGTCCGGAAGCCGTCGCCGCGTTCCTGTGCCGGGGTCGAGCCTTCGAGTCCGCGGATCTCGCCGATCAGGCACGGGTCGAAGCCCTGCTCCTCGCACCACTGCGCGGTGTAGGCGCCGGCGTGCTCACCAATCACGGTATTGTCGGCACCTATCCACATCGTGAACTGGTCCCCGTTCACCTTGCGGTCCAGCACGATGACCGGGATACCCTCGGCGCACGCGGAGGCGACGACGTCGGTCAGCGGAGCGGCCTCATTCGGGGAGATGATGATGAGGTCGACGCCCTGCTGGATAAAGCCTTCGACGTCGGCGACCTGCTTGGCGTTGTCCTGTGCCGCGTCCGCGAAGACGACCTCGATGTTGTCGTACTGCGCGGCGGCCGCTTCGATCTGGTCGTTCATGGCCTGGCGCCAGGGCTCACCCTTGTTCGCCTGGGACATACCGATCGTGTAGGTTTCCTTCTCCTCGAACGGTCCGATGATGCAGGTGTCGGATGTTGCCGGGCTGGCGTCAGGTGTTTGCGCCGCCACCATGAGCGGGCTGAACCCGACCGCGAGGACGCAAATGGCGAGGATGGCCTGGAAACGCGAGGTTCGTTTCATATCCTGTTCTCCTGCCTGTGGTTCCGTGAGCGACTTGCCGTGACCCGCATTGCGCCGACGGGAGCTATGGTGGCTCCCGCCCGCACGGGATAACGACGTTTCCCGGAATCCGTCGTCCGGACATGGCTACCTCCGTTGGCGTTGGAGCACGACGGCGACAACGATGATGACCCCCTTGAGGATGGCCTGGTATTCCGACTGGACATTGCGCAGGCCGAGGATGTTGTCGAGGACCTGCAGGATCAGCGCGCCGATAACGGTCCCGCCGATCGTGCCGACGCCGCCCATCAGGTTGGTGCCGCCGATGACGACGGCGGCGATCGCGTTCAGCTCGTAGCCTTGCCCATCGATATGGCTGCCCTGGCTGACGAGCGCGGAGTGGAGCAACGCCGCGACGCCGACGAGGAACCCGGTGATGGCGAAAACGGCGATCCGTACCCGGTCGACGTTGATGCCCGAGAACCGGGCGGCGGTGTCGTTGCCTCCCACCGCGTAGATGTGTCGACCGAAACGGGTCCGGCGGAGCACGAATGACGCGATGAGGGCGATGCCGAGGAAATAGAAGACCTGCACCGGGATGGACAGCTCGCCTAGCTGGACGCTGCCCGCGAAGAGCGTGCGGTAGAGCGGCGGCGCGAGGTTTTCACCGTCGCCGTAAGCGAGGGGGACGGCGTAGCCGTCCGCCCAGAGCGACGCCACTCCGCGCGCGATGCTCATCGTCGCCAGCGTCGTGATAAACGACTGCAACCGGAGCTTGGTGGAGACGACGCCGTTGATGAGCCCGGCCGCGGTGCCGATCGCGAGGACGGTGAGCAATGTCAGCGGCACGCCGAAGTCGTATTGCATCATCGTCACGGCGGACGCGACGGCGCAAAGAGCCAGCACGGCGCCGACCGAGAGGTCGATTCCACCGGTAATGATGACGAGCGTCATTCCGATCGCGATGATGCCGTTCTCCGAGGCGAAGCGGATAATGTTCAGCAGGTTCCGGCTGTCGAGGAAGACGTTTTCACCGTTCCGCTCGGGCGAGAGAATGGCGGCCAGGATGAGGATCAGCAGGAGCACGAAGTAGCTCTGGAACCGGATCAGGAGATCCAGCGCGCTCCTGCCGTAGTCGTGCGCGTCGCCGTCAATCTTCGCGGTGCTCCCGGGCGTTGACGTCATGTCCAGAAATCCTTCGCGGTTAGGCCGCCGTAACGACCCGACCGGTCGCCGCCGCCATGATGTTCACCTGGTTGGCCTCGCCCTGCGCGAGCGTAGCCGCCAGCCG
>DATGPC010000106.1:0-9560 GCA_035305265.1 Thermomicrobiales bacterium | reverse complement strand
CCTCGTGAACGCGGTCTCGCCGGCGTTCATCGCCACCCCCATGACGGATGCAATGATGGAGCAGCGAGCGCAGGAGATGGGCGTGAGCTTCGAGGAGGCGATCGCAACCTTCTTGGAGGAGGAGCGGCCGGGGATCGAGCTGGAGCGACGCGGCGAGGCCTACGAGGTCGCCCCGGTGATCGCGCTGCTCTGCTCCGAGCGGGCATCCTTCGTCAACGGCGCCAACTGGCGCGTCGACGGCGGCTCCGTCGCCACCATCTGACCTCGTCGAGGGGCCAAAATCCAAGATGGCCAGGTTCCCCTATAGTCGAAAAACTTGGCCACCTTGAGCGTTGGTGCAATTGAGCGTGATCATGATCACCTTAAGTAGTGGCCTGCAGCGAGGGCATCGGGGCCTGGATTCGCATGAGCCAGCTCACGCCGGTGATGCACAGGAAACACCCGATCGGGACGGTGAGGCCGAGCGCCAGGTGAGGCGCGGCGGTTGCCGCGGTTCCCGATGCAAGGAAGACCTGGTCGTGGGCGTGAAGGACCCGCCACGGGAAGACGAGGGACAGGGCGGTCCCGACCGTGAAGAGCCAGCGGCTGCGGTCGGCATCCATGGTGTGGAACCGGACCGCCGCCCGCGACACGATGAACGTCCCAATCGCCCCGAGCACCACGGCGGGCCATTCGCCGTTGGTCAACATCGTCGTCACCGCGTCACCGAGCCTGACATCGACGTTGACGAGCCCCCGGTCCGCGTTCAGCTCCACGGTCAGCGCCGGCAACACGAACGAGAAAAGCGCCGCGATGCCGATCATGCCCCGTATGAACAGCGTCAACCCGATCCTGCGCACGGGTTCTCCTCTCGAATTCTCCCCTATGGGTCGCATGCCCTGGTGTGCATAGAAACGTCGGGGTCCCACTATAGGTTCCCTTACGTCCCGTTCGCAAGCTCTTCCGCGGTGACGATATCGTCGTCTTCCCGAGCTTTCCGCATCCGGGCTTCCTGTGCCCGCCGCGCCCGGTTCCGTTGCCACGTCGCGTTGATATACGCGCCGAACAGGATAACGTGGGAGAGGAAGAACAGCGCGACGACGATAAGGGTGATGAGGCCGAGCAGCTGGCCATACCGGTTCACGCCGCCGACGAGCTGCGTGTAGATCGGGAAGACCTGCACCAGCGCGAAGAAGAGCACGCTCGCCACCAGCGTTCCTGGCCAGACATCCGCCAGGGTCTGCCGCGCGTTCGGCACGATCCGGTAGATCACCAGGAACAGCATCAACGTCGAGACCAGTGCGACGGAGTACGCCACCAGCTGGTTGAACCGCGACGTCAGGAAGAACTCGTCCACCACGTCCGGCAGGTCGAGCAGCAGCAGGAACGTGGGTAACACCGACGCCAGCACCGAGATAATGAAGAAGAGCAGGAAAAGCATGATGACGACGAATCCGCGCTGCTTTTCCACGATAAAGCTCGGGTTGCGGACGCCGTAGATCCGGTTCATGCCGCGGGCCATCGAGCTGATCAGCCCGGTCCCGACCCACGCGAAGCCGATGAACGAGACGAGGCTGACGAGGCCACTGTTCTGCCGCGCCTCCAGCGCCGCCCGGAACGCCTCCGTCGAGCCGGACCCCTCCGGAAAGATCCGCTGGATGCCCCGAGTCGCCGCCGACATGACGTCATCGTTGCGGAGGAAGAGTCCGCCAACACCGACGAGCAGGAAGAAGATCGGGACCATCGCGATCAGGGCGTGGTACGCGATGCTGGCGGCGAGGTCACCGGCCTGGTTGCGGGTATAGCCGCGATACATCCACCGGGGGATGCGCAGGAACCGGAACCAGCCGGCGTGACGCGTTCGACGCCACAGGAAGGGCAGGGTCTGCGAGACGGCCTGCACCTCCCGCTTCTCGTCCCGATGCCCTTTCACCTTCGCGTGAGCGGCGCTGTCGAGGAGGATCATGCGACATCCTCCCGCTCCTCGTCCGCCTCGTCCCGGCCGTTCCCACGCCGGAAGCGCCCGAACACCCGCTGCAGGAGCGTCGGCCGCCGCTGCCGCGTTTCCGCGCGCTCCACCGGGGTCTCCAGCTTCTTCAGCTCGACCAGCGGCCCGAACATGCTCCAGCTCTCGGCGATGACGCCGTCCCGGAACTGGAAGGTCTCCATCCCGTCGGCGATCATCCGCTTCCCGCTGGGCGGAATTCCCTGGAACTCCCCGACGTGGGTCCCCGTGAGGGAGACCCGCGCGATGACCTTGTCCCGGTCCGCCAGCATCTCCCGCGGCACGATCTCACCGTCCGGGAATGCGAGCCGGAACGCGGCGATGGTCTGCTTCAAACCGTCGATGCCCTTTGCCTGTCCCGGCGACGGGCTGTGGTCGGTGAAGTCCGGCGCGACAATGCTGTCGAGGTGCTCGACTGCTCCCGAGGAGAATCCGTGGTACAGCTCGGCGACGATGGACTTTCGCGTCTCGCCGTCACGGGCGACAAAGAGGTCGGCGCTGACCCACGCGGCGAGGATGACGACCGCCACGGCGACGCCCAGCTTCCCGAGGTTGTCGCTGAAGGCGTCGTTCGCGCTCTGGACGATGGCCGCCTCCGGCAGCTCGACGATGATGTAGGCGTTGGCGTCGATCGACGTGGTGCCGCTGACGGATATGGGCGCGACGGCGGAGAGCACATTGTCGTCCTCCACGATCGAGCTGCGCGCGCCGGGGACTGGTGTCGATTCCACCCGGCCAAGCGAGGCGTCGACTGCCGGCGTCCCGAGCACCGAATCCCCGATTGTGACGTCGTCCTGGATCGGTCGTTGCAGCAACAACGTGCCGTCGTCCGAGACGACCCGGAACACGGCGCCTTCAGGCAAGGCCGTCTGCGTCAGGTAGGTGCTCTGGCCGGCGAGGTCGAAGGTCGCCACGATCGCCCGGTCGATCTCCGTGCCGCTCCGTACCGGGGCGGCGAAGGAGATGATGGCGCGGCCGTTGTAGATGCGGTAGTCGCCCACGGTGAACTGCGTGCCGTTCAGCGCGGCCTTGATGAATGGCCGCTCCGCGACGTCCTCGCCGAGCGGGTTCGAGGCAGAGCTCCGGCAAACGGTATTGCCGTCGCGGTCGATGACCCGGAGGTCGACGTAGATGGCGTTGTCCGGGTCGTTGACGAGCGTTTGGAAGAACTCGGTGCATTGTGACCGGTCGTCTCCCTGCACTTCCGGGAGCCGGCTGAGGAGGGAGAGCTCGCGATGGACGCGGTCCATCTCGCGACCCTGGTCGTTGGCGGCGAGCCGCGCGAGGCGGACGACCTCGTCCTGCCCTGCCTCGAGTGCCTCGGTACGCTGTTGTGATGCGGTGATGAAGAGCAACGCAATAGTCGGCAACGACGCGAGCAGCACGATGCCGATCAGCCGAAAGCGGAGGCTCCGCACGAGGGGCGTATTCGCGATCCAGCGGAACACGGCCCTGACGCTTTGCATTGCCGGTCCCTCCTCGCCACGCGCTTCCCGGACCATGCCGGGCGGATCATGAATGCGCTAACCATACCGCAGCGCGCAGGCCAGCGGTCCGGTTACGATTCGTCGATCCGGACCTCGATGCTGAAGTCATCCTCCGTCGGCAGCAGTGTCTCGAGGAGGTCCGGGGCGAGGCGAATGCGTGCCTCGTCCGGGAGTTCGAGCGCGGCAATCCACTCCGCGACCTCGATGGCCCACGACACGTCACCGCCGACCCGCACCGTCCAGACATAGCGCCCCCGGCGGAACCCGCCGGTATGGATGACGCCTCGCGCCGCCGCGACCCCAACAATTGTCTCGTAGGTCGTCAGCGTTCCCGGCAGGTGCCCGGGGATCTCGACCGGGTGCGCATCGTCGATGTAGAACTCGCCGACCAGGCCGTCAAAGGGGTCATGCGCTTCCTGGTTACGGATGCCCCGGGCGATCCGTTCCGTCAACGCGAGCTGCACCTTGACCTGGATCCAGCCGTCATGGTCGGTGCTTCGGGCCAGCCTGAACCGGCGCTCGGCATGGGGCCAGACGGATTCCGGCCCCGGGATACGGGCCACAACGGGCGTCAGGGTGAGCGCGGCGATAAAGGTGCGGCGGTTCATGGACTAAGGCCCCTTTCATGAGACGGTTCATGTCCATGCAACGCCGGGAATGCCGCTCCGGTTGCGCCCTGGGGTGACTTCAGGCCCTGTTGACGAGACGTGTGCCGAGGTTCATCGCCCAGGCGCAGACCGTTTCCGGCGGCTCGGGAAGGCCACGTTCCAGCCAGTCGACGGTCAAACCGTGGACCCCATACGCGGCAAAGGTGGCGCGGGTCTCGATCGGGACACCATCGTCGGGATCGTCGTGTCCCAGCTGGCGCCAGCGAGCGGTGAACCAGTCCCGGTGAACCTCCAGCAGCCGCCCGACGATGAGGTCCTGCCGGGTGCTGCGGAACAAGCTGAGGAAGAGGTTGCGATGCTCCCCGATGGTGCGGAAGAAGGTCTCCTGCCATTCATCATCGGGCTCTCCGGCGCGGGAGAGCAACTGTTGTCCCCCTTCGTTGAGACGCTCCATCAGCTCGTCGATGACGGCGTGGATAAGAGCATCGATGTCGCTGTAGTGCAGGTAGAAGGTCGTGCGGTTCAACCCGGCCGCCCGGGTCACCTGGTGGACGTTGATCGATGCGACGTCGTGATCCTCTGCCAGCGCAAGCAGCGCATCATGGATCTGCCGCCGGGTGCGAATGGTCCGCGCGTTCGGCTTCGGGCTCATCTACCTTCCCTCTCCCCATCGATATCCATCCTGTGGTGCCCTGATAACGCCTAAGTCTAGCCTGTTTGCGGATGTGGTGAGGTGCGCAAGACACGCCGAAGGCCGCCCGTAGTGGGGCGACCTTCGGGCATAGTCACGGCACGGCGTTGTGCCGGGAGGAGGGGAGAGGCGGATCTATTGGGCGACGCATTGTGTGAGCGGCTGGCCAGTCTCGATGATCCCCGAAATGATGACGACGGTCGGCCCATCGGACAGGTTGCGGGCGCTGTGGACCATACCGGTCTCCACGAACCCGTCACCCACCTGCAGCGCCACTTCCTCGCCGGGCATCGCGACGTCCGTGGCGCGGGAGCCGTCCGCTGCCGGTGCGCGGTTGATGTCCATCTGGGCGTCAGAAATCAGGGTGAACCCCAGCGAGCCTTCGACGACGGTGGCGACCAGCGTGCCGGGATGGATGTGCGCGCCGAGCGTGCCGCCCGGGGCGAAGGTGACGCGGGCGCTGACCAGCGAGTAGCCCTCGATCTCCGACGGTGTCGAGCCGAGGACCTCGCCCTTGACGTCGACGATGCATGAGGTCGGGTCGTCGGCGAGGGTGACCTGCTCGCGGGTGTCATGGGCGGACGCGGGCAATGCGGTCGCCAGCGCCAGTAGTCCCAAAATGAAAACGAGGTGCAGCGTGTGGTGGATGCGACGATACATGGAAGGACTCTCCTGGTTCGGGATTCGAGGGACGAAGTCGATGCCGGCATCCCGTACATTAGGGTCCTTCCCGGGCCCGCACATCCACAGAACTACGCAAACCGCCTCGTCACTCGCGTCTGCGTAGAATTTGTCATAGCAGACCGTGCTCAATCGCGAACCGCGTCGCCGCCGCGCGTGAGCGGACGTCGAGCTTGCCGTAGATCGACCGCAGGTGCTGGCTCACGGTGCGATGGCTGATGAAGAGCTGCTCGCCGATTGCCATGTCGGTCAGCCCCTCCGCCGCCAGCCGGAGGACGTCCATCTCCCGTTCGGTCAGGCCGAAGGCCGGCGCATCGCGCGGGGTGAGCAAGGCGATCCTCGAGAGGAGGGGCGCGGCATCGAGCCGGGTCACGATCTCCCGTGCGTCCTCGAGACGCCCGGTTTCGTCCGCCGAGCCCGTCTCGATCTGGTCAACCAGCACCTGTGCTCGTCTGAACGGCGATCCGCAGGCGTCCGCGAGGGACAACGCTTCTTCAAGATCCTCGCCTGCCGCGTCGATCTGCTTGCGACGGGCGGCAAGGACGCCCCGAATCCTGAGCGCATCGATCCGTGCCCACGGTTGGAACGGATCCGTCGAAACCGCGACCGCCCGGTGCGCAGACTCCGTCGCAGCGTCCAGGTTCCCATCCGCCAGCGCGAGCCGAGCCTGTGCCGTCCAGTGTTCTGCCTGCCCGGGCACCGAGCCGCTCCAGTCCAGCCAGCGCCGGTTCGCGTCGAGCCATCGCTCTGCCAGCGGACGATCGCCTGCATCCAGCACCATCTCGAACGCCAGTACCTGGAGTTGCAATGCGTCCCAGAGGACCGCCGATCCGGGCTCCGCGTCCGGGCCGCGTGGAAGGATCCGACGGATGTGCTGGCGGACGTCCTCGGCTTTACCCTGGTGGAAGGAGATCAGCGCGATCGGCATCGCGATCGTCCGGGAAAGGACATAGGTGCCGGTATTCCCGGTTTCGGCGGCCAGGCGCTTCGCCTCATCCCATCGCCCCTCGACCCACATCAACGGGATCCGGGCGATGGCTGGTGACAGCCCGGCCGGCAATGCCCCGCCGGCCCGCTGGAGCGATTCCTCGGCCTCACCGGCGAGACGCTCGCGTCCCTCGAGATCAGTCGTCCGGTATCGGAGCGCGACATCCTGCAGTTCGATGAGGCAGGTGAACGCGATCACGGCATGGTGATCGATCTCGCCATAGATCCGCCGCGCGTCGACAAACGCCTCCCGGGCGCCGGCAGGATCGCCGGTTCCGGCCTGGGCGATCGCCAGTCCGAACGTGGCGTGCCCGGCCGCCGATTGCACCAACGGCCCCGATACGCCCGGCTCCACATGCGCCAGGAACGACTCGGCTTCCCGGACGGCATCATCGAACCGCCCCGTGTGCGCGAGGAACCACGGCAGACTGCCGCGACGATGGCTGATTCCCGCGTCTGCAAGCCGGTTGGCCCTTCGATCCACCCCGGCGGCGGTCGGTTCACTGATCGACGGGAGGGCATCCGCCAGCCACGCCACGGCGGAATTTTCCTCCTGGATGTCGTCGGCCGTCATCGTCTCCAGCCGCCGAATGCCGTCTTCCATGATCTCGATTGCGCCATGCCAGCTACCGGCAAAGCATTGCAGGAGACCTTGGGAATACAACGCGTCCGCCGCCAGCGCATGCTCCCCGCCGGCCTCAGCGAGACGCTGAGCGAGCCGCAGTCCCTCGATCCCGCGTGATGCGTCCGCGTATCGAACCAGCCGCCCGCATCGGTAGAGCAACCGGGCGCGCAGGTACTCCTGCCCGGGAACATCGGCCAGGATGTCGGCCGCGGACGCGAATCGCTCCCACGCCGTCAGCCATGCGTAGGCTCGTTGGGCGCGCTCGCCCGCGCGGATCATCCACTCGGCGGCGCGTGGGTCACTTGCCTGCCGCAAGTGGTAGGCGACCGCGTCCGGGTCTGCATCGTGATGTGCGATCAGCGCTTCGGCGATCTCCCGATGCAGCATTCTCCGGCGCGGGGGCAGGATCCGCTCGTACAACGCCTCGCGGGTGAGGGCATGGACGAATTGGACGCGGGTGCCGTCGGGAGCGGCGAGGAGGAGATGCCGATCCACCGCGACTTCGACCACCTGCAGCATCGACGCCTCGTCTGCCCCGGCAAGCTCCCGCCACAGGTCGAGCGAGACGTCCGGGCCGATCACCGCCGCCAGCTCCAGGCGCTGCCGGATGTCCAGTCCCGTCGCTTCTTCGAGCCGCTCTACCCGGTTGTCGATGATGTTCCGGATCAGCGAGGGCACCACCAGCCCGCCCAGGTCCCCGAGGATCCAGCCGTTGTCCGATTGCCACAGCCCGCCGTTGCTTCCTCGCTGCTCCAGCGCCCGGATCAGCTCGAGCGCGAAGAACGGATTCCCGTCGGAGTGCTCGACGAGGAAGTCGACCAGCCGCTCCCGGTCCGCTGGCTCTATTGGGCAGGAGGCGTCCACGATCGCGCCAAGGTCGTCCCGGTTCAAATGGGCGAGATCGATCCGTTCCCCGCGCGACTCCCGCACCAGCGCGGGAAGCTGCGCGTAGAGGGCGCTGCTCCGGGTCAGTTCGTCCTCCCGGTAGGTCGCGAGGAGGAACACCGGCAGTCGCTCGAGATGAGAGGCGATCGTCCGCATCAGCTCGAGGCTCACCGGGTCCGCCCAGTGGACATCCTCCAGCACGACCAACGCGGGCCGGCTTGAGGACACCTCGGCCAGGAACCGACGCACCTCGCCGAAGACCTCCGCCTGGTTCGTGATGCCCTTCGGATGTGCCCGCGCCAACATTTCCGGGAGCCGCAGCGAAACGCCGGTGTCGTCCCCGAGCGCGTGGTTCCCGGCAAGGTCGAGCCATAGCCCGTACGGTGGCGTGGCCGTCAGGTCGTAGCATTGCCCGCCGAGCACGTGCATCCCGCGATCGCGCGCGATACGGATGGCATCGCGAACCAGCGTCGTCTTGCCGATGCCCGCCTCGCCGCCGATGATGCAGAGCCGGCCGTCCCCTTGCTCCACAGCGTCCAGCAACGAGCGCAGCAGGGCCCGCTCCGAAGATCGTCCAACGATCGGAGTGCCGGGCCCCGTGGACTCGAGGTGCCAGCGGGCTTCCGTTGTCATGGCGATGACCAGGTCGTGGATCGACAGCGCGACGATGCGGCGTGAGCGGCTTTGCTTCGTCCATATTACAGGCGCCCACAAGCGACC
This sequence comes from Thermomicrobiales bacterium, assembly GCA_035305265.1. GTDB lineage: Bacteria > Chloroflexota > Chloroflexia > Thermomicrobiales > UBA6265 > UBA6265. The sequence goes on along the minus strand of DATGPC010000106.1, from coordinate 892 downwards.
CAAACACGAAAAAGGGCCGCCCGGCACGGCGACCCTTTGCGCGTTCTGCTGTTTACGAGACCGGTACGCCGAGGTATTCCGCGAGATGCTGACCGGTGAGGGTCTTCGCCTCCTCGACCAGCTTCGCCGGCGGCCCCTCGAAGACGACGCGACCACCGTCGTGCCCCGCGCCAGGCCCCATATCGATGATCCAGTCGGCGTGCGCCATCACCGCCTGGTGATGCTCGATCACGATGACCGTGTGGCCGTCCTCCACCAGTCGATTCAGGAGCGCGAGCAGCCGGTCGACGTCCGCGAGGTGCAGGCCCGACGTCGGTTCGTCGAGGATGTAGATTGCGCCCTTCTTCGCCATGTTGATCGCCAGCTTCAACCGCTGGCGCTCGCCGCCGGAGAGCGTGTTGAGCGGTTGGCCGAGCGTGATGTAGCCGATCCCGACGTCATCCAGCCGCTGGAGGATCGTCTTCGGCTTGCCGGTGGTGAAGAATTCCCGCGCCTCGGAGATCGACATGTCGAGGACCTCGCTGATGTTCTTCCCGTCCAGCTTGTACTCCAGCACCTCCGGCGTGAACCGCTTGCCCTCGCAGACCTCACAGGTGGTCGACACCCCGGCTATCATCGCGAGGTCCATGTAGACCACGCCGAGGCCGTTGCAGTTCGGGCAGGCGCCCTCGGAGTTCGCGCTGAAGAGCGACGCTTTGACGCCGTTCGCCTTCGCGAACGCGGTGCGGATCGGGCCGAGCAGATCCGTGTACGTCGCCGGGTTGCTCCGCCGCGAGCCGCGGATCGCCGACTGGTCCGCGATCACGACACCCTCATGAGTGGCCAGGTAGCCGTGGATGAGCGAGCTCTTGCCGGACCCCGCCACGCCGGTCACGACCGTCAGCATCCCGAG
>DATGPC010000105.1:0-2381 GCA_035305265.1 Thermomicrobiales bacterium | reverse complement strand
GATTTGCCGGTTCGCGTAGAGCAGGTTCTCCCGTTGCCGTGCCAGCGCTGCCGCCGACCGCGCGAACGGGTCCTGTGATTTCAGCTCGAAGAGACCCAGCGTCCCGGTCTTCCGGTCGAAGATGGCGGCGTCGATATCGGTCCGGAGATGCCCGGCATCCTGCCGCAGCCGAAGCCGGTTCTCGCTGGTTACGAAACGCTTGTCCGCGAACAGCCCGTAGAGATCCTGCCGGAACGCCGCCTCCCGCAGGTGCGCCGCATTGTGGTAGCCCTCCGGGTCGCGCCGTCGCAGCTCCCGCGTCAGGAACAGGAGCGGCTCGGTCGTCAACCCGTACCATGACGGCACGATCCGGCCCGGCCCGGTCCTGATCAGCGGCGCGGCCGCGACGCCCGGGACGGCGGCGTGCCAGTGAGCGCTTTCCTCGCTGACCGTGAATGCCGACAGCGCGTCCTCGATGTCGTCGACGCTCGCGTCCAGCGTCCGGGCCACGATGGACGCCAATTCCGACATGGACACCACCTCGGCGACCTTTCCCTGGTCCCGGCTCGCCTGCACGACGCCGATCAGCGCGACGAGGATGTCTCGCCACTCGCGCGCCGTACGGCCACCGATCACCGCGTCCGGCGGCCAGGCAAGCTGGTACGCCATCGCCGCCACCCGGGATGCTGGATCGTCCAGCGGCTCGGACCGGCTCTCCAGCCGCTTCGCCCACCAGTCGATGCCCTCCCGCTCCTGCCACGTCGCTGGCGACAGCTTCGTCGTGATCCAGGCGTCGAACGCGCCCTCGCCGCTGTCGGCGAGTTGCATGAAACCGGTCTCGCAATGGGTGAGGAGGATCTCCGCCTCCGCAAGCCGGTCGCACTGGGCCAGGAACCACTGCGCCCATGCCGCCGTCGCGTGATTGCGGGTATGCCCGGACCCTTCGCGCGTGAGGGAAAGCTGCAGCGCCCGGTTCCCGCCGAGGTTGGGAACCTGTCGGCCGGTAATGATGTCCGGCGCAGGATCGGCACGCGGGATACCCTCCTGCGCGCGGACGATCGCGCGCACCGCCGCCTCGCGATCTGCCGGGATACTTTCCCTCAACTCGGCTGTTCGTCGCTCGATCAGTTGGCGAAAGCCGTCTTCCGCGCCCATATCCTGACCCTTCGTCGCCTTCGTCGTGATGTGGTCATCTGAGCATGAGCCGTGCCGGGATCAGGTGGATTTGGCCTCAATGGCGGCATGCCGGGCAGCGCCTGCAAATAGGACCGATCCGAGCAGGAACCATGGCGACCACAGGACGATATTCCACCGGTTCCAGGCCGGATCCGAGTCGTCCCCGAGCGGGATCAGGTCCGCTTCGATTGCCAATCCACCCAGGATGCCGGGAAACACGAGCCCGCGGATCGCCAGTACGAGAGCGACGCCCCATGCACCGGCGACAGGCATCCATTGGGGAAGGCGTCGGCCCCATGGCTGAACGGTGGAAAGGGCAATGCCGCATGCGGCGAGCGAGAGCGCCGCCACACCCCAGAGCGACGACAGGATGAATCCGGGATCGATGATCACCCGTTCCTCTTCCGGCCCGACCCGCAGTCCGAGGCTGAATCTCAATGCCTCTTGCCACCAGCCAAGCCCCCAGACAATGTGCGGGATGGCGAAAACGATGCCCCACAGAGCGGCGAGCATGCTCGGTCGGGTGGCCGGTTCGATCCGGACGGGGCGTCTCAACGGGACTGCCATTCTTCCTCCGCCATCATCCGTCGCGGGCTGGTGAGGATGACCGCATCACGCCTCGCGACGTTCCAGCCGAGGATGATCCAGGCAACCGCGCCGATGTCCAGGACGAGGAGAACGGCCCATGTCGTCCAACCGGTTGGCTCCGGCCCGAGATCAGGCATGATCCGCGTGGCGCGGAGCGTCATGCCGATCGCGCCGAACGCCTGCGATACACCGGCCGCCCACACCGCGCACGCGAGCAGCCAGCGCGGCACTCGTCGAGCTACGGGCAGGAGCGTGAATGCGGCGATTCCTGCCGCCACGAGACCCAGCAGCGCCAGCGTCCACTCGTTACGGGCGATATCCGGGTTGGTCGTGTCCGAGGTGGGCTTGGGTGGAAAGCCAGGGAGACCGAGCTCGCCGCGGATAGCCATGACGACCTTCATGCCGGCGTAGGCGACTGTCATAAGCGAGGCGATGACGGCGGCAGCTGTCCCGATGGATCGGGTCCGGGCGAAGACGCCCATGGGGAAACCTCCTTGCGGGCGGAAAGCGATGCGTGTCCGCGGCCAAGGATAGGTTCCGGGTGTGACGATTGTGTGTCAGGAAAAGAGAAGGGAGGAGCCGTCCAGCCAACGGCTCCTCCCGGGGTGGTGTTCGGTATTTGGGACGGGGACCCTGGT
>DATGPC010000104.1:0-3763 GCA_035305265.1 Thermomicrobiales bacterium | reverse complement strand
CGGACAATGCCAGCTTGACAGTTGTGGTCCCTGTATTTCCCAGCGTACATGACGTCGACGCTTCGCAACAGGTTCCCGTGACTCGAAAATGCCGGCTGATCCCTCCCGTGCCCCATGGAGGCACGCTTCGTGAGAGTGATGGGTCATGGAAAAACTGGCGATCGCCTCACGACAGGAGTAGGACCTTAATGGCAAGCACACCCATCCGCCTCGGCGTTATCGGCACCGGCCTCGCCGTCGAGAAGCTGCACTGGCCCGCGCTGAAGCAGATGACTGACCGGTTCCAGATCACGGCCTTCGCCGATACGGATCGCTCGCATGCAGAGCACTTCGCCTCGTACTCTGGCGCCGACATGGCCAACTACACCGCCGACTACCAGGAACTGCTGGGGCGCGAGGATGTCGACGCCGTCCTCATCTCCCTCCCGATCCCGTTGCAGGTCGAGGTGCCGCGCGCTGCCCTCGAAGCCGGCAAGCATGTGATCTGCGAGAAGCCGCCCGGCCCGGACGAGCCCGAGGCGCGTTCGCTTATCGAGACGGCTGCCGCCCATCTGGACCAGGCGTTCCTCATCGCCGAGAACTACTTCTACCGGGACAACGTCCGCTGGGCGAAGCACCTGATCGAGCAGGGCGCGCTCGGACGGGTCCACATGATGGCCTATCGCCAGGCCTCGCAGATGCTGCCGCGGGACGGTGAGTTCTCCGGTACCAAATGGCGACAGGATGGCGAGTACGTCGGTGGTGTCCATCTCGACGGCGGCGTCCACCAGATCGCGCAGATCCGCATGCTCATGGGCGATGTCCAGCGACTTTCGGCCGAGGTGCAGGACGCCAACAACATCTTCAACGGCCCGTCCGACCTCATCATCACCATGAAGTTCGTGAGCAGCGCCATCGGCTCCTACATCGACACCGAGCCGGAGCATTTCGTGCCGCAAGAATCGAACGCCATGCGCATCTACGGCACCGAAGGCACGATGGTCATCGAAGGGACGGATGTCGTCGTGCATCGCGAGGACGGCACGGAGACGTATTCCTTCCCGAACCAGGATGGCGGCTTCTATGGCGAGTTCCGCAACTTCCATGAGGCGATCGTCCACGGCGAGCCGATCGTCGGCACACTGAACCAGAGCATCCGCAACATGGAGATCGTGACGAAGTCCATCCGCTCCGCCGAAACCGGTCAGGTCATGGTCCTTGACGACACGCCCGAGCCTCTTTCCGAGCGCCCGCTCCCGATGTGGCTCCCGCACGGTGAGACAGAGCTGAATCTCGACATGGAGCGCAAGACCGGATCGGGCTCGTAGCGTCCATCGCGTCTGCACGCCGCTTCAGTGACCTGTTCGGTCAGGCATGAACCGTGCGTCAGGACGACGCGGGCAATGGATCACAATGCCTGATGGGTTTTTAGGAACGAAGGAGCGTACCATGCGTGTTATTCCGACCAGGATTCACGGGGTTATCGATTATCTCATGGGTGCGCTTCTCATCATTGCTCCCTGGATATTCGGGTTCGCCGATGGCGGTGCGGAACAGTGGATCCCCATCATCCTCGGCGCCGGCACCATCGTCTACAGCTTGCTGACGGACTACGAGCTGGGCGTCGCCAGAGTCATCCCGATGCCGACGCACCTGCTGATCGACCTCGTGGCGGGCGTCCTGCTCGCGGCATCCCCCTGGATCTTCGGCTTCTCCGACGACGTCTACTGGCCGCACCTGATCCTCGGTTTGCTCGAGATCGGTGCCACCCTCATGACGCAGACCCGACCGGCGTATGACGACCGCGACGATTCCGCCGCCCGATCGCAGGTGTAGGCTCGAGGCGTCAGCGAAGAGGTGAGAAAAGGGAGGGCATGTCGCCCTCCCTTCATCGTGCTCGGATTATCGAAGCCATTCCGCCGGCTCGTAGAGCGCCGCCCGGATCGCCGCCCACAGTGCCTGGTACTGGCTCCACGGATCCTCGCCATGCACCACGATCGAGAGCGGGCCTGTTCGCTCGACGTTTGCAGTGCGTGACGCCCGGTTGCACTGCGCCATCGTGTTGAAGTCCATCTCCAGCGTCCACGGTCCCTCAGGGGCGTATGGCTGGACCGCGTCGATGTTCGCCACGGCGCGCTTCGCCGCCGCCGTGATGTCGGCGTAACACTCTTTCAATGGCCGGCAGATCGCGGCGTTATGGCCGCGCGCCTCCTTGACCTGTACCGTCTCGATGTTCTCTCCAAGGAATTCCCGCGCCTCGCGGACGGTCGCCTGGTCTCCGGTCACCATCACGGTCGGGATGCCCAGCGACGCCAGCACCGCGGCATTGATCCCCGTTTCACCATGCGGCACCCCATTGATGCGGATCTCCGAGACCACCGCTCCGGCGATCGTGTGCGGGTGGATCGCCCCCTGCGTCCTCGCCATCGCGTGGTAGCCGATGAACACGGCAGCGTCGAACGATTCGCTGTTCGCCCCTTCGAGCTGGCACGCATCCCGCGCGTCGCCGGTCCCGGTCATCAGGTGCGCCCGCTCGTGCAGCTCCTCGATGAGGAGGTTGCGCATCGGGCCGTGCCCATCGGCGACGAGGATGTACTCGGCGCCCGCCTCCACCAGCCCGTCGATCGCCGCGTTCGCATCCTGTGTCATCAGCCGCCGTCCGCGGCCGTATTCCGGTTGCGACGGCATCATCATGTCGGCGTGCACCACGCCACTCACGCCCTCGATGTCCACCGAAACGTAGATCTTCACCCTGTTCTTCTCCCGCATGCTTCGAATATGTACAGGCACATCAAACGGTGGCTTGGCGCATGTGTCAATGAGGACACCCTCCACCGCAGAAAACAACGATCTTCTCAGCGGAATGAGGTACCATCGATGGTGTTAACCACAGCGAGATACCTGATCGAAAGGGCACGATGGCGTGACCTCATCACCCGGATTCGACCATGTCTGGCGGAACGCCCGGATTGCCACGCTCGCCGCGGGGCATCCCGGCCTCGGCGTGGTCGAGCGGGGCGCGATCGCCGTGCAGGATGACCGGATCGCCTGGATCGGTGAGGACGCCGACCTGCCGTCGAGCGACGCCCCGGTCACGGATTGCCAGGGGCGCTGGATCACACCTGGCCTGATCGATTGCCATACGCATCTCGTCTACGCCGGCAATCGTGCCCGCGAATTCGAGATGCGGCTGGAAGGCGCGAGCTATGAGCAGATCGCCCTTGCCGGTGGCGGCATTGCATCCTCCGTTCGCCAGCTTCGCACCGCCGACGAGAATGTATTGCTCGACCAGACGCTACCCCGTCTCGATGCGCTCATCTCCGAAGGCGTCACGACGGTCGAGGTGAAATCCGGGTACGGCCTGGATCCGGATAACGAGCGGAAATCGCTGCGCGTTGCCCGCCGGCTCGCCGATGAACGACCTGTCACCGTCACCACGACGTTTCTCGGCATGCACGCCATGCCGCCCGGCGAGTCCGATCGCGACGCCTATATCGCCACCGTCATCGACCAGATGCTTCCGGCCCTTGCAGACGAGGGCCTCATGGATGCCGTCGACGCCTTCTGCGAGGGCGTCGCCTTCACCCCGGAGGAGGTCGCCCGCCTCTTCGACGCGGCGCGCGATCGCAACGTGCCCGTGAAGCTCCACGCTGACCAGCTCTCCGACCTCGGCGGTGGCGCGCTCGCCGCCCGCTATAACGCCCTCTCCGCCGATCACCTCGAATACGCCAGCGAGGAGAGCGTCCGCGCCATGGCCGACGCGGGCACCGTCGCCGTCCTGTTG
>DATGPC010000103.1:0-4617 GCA_035305265.1 Thermomicrobiales bacterium | reverse complement strand
TCCGCACCAGCTCGCCCCAATGGCCCGGTTCATGTCGCCCGTGCAGGGATACACCGAGTTTACGTCCGGCGACTCGCAGGACATCGGCTTCCGTGCGGTCGACGACCGGACCATCGAGATCACGCTCGCCGAGCCGCTGGGTCACTTTCGATCATGGCTCGCGACCTTTGTCTGGGCCGTTATCAACCCTGCCTACCTGAACCAGCTCGACACCCCATCTGGCCTGGAGACGGCAGGTGCCGGACCGTGGCGGATCGTGCAGGAAGACGGCACCCGGATTGTCATGGAGCCGAACGAGCACTACTGGGCCGAACACTCGCCATCGATCACTTCGATCGTCTGGGACATTGCGCCTGGCGGCGCGACCGACCAGAGCATCCTCGATGCATACGTCTCGGGTCCCCTCGCCTTCGCCGACGTTCCGGCGACGCTGCTCGAAACCGTGACCAATGACCCGGCACTCGCCGAAGAGCTGGTCACCATCGAGGATCATGCCTCAACGCTCGCGATCAGCCTTGACTTCCATCAGGAACCCTTCAACGACGTCCGCGTCCGGCGCGCAATCGCCCACGCGATCGATCGGGAAGCCTGGGCGGAGGAGATCATGGCCGGGGAGTTCGTCCCCGCGACATCCTTCACCCCACCGGTTCTCGCCACCATCGCGAACTATCAGGCTCCGGAAGGGCCGACGTTCGACCCGGCAGCGGCCTCGTCACTCATCGACGAGGCCGGTCTGGACCCGGAGAGCCAGCAGGAGATCATTCACTTCCAACCCGCGACGGATACGCCGGAGGCAATGTCCCAGCGGGAGCAACTGCTCCAGATGATCAACGAGAACACCGGGCTTGACGTCGGTCACAACACGAACCTCACCCGCGAGCAGATCACCGCGCTCCGCCAGGATAACGGCGGGCTACAGTTCGATGTTGTCCAGTGGTGGTTGGACAGCGACACGCCGTCGATCCTCGAAATCGCGGCGCAGGACAGCGAGTACAACGCAGGATGGGTCAACTGGGAGCCTGACCTGGAGGCTTCGGGCGACGCCACACCAGGCGAAGATGCGGCAGCGTACAACGAGCTCATCATGCAGGCTCGCGCAACCCTCGACCAAGCGGAACGCAACGAGCTCTATGCCCAGGCGGAGACGCTCCTGCTGGAGAACGCGGTCTATATCCCGCTCGGTTACTGGGTGCAGCGCTTCCTCCAGAAGCCCTGGATCCAGGGCACGCGTCAGGGACCATGGAGCGGCAGCACCCCGGTACGCATCGACGAGAACGTCGTTGTCCTCGGCAATGCCGGCACCCCCGCCTCAGAATGACGCATTTTCCGGGACGCCTCCTGACAGGGAGCCGTCCCGGCTCTCGTGGCGCACAATTTCGTGCTGGTCGCGTATAGAGAGTAGAGAAAGCGCCGGGCAGTGACGTCGCCTTGCCCGGAAGGTGGGAATCACTCCATCCGGGACAGCGGTGCGCATGATCATGATCACCTTGATCGCCTGCGATGATGCACGGAAACGGGGCGCCCGATGGGCGCCCCGTTTCGCATGTGCCTATGAACCTGCGTGAATCAGGTCAGAGCAGGCTCCCGTTCCGCGTGCCCCTGCCGCGCCGCGAACACCTGGTAATCGATCATCGGGAACGGATTGTCCCGCTCCTCAAGCGCCGCCAGGTTTTCCTTCTCGGCCTCGCTGAGTGAATCTGCGTGATCCGCCATTTCGACAAGCGAGTTGAACCGGTCAACATGCTCGTTGAAGCGCTGCGTCGCGTACTCCTTCGCCTGTCCCGTCGTGACAAGGAACGGCCAGTCACTGCTCTGCAACAGGAGCAGCTCCCGTGCAGCCTGGTTCAGGACTCGCAGGAGATCGCCTTCCGCCGACGGGTACTTCGCCACGAGCTCTTCCATGCGGGTCTCAGCCGCATGGATCGGCTCCCACATCCACTCGGTGTCGGCGTTCATCCACGTGTAGTGCGTGCCGGCCATGCCCCAGCTCGACTCGGGCAGCACCATGACGTCATCCCCGCCATGTTCCTCGACCCATGCAGACGCAGTCGTGAGGTCGACCGATTCCGTCTCAGCGAGGCCCCGGATCACTTCCTTGATCCAGTCAACACCCTCGAACCACCAATGCCCGAACAGCTCGGTGTCGTAGTTCGAAGCGATGATGCCGTATTCCCCGGTGTTCTTCTTGTACTCGGTCAGCAGGTCGCGGACGAGCCCCACGAAGTGCGCCGCATGGTCCTTGACGCGCTCGGCGGCCTTCTCCGGGTTGTAGACCGGCTTGTCACCGAGATCGGTGCCCGGCCATCCCACGCGCCAATATTGCATGCCGGAGACGCCATCCTTGCGATGGAACTCCCGGTACCATTCGTCGCCGGGATAGCCAAACGAGCCGGACCACACCTGCTGTCCCGTCCGGTTGTTGCGCCCGAGGACGGCGACGCGCCCCGGCTCGTCACCAACCCAGTACGACTTGAACGTTGTCCCTGGCTCCTGCTGCTGCTCGGCCGGCGGTGAAACGAGCTGCCGACGCGGCATGGCGCCATAGACACCAACGGCGTCGCCAGCGGCCTTCCCGACAGGACGGCCGCCCTCGACCGTGTGGGTTTCGCTGAAGAACACGCGAATCCCCTGCTCCGCCAGGAATGATTCCAGGCCAGGACGGGTGGTCCCGTCCTCGGCGACGTACGCCGGACGATACGCGCATTCCGGCAGCCAGATCGCTTTCGGGCGACGACCGAAGTGGCGCTCGTACGACCTGATGCCGGTTTCGATCTGGCCATAGATGGATGAATCGCGCGCCAGCAACGGCAGGTAGCCATGCGTGGCGGCGCTCGTCGAGATTTCGACCAGCCCCCGATCCTGGAGCTCCTTGAGCGCTCCAAGAAGGTCGGACTTGAACCGGTCGCGGAAGGTCGTCAGGGCTCGCGAATACCAATGGTGATAGAAGATCGCGAGGGCCTTGAGCTCCTCATCGCCGGCGTCCGAAAAACGCTCGATGTCTGCGGCGGCCCACGCGGCGCGCTCCTCGGCGTACGTGATGAAGTGCTCGACAATCAGCGGATCGCTGAGCTGCTCGGCGAGGATGGGCGTGACACTCACCGTAATCCGGTAGTCGACCCCCTCATCGGCGAGGTCATGGAGCGCGGCCCACAGCGGAACATAGGTCTCGGCAATCGCCTCATGGACCCACTCCTCGCCGTGTGGCCACATGCCGGCCTGTCGTGCGTATGGCAAATGACTGTGCAGTACGAATGTGAACGCGCCGTTGGCGTTTGTCACGTATCTCTCCTTACGTCGCGCTGGGCGCGAAACCACCACCTGTCCTGGACAGGTCGGCGGGCGCGGTTAACCGGTGCTATGGCTGCAAACTGCAACATCTGTCGACGTTTGGTCAACCCACTACTTCTGGTCCAGGACGCTACACGACCGGGTACCGGGCGGTTACCAGTGTTTCTCTGCGGAAACGCCCGATGCCGGGTCCGTATAGTCCAGCGGATTGCTCCCCTTCGGTGTGAACTCCTCGGGAATGCGGCCGTATGCTGCTGTTAGGACTCGCAATCCATCTGCCAACGAGAAGTCCAGCTGCTCCGGTGTCATTCGCCACGACCAGTTCCCCGCGGCCGTGCTCGGCGTGTTCATCCTGGCCTCGTCGCCCAGCCGCAGGATGTCCTGCATCGGGGCGATCGCCGTGTTCGCTGGCGACGCCCATGCGACTCGAAGCATGTCCCACGCCGGGTCCGGCACCGCATGACCCAGGTATCGGCGAACGTGGTCCTTGTCCTCTTCCGAGAGGCCCGAGAACCATCCGACCGTCGTCTGGTTGTCGTGCGTGGCGGTATACGTCACCGAGTTGCGCTGGTGATTGTGCGGCAGGTAGGCATTGCCCGGGTCGCCGTCAAAGGCGAAATGCAATACGTTCATCCCGGGAAAGCCAAGGATCTCCCGCAATGAAATGACATCCGGCGTGATGAGCCCAAGGTCCTCCACGATGACCGGGAAGTCGCCGAGCTCGCGACGCGCTGCCGCGAACACCTCGCCACCCGGCGCGATCTCCCAGTGACCATTCTCAGCTGTTTCGTCCCCGAACGGCACATGCCAGGCCGCCGCGAATCCCCGGAAGTGATCGATCCGGACGATATCGACCATATCTCGGGTCGCCCGAAGCCGTTCGACCCACCAGCGGTAGCCATTGGCTTTCATCACTGGCCAGTTATACGTCGGGTTGCCCCACAGCTGCCCTGTCTCTGAGAAGAAGTCGGGCGGCACGCCGGCCACCAACGTGGGGCGACCGGTCGACTCATCGAACTGGAACTCACCCTGATTCGCCCAGACATCCGCACTATCGAGCGCGACGAAGATGGGAATATCCCCGACCATCCGAATCCCGCGCTCGTTGGCATAGCGACGGACTTCACTCCACTGCCGCTGGAACAGGAACTGGATGAATTTCTGGAAACGGATTTCCCGCTCCAGGCAGCCTCGGTAGGCGTCCATCGCGTCGGCCTGCCGTGTCCTGATCTCCAGTGGCCAGTCGAGCCACCAGCCACCACCGAGCTCGGCCTTGATGGAAACGTACATGGCGTAGTCGTCCAGCCACGCCGGCTCGTTCTCGAGGTA
>DATGPC010000102.1:0-4566 GCA_035305265.1 Thermomicrobiales bacterium | reverse complement strand
ACTGGATCCTGTCCGCGGACATGCGCAAGGAGGGGGTCCGTCCAGTCATTGTGATTTCCGCCAACTGGTACAACGAGACGCCTCATGGCCCCTGCATCATCGTGCCACTGTCCCGGGCTCATACAGGTGTAAGGGCACACGTCCCAATCCCTCAGGAAAGTAAAGGCCTCCATACTCTTTCATATGCATTGTGCGAACAGGTCCGCGCAATCCGTATTACCCGGCTTCGGCGAAAAAGGGGATTCGTCCAGCCCGGCATCGTGCAACTTCTCCGGGAACAGGTACGAATTTTCCTGGACGATCAATGAAGGGCGTTCAGGCCCTCTCCCATGGCTCCCACGAGAACCGGGCGCGGTAGCGTTCCAGCAGTCGCAGGATCGGCCGGCCAAGGACCAGCACCAGGGCGATGTTGCCGATAGCCCGGAACCCATCGAATGCGAGCGAGGTAACGAGGTAGAAGCGCCCGTATCGCGCGATCGTCTCGCCGACGGAGAGATCCGGTGTCCAGTAGAGCGACGCGTCGGCCCCGGCGCCCGGCGCGGTAAACGGCCAGAACCAAATGTTCATCAGCGCCCCGAAGAGCAACCCCCAGGACGCGCCGAAGATCGCGAGCATGACGACGCGCCGCCGCTCCGACGAGAGCTTTGGCAGCCAGCCGGCGGTCATGCCGATCCAGCCGCAGGCAAGCATCTGGAACGGCAGCCACGGACCGATGCCGCCGGTGATGAACCCCGAGAGCAAGAGCGTCAGCGCGCCCATCTGGAACCCCAGCAGTGGCCCGAAGACGGCACCCACCAGCATGATGAGCAGGAAGACGGGCGAGGCGCCGGCGATGCTCGGCACCAGCCGAAGCGTGGCATCGAGCGCGACGAGTACGCCAAGCAGGGCGATCGTCTTCGAGCGGCCGACGCCGGCCTGCTCGTCCGAAATCGTCACCAGCATCGCGACGAGGCAGGCGATCGTGACGCCGGCGAAGAGCAACGGCGCGGTGCCGGTATGCGCCGCTGCGTCGTCGGTGACCTGGGTAATGCCAGGGATGACGAATGGGTAGAGGAACGCCAGCAGGCCGCCAAGGCTGGCCAACGCCAACACAATGAAGGGCCGTGATTTGTGCTCCTGGTACGGTTGCGGGGTGATGTGCACGCGTGTCCTCACAAACCTGGGCAAACCTTGCCCTTACGTCGAAGGTTCCGTGCCTGTTAAGATCGTGAACGGCACATAGCCGGACGACGAAAGGCCCGTTTCTGCCATGGAGTCTACCCTAGGGGAAGTCACACTCTTCGACCTGCTCGCGTGGGATTCGCGCATGCAGGTTGTCTCGACACGCGCCGAGCCGCTCGGCGATCGCGACCTGCTCGACCGGGTGGTGGACTGGGTCGTCACGGCGCGCTCGACGCCGCCGATGCTGCCGCACCTGCGCGGAGGCGAGCTCATCATCCTGCCACAGCGGATCGCGGCGGAGACGGGGGTTCCCTTCCCGCAGCTGGTCAACGAAATCGCGATGCAGCCGATCGCGGGGGTCCTGACGGACTCCCCGGCGACCGTCCCAGCACAGACGGCGGTGACGGTGCTGCGGATCGCGCGGATCGACGCAGAAACCGAGAGCGACCTGAACCGGATGCTCACCAACCGGCGCCGGGAGACGCTGCAGATCGCGGCTGACGTCGAACACCGCATCAACGACCTGTCGGCGCGCAACGCCCGGCCGGGCGAGCTGATCGACGAGTTGTCGCGACTGCTACGTACGCCGATTACGATCACGACCCCCTCCGGCAGCGTGTCCTTCACGACCGGCAACAGCCGCGACATCCCGGATGCCAACTCGTCCGCGTGGATTGGGCGTCCGTTCCTGCGCGGCCAACACCTCTGGATCGGCCCGATCGCCCCAGAGGACCACGCGCTGATCCGCGCCACCATCGACCGCGTCGGCTCCGGCATCCAGCGGGCGCTCACGGCGGCATCGGCACAGGCCGCGCCCGTGCCGGATCGCGGGGCCGCCCTGCAGGCATTGCTGTTCGAGAACGATGAGGCGTCTCCCGGACATCAATTGGAACTGGCCTACCAGGCGGGTATCCGGCCGGGACACAACCTGCGAGTCGCGCTCTATCCCGTCGGGACGATCACCAGCGCGATGCACCGGGCGCTGCGACCGTTAGGCGACGTGATCTCGGCAGGGACCATCAACGGCACGCACGTCGCGATCCTAATGGAATCCGCTGGACACTTTGGCTACGCGCGATATGAAGGGTCGAACGGGCAAGCGTGGGCGGCGATCTCGTCGCCCGTCGACGGCGCGCACGCGCTTCCGCAGGCCATGCGCGAGGCGCGGTATGTCGCGGCCCTGCTCACCGCCGGGCTGCTACCGGGGGGAACGGTCCGTTTCGACGACCCCGCGGCGCTCGGGGCGTTCCAGCTCCTGTTCGAACTGTGGGAAACACCGCTGCTGGAGCGCTATCGCGACGTGCATATCGGCGCGCTGGCACGGGCCGACAATCGCGGCATCCTGCTCGATACGCTCCGGGTGCTCCTCGAGGAAGGCGGATCGCAGCGGCAGGCGGCGGAGAAGCTCGCGATCCATCGCAACACGCTGGGCTACCGGCTGCGCCAGATCCGCCAGGTCCTCCCGGTGGACCTGGACGCGCCTAACGTGCGCCTGACGCTCCACCTCGCCCTGATCGCCCACACCCTCATCGAACGCGGCTGAACCCAACACCCAGCGAGACATGCGCGACGGGTCTGTTGACGCTCCCATCGACGTGATATAGTGTACGTACATAGCGTTCGGTCACGACTGACGACGCGGTCGTCGTCTGCTGCCCGACCTGTCATGACGCAAGTATACGTTCACAACGTGTCGCATTGGCGCACAGGGTTCCGGGATACATCCCGATTCCGGACTGGCTGACCTGGCCGATTGGCCCGTCACAACGAAGTCCACCAAGCAGGTGTTGACGGGCACGACACACGGGTTCAATCGGGGGAGGATCGCTCGAACATGTCACGTCGTCCAGACAATTCCAGGAGTCCACTACCAGTGGTCGACCGTCCCTCCTTCCATATCTGGCAACCGTTGGAAGCAGAAGGGATCCAGTGGGAAGGCCAGGTCTCGATCGTCGGGGGCGCGAGCGACATGCCGGCGCTGCTGGCGGTCACGTCCCAGCGCATCGCCCTGATCGCGAATGGGAAGATCGCGCTCGATTTCTCCCGGTCATGGCTGCGTCCGTCTCCGCGCCTCGCCGCCGAGAACGGCGTGCGCATCTTCATCACGCCCGAGGGCACCACGGAGGAGCCGCATCCCGTCCTGCTGCGCGCCCGAGATGGCCGGGGCGCGGCGATGGAGTTGGTATCGGTCCTGACCGGTAAGCCGCTGGCGGGCCGGATGCCGTCGCGTGACGAGAAGACGGGTATCACGATCCCGAACTGGAAGGAAACCGTTGGCGCCTCGCGGGCCGTCGCCCTCCCCCTGATCGATGACGAACCCGACGTCGCCGCGTCGCAGGAAGAGAAGCGAGTCTGGCCGCCACTGGAATCCACGGGCGTCGCACCCAAGCCGGTGAACAAACGTCGCGGACAGGTCACGACCCGGCCGATGCAGTCGCTGGTTGATCGACGCGGCGGCATGGTCGATCCGAAGCCGGTACCGAGCTCGGTGAGCCGGGCGGCGCGCGCCCAGGGCACCGAAAAGGATGGCGTGACCGTTCGCGACACCGATCGCTGGCAGGAGGCGCACTTCACCGGATCGCGCCAGAAGCGCGGCGGATCGTCGTGGCTCCTGACCGCGGCGATCATGCTGGTGCTGCTCTCCGGAATCGGCTACGTCGTCGGGGATTACTACGGCATCACCGCCAGTGACCTGCGCGAGCGGATCCCGGCGAATATCCGCGAGACGCTTGGCATCGAGAGCGACGAAGGCAATCTCGCCCAGGCGCCCGAGACCATCGACGAGCCGCAGCAGCGCGGCAGCGATGGTACGGACGGCACCAATCCGGCGAACAATGAGATCCCGTCCGGCGGCGACAACCAGGTCGGCGCGGCCTCGACCGAGGAACCGACACTGCCGTCGAGCGATGTGAACGGCGAACCGCTGGATCCGACCCTCGGGCTTGGCGGCCCCACGACCGAGCTCCCCGAAACGGAAGAGGCGGAGGGCGAGGCCAGCGATCCCACCGCGCCGGTCGAGACGGTCGTCGTGACCGAAGAACCTGAAGAGCCGGTCGAAGAACCGACGGCCGAGCCGACCGAGGAGCCGGTGGTCGAACCAACCGCCGAGCCCACGGAGGAGCCGACCGCAGAACCAACCGTTGAACCGACCATAGAGCCCACCACCGAGCCGACCGTCGAGGCGACGGAAGAGCCCGCTCCGACGGAGGAAGCAACGGAAGAGCCGACCGTCGAAGCCACGGAGGAACCGACGGCGGAGGGCACGGTCGAGCCGACGGCAGAAGCGACGGAGGACGCCGATACGACGCCGGAGGCAACCGAGGAGCCAACGGCCGAGCCCACGGAGGAGCCGCAGGTACAGGCGCCGAGCGTCTTGCCGGAAACGACCCCGGAGCAGGCGGTCGT
>DATGPC010000101.1:0-3791 GCA_035305265.1 Thermomicrobiales bacterium | reverse complement strand
CGGCAACGAGCACGGCTTCGCCGGCGAGACGAACTGGTCGACCTACGACCGGTCGAAGGTCGGCATCGGGATGCACGGCATCCAGGATTACCTGAATACCGGCGAGGCGGGCGCGCCGGACTGGGTGCCCGGCGAGTGCGTCACGTCGATCCGGCCCGGCTGGTTCTGGCATGCGGATGAGGAGCCGAACTCGCTCGATGAGCTGCTCGAGATCTACTACAAGTCGGTCGGCCGCCACTGCGTGCTGCTGCTCAACGTGCCGCCGACCGATGAGGGGCTGCTGGATGCGCGCGACGCGGAGCGGCTGCGCGAGTTTCGGGCAGCGCTCGACGAGATTTTCGATGAGGACCTCGCCAGCGGGGCGCGGGTGGCGGCCAGCAGCAGTCGCGGCGAGGGCTACGGCGAAGAGAAGGTGCTCGACGATGATCCGGACACGTACTGGGCGCCTGGGGATGAGGAGGCATGGCTCGAGCTGGAGCTCGGCGCGCCCGTGACCTTCAACGTCGTGCGCCTGCAGGAGCCCATCACGATGGGGCAGCGCGTGGCCGCCTATCGCGTGGATGTGCAGCGAGACGGGGCGTGGGAGACCGTCATCCGCGGAACGACGATCGGCTACAACAAGCTGGATCGCCTGGAGGAGTCCATCTCAACAGACCGCGTGCGCATCGTCATCGAAGACGCGCTCAGTTTACCACTGCTGGCGGAGACAGGACTCTACCTCGACCCACATGCAGCCAGTCAATGACCTTCGTCGACGTTATCGCCGACCCTCCAAAATATGTCACGCGCTCCACAGGCACGGCAACGGCCGGTCGGATGAGCACACCCTGTTCACGCTCCTCTATAAGTGCAATGCTCCCCTCCTCAAGTCCCATTCGCTTCCTGAGATCAGCGGGAATGATGAGCGTTCCTCTCTTTCCAATGCGGACGGTGATCGGAGGAGTCATCGAAGTAGGCTTAGCTAGTTGATGATCAGAAAATCAGAAGCTGAAATTCTGATGTTGATCCGTTCATCTCGATTGCGAATGATGGGGGCGGCCTAACCGTCGAGCGGTGGACGTTGAACCTTCTAAAGCCAATTGTAACGCCTCGAATTTCCACGCACGTGGAATGTCTGTTTCGGGCTGATAGCGGCCTTTTTCAAGAGGCAGCCGATGCGGTCCGTTACAATTGGGGTTGGAGCACCTCGTGCCCCTTATGGCACGTGCGACAAAATCGCGCGTATCCTACATTGATCGCGTACTACGCTGCTCCGAAGCCGTCACACATCGAAGAATAGGGAGTCGTTGCCGAGCCGAGGTAGACAATTAAGCAAAAGGTGGAGGGCCGAACTGCGCCGTAGGATTGTGGAGGCCGTTCAGCCGGATCGGATTGTTCTCTTCGGCTCTGCTGCCAAAGGAACGATGACCCCTCACAGTGACGTCGACGTGCTCGTTGTCAAGTCGGGCGAGTACCGGCGTCTTGAGATGATGCATACCATCCGGCGTGCACTGCGAGGTTTCCCCTTTGCTGTCGATCTAGTGGTTGCGACGCCGGAAGAGTTGGAGACATACCGTGATTCGTTTGCGCTTGTCTACTTTCCGGCTGTACGCGAGGGGGAGGAGATCTATGCCGCCTAGCGAACACCGTGCCGACGATCCAGATGCATGGATCGCCATGGCTCGTGAGGATCTGGCGCTCGCAGAGGCGAAGCCGGCCAGAGTAAGCTATCGCCCGCTCTGCTTCCATGCGCAGCAAGCCGCCGAGAAGGCGACGAAGGCCGTTCTGATCGCTAAGTCGGTTCAGTTTCCATACATACATGACATCGGCCGCCTGCTCGAGCTTGCCCGATCATCCGGACTAGACGTGCCGCCCGAACCATCGAGGGCCAATTGTAACGCCTCGAATTTCCACGCACGTGGAATGTCTGTTTTCGGGCTGAAAGCGGCCTTTTTGAGGAGGCAGCTGATGCCGTCCGTTACAATTCGGGCCGGACGACAATTCAGTTGCTTTCCGGAGTGCCTACGCGCCAATTACAAGACTGGCCTTCGCTACGGGACGTCCCGCCACCAGAAGGCTGAGTAAGTAAACACCTGGCGCAAGCTCGCCCGTCTGCCATTCGATCGTGTGCTCGCCGGCCGAGAAGAATCGATCAGTAACAGGCGTGGCAATGCGGCGGCCTCAATATGGTCCTCCGAAAGTGATAGAAGACATCCGCGTCTATGAGCGTGTCTCCCATGACCTCCTCCCTTCTTAGGTGTTCCAAGAATGGTCCGGTGTAGCGCACATACTCCCACACGTTGCCCACCTGAAGGGGATAATAGCCCGATGGATCGAGCGTGTCGGCGACGGCGTCGCTTTCGTCGTAGGGGCAGAAGTCCTGACCAAAAGCAACTCCGGCCAACGAGAGGTGGAGGATGACGAGGATGACAGACGTTCTGAGCGACATTCCTGGCTACCTCCTGATCATCCGCCGGGCCGTGTGCCAGTCGATTGATGACGCTCGCAGCAAATAGACGCCTGGAGGGAGCTGCGCGCCGTTGATCCTGATCCGATGTTCTCCCCGCGTCAAGAGCCCATCATAGGCGATGGTGTGGAGGCGCCCGAGCACGTCAAATACTTCTAAGCGGACGTAGGTCGACCGGTCAACGCGAAGCAATAGCGTAGTGGCGGTCGTGAAGGGGTTCGGATAGACGGAAGCAACCTCGAAACGGTCCGGCTGCTCCGGAGGCTTCTCGCTGGATGCCGCTATGGCAAAGCTTAGAGATATATCATCGAACGTGAGCCGTCCGGACTCAGAAGCTGCCCCCCAGCCGAGGAAGCGAAATTGAGCTTTTCCGGCGGAACCATACTGAGCTAGCTGTCCCACAGGAAATGTCATGTGGTGGAAGGTCGTCTCGTCGAGCGTCCACGTGCCCACGGACACTGCGTTCTCGGTGTCACGGATATACAAGAGCTCGCCGTACACCGGACCTTCCGACGAGCGGCTGACCGAGAAGGTGATTCGGGCATTCTCGGGGAATGTGAGAGGAGCCTCAGCGGGAGCTTCTCCTGAGAAGCCCACAAAAAGCGTGTCCACTCTGCCTTCGCTGGTGGGCCAGCCAGTACTACGAAAGACGCCATCGCCGGGAAAGCAATCGACGTTGGAACGAGTGAAGTCACTAAAGACGCCCTCAGGACTAATTACGACGGGCCCGTCATCCTCTGTCGGGCATTCGGAGTTCCCATCGAAGTCGTACAGCGCGTAGCTCGTATCGCCCTGAACATGAAATTCGTCCTGATCCGCAAATTCGAATGTGTCGATTGAAGCAGATGCGTATAGTGTCTGGATCGGAGATAGACATACAAACGCCCACAAATATTTCAGAAGCGATTCACGTCCCCATTTTTTCCTGGACATGATCCTGTCTTGTTTGATGGACCTCGGGATAGAACTTCATACGTCAGGCTACTTTGAGATTCAAGTTGTCTTAGAGCTGAACGAGTGCGATGTCGTTGAGAGTTCTGGCGTCGGGCTGAGACGAGCCGCCGGCGGACGTATTGCCGGCTCACGAACAGCGGGCAGAAGGTACTCGAGAACAAGAAGCGACGAGACCATGTCCCTTTCAGCTCATAGCGCAATGGCTCCGGCTTGCCCGATCCTACGAAGGGCGTCCGCAACATCGCTTGAATCAGGCGGAAGATTCGGATCGCCATTTTGCGGTCGTGCTCAACCCACCAGCGCAAATCATCGAGGGCGGCCGGGTCGAACTCGGCCTTCCTCACGCCGTGTCCCCGCGCAGTTCGCTATTCGAAATCCCGAGATCCCCAAG
>DATGPC010000100.1:0-4970 GCA_035305265.1 Thermomicrobiales bacterium | reverse complement strand
CCGTGGATTCAGAAAGGAACTCGTCCGCCAACGCCGACGACTTGAGAGCGACGGGTCCAAGCACGTCGGAATGCCCCAGCGCCACCAGTGTCACGTATGTATCGGGGACGACATGGTCAATCTCGATGTTCCATTTTGCGCACAGGTCGGAGATGGTGATCGGCACCTCGTCAAGCCATCCCGGGGTGACCTCTGAACGGTCCCACCGACTCACGGTTTCGACCATCTGTTGCGGCAACGGGTGCCCGGTATGAAGGTGCATCAATCTCTCCGATATACCAGGCCAATGTCGACCACGATGGCGGGAATCCGGTTGCAACGCCCTGTGTGCATCATGGGGATTAAACGCATATCTCCACAAGTATAGGCACCACAGGCGCTCAGGTGAGGGGCGTATTCATCGTGTCAGGGAACTCATGGGTGTGAGCCGGAGGCGACGCCGAGCCGGCCGGTATCGTCCCGTGCACGTTAGGTCCAGAGGGAAATTGATGCGTTCGTACGTCATAGTGTTTGCATAATTGTTGAGTTACGTTATGCTGGTCATCACGGAAAAATCCGAGGCAGGGTCGGAGGAGCGGAGATGGCGAAGCTGCAGAGACACAGGGTGGACGGAACCTACTACACGACGCGGTACGATGAGACCGGGGTGGTGACGCGACGTATCCACCCGGATGGCATCGTGTTCCTGAAGCGCCGTGGCGTGGTGCCCGGTGAGGATATCTCGCCGTTCGCCATGGCTGAGCTCGTTCGTGGCAACTGGCTCTATACCGAAGAGCAGGCGGCCAGCTTGCCCGGGATCAACTGGGCGCCGGACTGGAACGAGATCGGCGATGCGCCCGCTCCGAAGCTCCGCTCAGCCCTGCGCGCATCCGGCTCGCTGACCCAGGTCGACGTTCCGCTCTCCCTTGCGGCCATGCCGGCTGTGGCGCCCGTTCGACCATCCGGGAAGCCCATGTGGGGCACGGCCGGGTTTGTGCTCCTGCTGGCGTTCGGGCTCTATCTTGGCCTGCTGATGTAGGCACTCCCGAAACTGACCGACCCTGCGATGACGAGACCCCGGGCTTCAGGCCGGGGTCTCGTGCGTGAAGACGATATCGGGGTTACACCCGTTCGGCGCCGGTGAGCGCGATCAGCCGTTCGAAGTAGTCGGGGAATGTCTTGGCGGTGCACTCGGGATCGAGGATGCGGATGCCGGCGGCGCGGAGCGAGGTGACGCCGAAGCTCATGGCCATTCGGTGATCGTCGTAGGTCTCGATCTCGGCGGCGGTGACCGGGCGCGGCGTGATCGTCATGCCGTCCTCGAACTCCTCGACCTCCTGCCCGAGCTTCCGCAGCTCCGTTGCGACCGCCGAGATGCGGTCCGTTTCCTTGATGCGGTTATGCGCCACGCCACGGATCGTTACCGGCCCGTCGGCAAACGGCGCGATGGCTGCCAGCGTCTGCGCCGTGTCGGACACCTGCCCCATGTCGAAGTCGCCGCCCTTCAGCCGGCCACCTTCCGGGCCACGGACGACCGTCTCGGTCTCCGTCATCTGCACGTGGCAACCCATCGCCTCGAGGATATCGACAAAATCGAGGTCGCCCTGCAGGGAATCGCTCCCGAGTCCATCTACGCGGACCTCACCGCCGGTTGCCGCGGCCGCCGCGAAGAAGTAGGAGGCGTTGCTGGCGTCGGGCTCGATGAAGTAGTGCTGGCCGGTGTAGCGCTGGCCAGGCGCGACCCGGAATGACTCCCAGTTCTCGTCGTCAATCTCGGCGTCAACGCCGAACGCGGCCATCACGTCGGCGGTGATCTCGATGTAGGGCTTGCTGACCAGCTCGCCCTCCACGCGGATAGTCATCCCGTTAGCCGCATAGGGCGCCGCCATGAGCAACCCGGTGAAGTACTGGCTGCTCTTGTCGCCCGCGAGGGTCACCGTTCCGCCCGGGAGACCATTCGCGACGATCGTGATCGGCGGGCAGCCCGTCCCTTCGTCGCTCGTTGCCTGCACGCCGAGCTGCCCGAGCGCGTCGAGGAGCGGATCAATCGGGCGCTGGCGCATGCGCGGCACGCCGTCGAGACGGTAGGTGCCGTGGCCCAACGCGACCGCCGCCGCGAGGAAGCGCACGGAGGTGCCGGAGTTGCCGAGGAACAACTCCGCTTCCGTCGCCGGGATGTTGCCGCCGCAGCCTTCGACGGTGAAGCTCTGGGCCTGCTCGTCGCCGATGACGCGGATGCCGAGCTGGTTCAGCGCCGCCGCCATATAGCGCGTGTCATCGCTGAAGAGCGCGCCGGTGAGGATCGACTCGCCCTCTGCCAGCGCGGCGATGAGGAGCGCGCGGTTGGTGATGCTCTTCGAGCCCGGAACATAGGCGGTGCCGACCACCGGACGGCTGACCGGAGCAAGCTCCATCACATCGGAGCGGAAGGAGGAGCTGCTGTACATCATCGACATCTGGGATGGTTCTCCGAATCGCGTACCTGTTAAGGAAGAGGGACGGCGTTCGGGCCATCCCTGCTCCTGCAACTGTGGCTGAATCCCGGGGGAACGTCAACGGACCGGCTAATTGCCCCCCAGCGCCTCGACGATCGTCGTGGTGTTCGTCCGCATCATGTCGATGTAGGTCGCGGCGCCGGAACCTTCCTCGCCGAGCGCGTCGCTGTAGAGCGCGGGGGCCAGCTCGACCCCGGCTTCGTCGGCGATCGCCTGCATCAGGTCCGGATTGACGACGTTCTCGGCGAAGATCGCCGGGACGCCACTTTCCTCGATCTGCTCGACCAGCATGGCGATATCGCGGGCCGAAGGGTCACCCGCCTCGGTCGAGATGGAGCCGAATGCGGTGCCGATAATCTCGAAGCCATAGGCGGCGGCGTAGTAGCCGAAGGTGTCGTGGCTGGTGACGATCCGCCGGTTCTCCTCCGGGATCGTGTCCACCTGCTCGTGGATCCACGCATCGAGCTCTTCCAGCTCCGCAACGTAGGCATCGGTGTTCTGCTGGTAGGCGTCGGCGTTGTCCGGATCGGCCTCGCCGAGCGCATCCACGATCACGCGGACCGCGCGCGCCGCGAGCAGTGCATCGCCCCAGATGTGCGGGTCGACGCCGCCATGGTCGTGTCCGTCGTCCGCACCATGTTCGTCTTCCTCGTGCTCATCGTCGTGCTCGTGCGCGTGATCGTCCTCATGCTCGTGTCCGTCATCCTCATGGTCCTCGTCATGGTGATGCTCCGTGGCGTTGAGGTCGATGTGGTCGAGGATGCCGATGATTGCCGCGTCGGTATTGGACGATTCGATCACCGATTCCATCCACGCGTCGAAGCTGGGTCCCATCATCAGGATGACATCAGCGTCGGCAATCGCCGCGACCGTAGCCGGATCCGGGTCGAAGGTATGCGCGTCCCCGTTCGCCGGGACGATCGAGGTGACATCGGCCTGCTCGCCACCTACCCGGGCTGCCCAGTCCGCGAGGATCGAGAACGAGGCGACAACGCGGAGCGAGCTTCCCTGGGCGGCGGCTCCTCGCGTGCGCGTTGCCCATGGTGCGGCCAGGGTGAGGGTGGCTGCCTGGGCGAATGCCCTGCGGGAGAGGCGGTTGGTGGTCAGGTTGGAGGATAACGTCATGAGGGGCGAATCCTTGATGGCTGCGCGTGTCGGCGTCTCCTGATTGCCGGCCCGCGTCTAAGTGAGACAGGGTATCAGTATATGGAGCAGCAGGTGGCACGTCAAACGAGGGTAGGGGAACGATTCGATCCTCGTTATCGTTGACATTATGACGTTGACCCGTGTATGCCAGAGATATTCCAGTATCGCTATCTGAAACACACCACCTGCATGATGTGAGGAGCACGATGCGCACCCGATTGACCCGCGTTCTCACGTCCGCCATCCTGGGATGGTTGACGCTTGTTCTTGCATTGGGCGTCCAGCCGCTTGCCGCGCAATCCGACAATCCGGAGGCCGGTGTCGAACGCGCGGTGATCGACCTGATCCGCGCCGAGCAGAATGGCGACCTGGACCGGTTGTACGACTACATGGCGCCCGAGTCGCGCAATATGGTGCCGCGTCAGGCGTTCATCACCTGGTGGCAGGACCGCGATGCGCCGGTGCCCACCGGTGCTCCCACTATCGAGTCGATCGACGTTCGTGATGGCGTTTACGCGCTGACCGGGACCGAGTACGACGATATGGCCCGGGTCGAGTTCACGGTCCCGGTTGAAGGCAGCGACGAACCGGAGAGCCGTGAGCTCACGCTCGCCAGCGACGGCGTCACCTGGCGCTGGTTCCTCGAGGCGTCGGAGCGCGAGACAGAGAGGATTCGTGAGAACGCCGAGTTCACGGTCGAGTACGACTCGATCTACACGTCTGACCTCTATCGCCATCTCGACACCTTCTGGGCGCAGATCTTTGCCGACAATGGCGCCGAGTATCGTCCGCCGGTGGACATGGTAGGTATGCGCCAGTTCCCGGTGGAGACGGCGTGCGGCGTGTTGGACGAAGAAGAGTTCCTGATGATGGGGCCGTTCTATTGCGGCTGGGACGAGACGATCTACTATGCCCCCGTGTTCCGCGAGTGGTTCGAGGACGAGTTCGGCACCTATGCCTGGGACTTCGTCGTTGCCCATGAGTGGGGCCATCACGTCCAGAATGTGCTCGGATTGTTCACCTCGCATGACCCCGAGCTGTACGGTGGCTCCTACACGATCGAGCACGAGCTGCAGGCGGATTGTCTCGCCGGCGTCTTCACGCAGGATGCCTACGCGCGGCAATACATCAAGGGTGCGGACGTCTTCGATGCCGAGGACGCAACCGCCTTCGTCGGCGACCCGAAGGGAACCCGATGGGATGAGGGAGGCGCCCACGGCAGCTCCGCCCAACGGGTGCAGTCGTTCTGGCTCGGCTTCGATGATGGCCTTCGCGGATGCTACGTCTCGATCGGTGAGGAGTAGATCCGCTCCCGCGACGTTCCGGCGCCGTGACGTCGGCTCCGCCTTA
>DATGPC010000099.1:0-2958 GCA_035305265.1 Thermomicrobiales bacterium | reverse complement strand
CGCCTCCAGTGGTGGCGCGGCGGCGTCCAGGACGGCTGATTGCCAGGATGTGTCCCGGTATTTCGAGCAGGTAGACGACGGGGTCATCGGCGGGATGGCGGAGCTTATCGACCTGCCGGGATTCAGGGAGCATTTCGCCGCAGCTGACAGGAAAACGGATTCAGACGGACCGGGATTCTTCGCGCTTTCGACCGCCGAGAGGGAGGCGATCATCGCCTATCTGGGCATGCCGGGCGATGCGCTCGGCGCCATGGATGACGCCGCGATCCCCGAGGTCGTCAGGGATCTGCACGATTCCGCGACAAAATACTGGACGCTCATGGCCGACATGATGGAAGCCGTCTCGGACGACGGGCCCTCGGCCGCGATGCCCTACCTGAACCGCCTCGACCGGGCGACCAGCGACAATCTCGCGGCCCAGCAGGCGATCGGCGACGCGTGCGCGGATGAGGTCGAGGCATACGCCGGGATGTCGCAGAACCTCTACGCGTCGTCCGACCCATTCGGGGACGACCTTCTCGACGTCTGGGAGGATCCGGATCCGGACGCGTTGCAGGGGGTCGGGTACAACTTCCTCTTCCACGCAGTCGAGCCGGACGTTCCCACCGCGACGCCCGACGCCTCGACAGAGAGCCTCACTCGCCCGGCGGCATAATCCCCGCGCGGCCCCTCGCGATTCACGCCTGCTCGTCGGCGCTGGCCATCTCCTGCAGGCCGCTCAGCTGGCGCTGGAACATGGCGCGGGCAGTGTCCAGCAGGTCGAACACCTGAGGATCCACGACGCTGTAGTGCACGGTCGTGCCCTCGCGACGTCCGCTGACGAGGCCCCGGTTGCGAAGGATCGCGAGCTGCTGGCTCACCGAGGACATCTCGGTCCCCAGCTCGGCCTGGAGATCGGACACCGATCGCTCACCGTCGCGCAGCAGTTCCAGGATGCGGATCCGGACCGGGTGCCCCATTGCCTTGAACAAATCCGCCTTGTACCCCTGTAACATGCTGGCCTCACTCGCGCTTCATTAGTTGCGAACATTTGAATGTTATCATATCATCACACAGACGGCATCGCCGCTGTTCCCTTGCCTCATCCTGCCCATTTCGTACTGGAGCCCTGTTCCGTGATCGCGATCCTCGACGCCAAACGCGCCGGCCTTCTCCGGCGTGAACACTGGTTGCGCAATATCATCGCCGGCCTGATCGTCGGCGTCGTCTCCCTTCCTCTCTCGATGGCCTTTGCCATCGCCTCCGGCGTGAAGCCGGAGCAGGGACTCTACACCGCGATCATCGCCGGCCTCATCGTGACCCTCGTCGGCGGCAGCCGCGTCCAGATCGCGGGACCGACCGGCGCCTTCATCGTGATCCTCGCCGGAATCGTCCGGGAATACGGTGTCAGCGGGCTGCAGGTCGCGACCGTCATGGCCGGCATCATCCTTGTCCTGATGGGGCTGTTCCGGATGGGCGCGATCATCCGCTTCGTGCCCGCGCCGGTCATCACCGGGTTTACCGCCGGCATCGGCGTCATCATCTGGACTGGCCAGTGGCCATCGTTCTTCGGCATCCCGGATCCCGAGGGCGAGCACTTCCACCAGACCTTGCCGGAGATGATTCGCTCGCTACCGGACCTGCACCTCGCGACGACCGCGCTGGCGGCGCTCGGACTGGCGCTCGTCATCTTCGCGCCAAAGCTTCCACTCCTGCGCCAGGTGCCGGGACCACTCACGGCGCTGGTCTTCGTGACGGTGCTCTATCGCGTCATCATGCCGGAGGGCGTGGCGACGATCGGCAACACCTTTGGCGGCATCCCGACCGGGCTCCCCACCTTCGCGCCGCCCTCGATCTCGGCCGACATGATCGTCAGCCTCCTCGGGCCGGCCTTCACGATCGCAATGCTCGGGGCGATCGAATCGCTGCTCTCGGCAGCGGTCGCCGACGGCATGACGAACACGCGACATGATTCCAACCAGGAACTGGTTGGCCAGGGCATCGCGAACGTCGCCAGCGCCTCGTTCGGAGGCATCGCGGCGACCGGCGCGATCGCGCGGACGGCGACGAACATCCGCAATGGCGGCAACAGCCCGATCGCGGGCATCGCGAACGCGCTCACACTGGTCGCGGTCATCCTCGTGCTCGCCCCGCTGGCGGCGGACGTGCCGCTCGCGGTCCTGGCGGCGATCCTCTTCGTCGTCTCATGGAACATGAGCGACGTCCCCCACTTCGTGCGCATGGCACGGCGGGCGCCGATGGCCGACGTGGCGATCCTGCTGGTCACCTTCGGGTTGACGGTCTTCGCGGACCTCGTCGTGGCCGTGAACGCCGGCGTGCTGCTGGCGACGCTGCACTTCCTGCGTCGCATGTCGACGTCGGTGGAGATCCAGCCCCACAACAGCGTCGAAGCCGACGCCCGGAACGGAGAGAAATTGCCGGACAACGTGCCCGACGACGTCCTCGTCTACTCGATCAACGGTCCGATCTTCTTCGCAGCAGTTGATACGTTCGAGCGGGCGCTTGCCTCGACGCATACCGATCCGCGGGCGCTGGTGCTGCGGCTGGGCCGCGTGCCGTTCATAGACATCACGGGTATCCAGGCGCTGGAGGAAATCATCGACAAGCTTCGCGACCGCAACGTCGACGTAATCCTGTGCGAGGCGAACACCCGCGTGGAGATCAAGCTCGAGCGTGCCGGGATCATCGGCGACGGAGCGAAGGCCCGCTATACGTCGACGCTGGAAGAGGCATTGAGCGGCGAGATAGCGGACCGGGTAGCGCTGGTCGCGTAGGACGCATGAAACGGGGCGGACCTGCCATGATGGTCCGCCCCGTTTCGCGCAGGGAGTCTATGAAGCCTACTCCGGCACATCCGTCGGGGTTGGCGTTGGCTCCGGCGTGTTCGTCGGCGGAACCTCCGTCGGCGTCGCGGTAGGCGTATAGGTCGGTGTCACCGTCACCGTCGCGGTCGGCGTA
>DATGPC010000098.1:0-3148 GCA_035305265.1 Thermomicrobiales bacterium | reverse complement strand
TCAGCGGTGTCCCGGCCTCGACCATCTGGTGCGTCCGCTGCTCGAACTCGGCGAACTGGGTCTGCCGGATCACCGTGCCGTTGTAGGTGTCGGCGAAGCGGTTGAGCAGTGCGAACCGCTGCACCGGATCCTGGCCCTCCTCCTGCCCGAGCAGGTGCCACGAAAGCAGGACCTCGTTGACGGTCGAAGCGATCTCGGCGAGGAAGATGGAGTAGTTCGCGTACTGGATCGGCTGCGCCCGCTGCGAATAGAAGCTGTGCATCGAGTGCCCGGCCTCATGCGCCAGCGTGAACACATCGTTGAGCGTGCCGTTCCAGTTCATCAACATGACCGGCGGCGCGCCGTAGGCACCCCATGAATAGGCGCCCGAACGCTTGCCCTTCGTCTCGTGGACATCGACCCAGCGGGAGTTGAATCCCTCCCGAAGGTCGTTGACGTACTCCTCACCGAGCGCGCCAAGGCCACTCAGCACGATGTCCCGCCCCTGGGGGTATTCGTAGTGCTTCTTCGGCTCCGGCGCGAGCGGCACGCGGAGGTCGTAAGCGCGCAGCTCGTCGATGCCGAGCGCGCGACGGCGAAGGTCCATGTATCGCCTGACGACCGGGGTCGCCTTGTCGCGCACCGTATCGATCAGGTTGGTGTACACCGAGACCGGGATGTTGTCGTCGAAGAGCGCCTGGTGCTGGGCCGATTCGTAGTTGCGCAGCCGGGCGTTGACAACGTCCCCCTTTACCGAGGAGGTGTGCAGGCTCGTCAGCGTGAAGGTGTGATCCAGGTAGGGCTTGTGGAATGCGTCGTAGGATTCGGCACGAACCTCGCGATCCCGGCTTTCCTGAAGGACCGCGTAGCGGCCCTTGGTCAGCTCGATCTCGTTGCCGTCCTCGTCCTTCACCGTTCCGTAGCGGATGTCAGCGTTGTCCAGCGCGCCCATCGCCTCGCTCGGCGAACGGACGATATCCGCCATCTGCGCCAGAACCGACTCGACTTCCTCGCTCAACACGTGCGCGCGCTGTCGCTCGGTGTCCTCGAGCAGGAACCGGTACGGTTCCAGGTCGTCGCTCTCGATCGCCGCCCGGAGCGTTTCCTCTGGCAAGCTCACCAGCTCGGGCTGGACGAACGACAGCTCCTCGCCGGCACGGATCGCGATCTGCACTGCCCGCTCATACCGGGCGAGGGACTCCGTGTCCGTCTGGTCCTCGTCCTTGCGCAGCGACGCGTAGACCATGAGCATCTGCAGCGCGCCGTTCGCCGCATACATCGCATCCAGCGCCTGGCGGATCGTTGCCGGACCTTCCGCGAAGCGCCCCTTGTAGGCCGCCGCTTCGGCGACGAGCCGCGGCGCCTTTTCCGCAGCCTCGTTCCAGTCCTCGTCCGTGGCGAACATCCGGGTCAGGTCCCAGGTGTCCTCGATCGCGACGTCCGCTCGGGTCAGAACGCCGCTCATCTGCTGATCTACCATCTGGAATCTCATCCTTCTCGGTGAAAACTGTAGATTTCGTCGCCCCGGTCGTGTATAGTCGTTCGTCCGCAACCGCAACGCCCTGGAGCGCTGCGCCACGCCCTGCGTGGACCGGGTTCGGGAAACGTACCGCACGGGTTCCTGCATGTGCACCCTACCACGGGTGATATCGCACATGCAGCGTTTCCGCGTGCGCAGGTTTCGGGACAATTCGGTTCGATATCGCGCGCGAAGGGATGGGCGCAATGCGGATCTACCTCGAATTGGCGCGGCTGGCATTCCAGCAACAGTTTGCCTACCGTGCCGCAGCGCTGGCAGGGCTCTTTACCAACTCGATCTTCGGAGCCCTCCTGGCATCGGTTTACGTGGGCCTGTACTCGTCACAGGCCGACGGTGCATCCGTCGGGGGCTTCACGGTCGCCCAGACGGTCACCTACGTCTGGATCGGCCAGTCGTTGATCGCACCGGTCTACCTGTGGGGATGGTGGGAGATCATCCAGTCCATCCGAACCGGCGCGGTGGTCACCGACATGCTCCGGCCCACGAATTACTTCACCTACTGGCTCAGCCGGGATGCCGGCCGAGCGGCCGCGCACACCTTGCTGCGCCTGATCCCGACCCTGCTGGTTGGGGCGCTGCTGTTCGACCTCGTCTACCCGGATTCGCCAGCTCGCGGCCTGGGGTTCATCGCCTCGCTACCGCTGGCAGTGCTGGTCAGCTTCTGCTTCCGGTTCATGACCAACCTGTGGGGTTTCTGGATCCTCGATCACCGCGGGATCGCGGGGTTCTCCATGGTGGCAATCGGCGTGCTCTCGGGCCACCTCCTGCCCATCTCGTGGTATCCGGACCCGATCCGCGACGCGATCAATCTTCTCCCCTTCCGCGCGATCGTGATGACACCGGTCGAGATCTGGCTCGGGCAGGTCAGCATCGCGGAAGGTCTGGCCCTCCAGGTCTTCTGGTCAGTCGTGATGATCGCCGCAGCCCAGGCCCTGCAGTCGGTCGCGGAGCGAAAGGTGGTGGTGCAAGGTGGATAGCGCGCGAATGCTGCGAAACGAACTCGCCGTGACGCTCCGCATCATGGGGATCCGGTGGCGTGGCCAGATGGCCTATCGCGCCTCCTTCTGGATGCAGGTCGTCTCGAACTTCATCATCAACACCGCCGAAGTGCTCGCGCTCTTTGCCATGTTCTACCGATTCGACGATCTCGGCGGCTGGACGCTCGCCGAAGTCGCTTTCCTGCATGGCATCAGCATGATCACGTTCAGCATCGCCGACACGATCGTCGTCGGACTGAACGCGGTGCCGAACCAGATCCGCATGGGCGAGTTCGACCGCGTGCTGATCCGGCCCATGTCATCGTGGCTCCAATCGGTCGTGAGCGAAGTCTCTCTCCGGCACCTTGGCCAGTTCTCCCAGGGGCTCATCGTCTTCATCTACGCGGTGTCGAACCTGTCGATCGAGTGGTCGCTCGCCAAAGTTGGCGTCGTCGCCATGATGGTCATTGTCGGATTCGCGCTCTTTTCGGCGCTGTTCACCGTGGAAGCGATCCTCAGTTTCTGGACCGTCAACGGCGTCGAAGCGGTCAACGCGTTCACCTACGGCGGGTCGACGCTCGCCCGGTTCCCGCTCCATGTCCTCGAGCGGTGGATGCGCTTCCTCTTCCTGTGGATGGTTCCGGTCGGGTTC
>DATGPC010000097.1:0-18429 GCA_035305265.1 Thermomicrobiales bacterium | reverse complement strand
AGCCGGCATAGCCCGCGCAACCGGGGCGTGGCGGAGGCGCTGAACGACGCCGGCTTCGCCACGCTTCTCTTCGATTTACTCACGGAGCGCGAGGATGCGATCGATGCGCGCACCCGCGAATTCCGGTTCGACATCCCGATGCTGGGCGAGCGACTGGTCATCGCCACGGACTGGCTGGCGACCCGCGCTGATACGGCATCCTTGCCGGTCGGCTATTTCGGAGCCAGCACCGGCGCGGCCGCGGCGCTGATCGCGGCGGCTGAGCGGCGCGACACGCGCGCCATCGTCTCGCGGGGGACGTCCGGACCTTGCGGGCGACGCGCTGCCGCGGGTTCAGGCCCCGACGCTGCTGATCGTCGGTGAGCGGGACGAGGTCGTGATCGGCATGAACGAAGACGCCCGACGACAGATGAGTGCACCGACGGAGATGGTCGTCGTTCCCTGCGCAACCCACCTCTTCGAGGAGCCCGGCGCGATGGACGAGGTCACGCGACACGCGACGGAGTGGTTCCGACGTTATCTCTCGCAGGTCTGAGGAATGCCGAACCCCGGTGCAACCGGTCTTCCGACGAAGATCCTCACTCTCCTCCGTTGGCCCGTATGGACGACAATCAGGGTCGATACGGATGCAGGAGGGTTCATGAAACACGCACTGAACGCACCGAACTTCGGCACATTCGGCGATATCCACCAGCTCGTGGAGTTCGCGCGGGAAGCCGACGCGGCCGGCTGGGACGGCTTCTTCCTCTGGGATCATCTCCAGACCATCGACCTGCCGCCCGAAGACCCGGTCATCGACCCATGGATCGCGCTGGCCGCCATGGCCGGTGCCACAGATCGATTGGGGCTCGGCGCCCTGGTCACGCCGCTCTCGCGCCGTCGTCCGTGGAAAGTCGCGAAGGAAACGGTCACGCTGGATCACCTGTCGAACGGGCGCCTGATCGTCGGAGCCGGGATCGGCGGTGACTTCTACCGGGAATTTAGTGGCTTTGGCGAGCCGGTGAGCGACCGGTTGCACGCCGCAAAGCTGGACGAGGCGTTGCAGGTCCTGGTCCGCCTCTGGAGCGGCGAGCCGGTGACCTTCGAGGGTGAGCACTATCGCCTGGACAACATCACGTTCAACCCCACGCCGGTGCAGCAGCCGCGCATTCCGATCTGGCTCGCTGGGGTCTGGCCTGGCACGAAACCGTTCCAGCGAGCCGCGAGATGGGATGGCGTCGTCCCGCTCCGTCGCGGCGGCGGTCGCTTCACGCCAGACGAGATCCGCGCCATGCTGGCGTACATCGGGCAATTCCGCACAAGCGAGGACCCGTTCGACGTCGTGATCACGACGCGCTCCCACAAGGCCGGAGCCACGGATCCCGTACCGTCGGACGCTTACCTGGGCGAGCTGTCCGCGCTCGAGGACGCTGGGGTTACGTGGGCGATGGAGGGCCTGGACCTGACGCCGAGCGTGGACGAGGTGCTTGCCGTGATCCGGCAGGGGCCACCGCGCCCCTGATCGATCTCACCTCCCGTACCGCCGGAGACAAGCTCCGGCGGTACGGGAGACACACCCCTGTCAAGAATCGCTGCGACCCAGCCTCCCATCTGCTATCGTGAGTCGGCGGATATTCGACCAAGAACCTCAGGTGACCCTGTGACAGAGCACCGAGACACCAATCCCGCGATCACCGTCCGTGACCTGCGCAAGACCTACGTCGTGCCGGAGCGCGAGGCGGGGTTGAAAGCCGCGCTCACCTCCCTGGTTCGTCGGAAGACGCGGGAGGTCGAGGCCGTACGCGACATCTCGTTCGACATCGCGCCCGGCGAGATCGTCGGGTTCCTCGGGCCGAACGGCGCGGGGAAGACGACGACGCTGAAGATGCTCTCCGGCCTGCTCCACCCGACCTCGGGCGAGGTCGACGTGCTCGGGTTCACGCCGTGGGAGCGCGACCGGGCCTACCTGCGGCAGATGGCGCTGATCATGGGGCAGCGAAACCAGCTGCAGTGGGATATCCCGGTTATCGACTCGTTCCAGCTCAACAAGGCAATCTTCCAGATCCCCGAGACCGACTACCGGAAACGCCTGGACGAGCTGGTCGACTGGCTGGAGCTGGGCGACCTCATCAACAAGCCGGTGCGCAACCTCTCCCTCGGCGAGCGGATGAAATGCGAGATCGCCGGATCACTGCTGCACTACCCGAAGATCCTGTACCTCGACGAGCCGACGATCGGCCTCGACGTCGCGATGCAACGAAAGATCCGGTCGTTCGTCGCGGAGTACAACGCCCGCACCGGCGCATCGGTGATGCTGACCAGCCACTACATGGCCGACGTCGAGGCGCTCTGCAAGCGTGTCATCGTCATCCATCACGGCACGCTGCTCTATGATGGCGACCTCGCCGGCCTCGCCCGGGAATTCGCGCCGCAGAAGACGATCGTCGTCGAGTTCGAGGAGGGAGAGCCAGTTCCCGACGACCGGCTCCAGGCCATGCTGCCGGCCGAAGCATCGATCGTCTCGCGCTCGGACGCCGGATTGACGCTGACCGTGCCGAAGTCGGAGACGGCACGACTCGCGGGACGCCTCCTCGCGGAGCTTCCCGTCGCCGATCTCAACATCGAGGAGCCGCCGTTCGAGGAAGTAATCGAGAAGGTCTTCGAGAGCGAGGCAAAGCCAGTTTCCGAAAAGGCCGTAACAGCATGAGCGTGCGGGGGCGTCAGCGGGCATCCTGGCGTGCCTTGCTGGAATACTACCGGAGCCAGTTCGCGATCGACATCTCGCTCAACATCGCCTATCGCGGCGCGACGGCGATCTGGGTCTTCTCGTCGATCATGCAGCCGCTGGTGTCGCTTGTTGTCTGGCGGACCGTCGCGGGGCCGGACGGCGAGGCTGGCGGGTTCACGGCGGACCAGTACACCGCCTACTTCATCATGGTGCTGATCGTCAGCAACATGACGTTCATCTGGCACATGTGGGAGTTCGAGTGGCGCATCCGCACCGGCGCCTTCTCTCCCCTGCTCCTGCGTCCGATCCACCCGATCCACAACGACATCAGCGAAAACCTCAGCTTCAAGGTGCTCGGCCTGGTCGGTATCATCCCGGCCGCGATCATCATCGGCATCGTCTTCAATGCTGACTTCGGCGGCACGACGCCGATACACATCCTCGCCTTCATCCCCGCGCTGCTGTTCGCGATGGCGTTGCGATTCATCGTCGAGTGGACGTTGGCACTGGCCGCGTTCTGGCTGACGAAGGTCTCGGCGATCAACAACCTGTTCGACGTGATGTTCCTCTTCCTGGGCGGCCAGTTCGCGCCGCTGGACGTGATGCCCGGCTGGATCCAGTCGCTGGCGCTGTTCTCGCCTTTCCCCTGGAGCATCGCCTTCCCGGTCGAGGTCGCGCTCGGGCAGCGATCCGGGACCGAGATCCTGGTCGGATACGGAGCCCAGCTCGCCTGGATCGGCATTGCCGGGGCGGTGCTGACGCTGGTCTGGCGACGGGCGACGAGCAAGTACAGCGCGGTGGGAGCGTAAACGCATGCAGGAAGAACGCCTCCCCGGCGGGTTCATCAACGAGGTCGTGCGCGTTGGCGACACGGTCCGCCGCAAGCGCGTGCAGGGCACCGATCTTGTTCCCCGCCTCCTGCGCCATTTCGAGATGGCTGGTTGGTCCGGCGCGCCCCGCTTCCTCGGGGTCGACGAGCAGGGTCGCGAGATCCTCAGCTATATCGACGGCTACGTGCCAGTCGACCGGGTAATCCCCTCCGCCATCGGTTCGGATGTGTCGCTGGCCGCCATCGCGCGGATGGTGCGCGAGTTCCATGATTTGACGGCGGGAACCGAATTGGCCGGGGATGAGGAGGTCGTTTGTCACAACGATCTTTCACCAAAGAACACGGTCTACCGGGAGGAGAACGACGACCTGAAGCCGATTGCGTTCATCGACTGGGACCTCGCCGAGCCGCGCCCGCGCGTCTACGACCTCGCGCAAGTGTGCTGGAAATTCCTCGATCTCGGCCCTGCCGTCCTTGACCTCGCCGAATGCAGCCGGAAGATGCGGCTGATCTGCGACGCCTACGGGCTGGCTGATCGATCGGCTCTGGTGGATGCGATCATCTGGTGGCAGGAAGCGACCATTTGGGGCATCGAGACCGGCGCAGCGGAAGGGAAGCCGGAGATGCTCAGGCTGCGCGACGCCGGGTTCCTACCCGAGATCCGCGCCGCGATCGACTGGATGCGCCTACATCGCGCCACGCTAGAAGGGGCACTGTGATGCATGCGCTGACCGTCGCCCGGACATTTTTCCGGCTCGGGCTGCTGAACATCATGCAGTACCGGTCGGACTTCTTCATCTCGCTGCTCAACGTGGTGATCACGCTGGGCACGCAGCTGCTGGGCCTCACGGTGATCTTCGGGCAGACCGAGGACCTGCGCGGGTGGACGCGGGACGACCTGATCGTGCTAATCGGTATCCACATGCTCGTCGGCGGGTTGCTGGGGCTGGTCATCCGGCCTTCGATGCAGGCGTTGATGGAGGGGATCCGGCTCGGGACGTTCGACTTCGTGCTCACGAAGCCGGTCGATTCCCAGCTCTTCACGAGCGTGCAGAAGGTCGCGCCACAGAGCACGACGGACATGCTGTTCGGGCTTGGCGTGATCATTGTCGGGATTACGCGACTGAACGAGGATCTCTCCGCCGGGAGCGTCCTCCTCTTCCCGGTGATGCTGCTGGCCGGGACGGTCATCATCTACAGCTTCATGCTGTTCCTGTCGACGCTGGCGTTCTGGTTCGTGCGGCTGGACAACGTACTGGTGATCTTCCAGACGATGTTCGGCAACGCCGGATCGTGGCCGATCACGATCTACCCCGGTTGGCTCCGCACGACGCTCACCTTCTTCGTCCCGGTCGCCTTCGCCGTGACGATCCCCGCCGAGAGCCTGACCGGCCGGCTGGATGGGCCAACGGCCCTGCTCACGCTGGCCCTCGCCGCAATCTTCTTCGCGGGTGCGCGATGGTTCTGGCGGTATGCCCTGAGGCATTACACCGGCGCGTCGGCCTAGTGTCCTCACCCCCGGGCCAATAGCTCACCGGTCAACGATCGTGCGATCCGACCTGGCTTCCCAGCCGAGCCACGACACAGGCGGCTGAAACCGGATGCAGTGGTTACACCAGCACGTCGATGACATCGAATCCGTGCTCCTGGAGGAAACCCGGCATCGACCGGGCGAACTCTTGGGCACGCCCCTCGGTCGGCGGTTGGAGGAAGACCAGCAATCGTCCGCCCGGACGCAACAACCTCCGCGCGGCTGGCAGTGCCTCACCGGGCTTGCGCCAGAGATCGTTGACGTTAATCGCGAAGAGCGTATCGAAGGGTTCCAGTATCTCGACGGCTTCGTGCAGGGAGGTCGTCACGAATCGCGCCCTCCCCGCTTCGACATGCGCGCGGTTCCGCTCGCCGGCCGCTGCGATCGCCTTCGCCGACCGGTCGATACCGGTAATCACGCCGGTCGTGAGCAGCGGAGCGATAAGCGAGACGGCCACGCCGGTCCCGCACCCTACTTCGAGGATCCGCTCATCGGTCTTTACCCCAAGCACGTCCACGGCCCATGAGATACGATCCGGCACCTTCGTCATCCCGGCTCCTCGCGTTGCCATCGAAAACGATCGTTCCCCTTGACAGGGTTTCGACTCGTGATAGCGTAACGCTCATCACGATTCACCTATTCCCTCGGGGCTCTCCGTTAGCGCGTACCGTACAGGGGAAGTTCATATGACCGTTCGTGGCAGGCCCGAGCATTTCGTGTCGTCGGTGACGAAACCGGACGACTTTGACGACTTCTGGGAGGAGGTCGAGACCGGGCTCGACGCCCAGCCGTTCGAGCCGGAGCTCCGGCACATCCCGGAGCGGTCGACGCCTGAGGTCGACGTCTACGAGCTGCACTACGTGAGCCTCGACGGTTTGCGCATCGCGGCGTGGTACTGTCGTCCGAAACCCGAGTATCTCCAACCTCCCTATCCTGGCCTGGCAGTGTTCCCCGGGTATGTGTCGGAGCCGACGCTGCCCAAATCGTGGGCGAAGCTAGGGTATGCGGCGATCGGTGCCGCGCCGCGCGGGAAGCTCCGCTCCAACAGCCAGTACAATCCCGGCTACCCCGGATTGCTGGTCGACCGCATCACCGACAAGAACACCTATGCCTATCGCGGGTTCTACGCGGATGCCTTGCGCGTGATCGATGTCCTGCAGGCGCTGCCCGAGGTCGACGCCTCGCGCATTGGCGTGTTTGGCGGAAGCCAGGGCGGCGCATTGTCTCTGGTCACCTCGGCGCTACGGGCAGACGTGGTCAAATGCGCGGCCGTTTCGGCGCCCTACCTCACCGGGTTCATGGATTCCGCCGCCCTGACCCGTTCCTATCCCTACGAAGAGATCAACGAGTACCTCCGCCTCTATCCGGAGCGGGAGGCACAGGTGCGTGAGACGGTCAGCTACTTCGATTGCCTCAACCTGGCCCCGAAGATCACCGCGCCGATGTTGCTCTACATCGGGCTGGCGGACGATATCTGCCCGCCGGAGACGGCATATGCGTTACGCGAGCGCCTGACGGGCGACTGCATCCTGCACGCGTATGAAGGCGCCGGGCACGAGGCCGGCGTGTATTGGGAGATGCCGAAGGTCGAAGCCTTCCTTGCCGAGCACCTGCAGCCGCGCACGCCAAGCAAGGTCGACACCGATATCCCGGAGGAATGGTGATGGCATCCACAGCGACCGATACGACCACGCAATGGTGGGACGGCATCGACGACGATCTCTCCCGTCTCCCGGCGAACCCCGAATTCACGCATGATGCCCTGCGCGCCAGCGAGCACTTCGATATGTACCGGGTGCGGATGACCAGCGTGGACAACTACGTCATCGCCGCCTGGCTCAATATCCCGAAGGGCGACGGCCCGTTCCCCGCCGTGATGTACACGCCGACGCACATGAGCGTGGTCACGCCGGCGCCCTACGAATTCCGTAGGCGCGCGGTGACGATGAATGTCATCAGCCGCGGGCAGCGTGGCGCGGACAAGCCCTACGCCGCCGCATTTCCCGGCCACCTCACCGTCGACATCGAGAACCCGC
Organism: Thermomicrobiales bacterium; assembly: GCA_035305265.1. GTDB lineage: Bacteria > Chloroflexota > Chloroflexia > Thermomicrobiales > UBA6265 > UBA6265. The sequence goes on along the minus strand of DATGPC010000097.1, from coordinate 11,326 downwards.
AGCGCTATATCCAGCGCGGGGTCGTCGCCGATACCATCCGCGCGTGGGAGGTGTTGCGCGATCACCCGAAGGTCGATCCGGACCGGATGGCGATGATCGGAAATGACCTCGCCCTGCTCGTTGATGAACGCCGGCCAGGCGCGAAGGCAATCCACGTTACCGGGAGCTTCTGGTATCGCCTGCCGGAGATCGCCGCGAAGACGGACATGTACCCGTTCGAGGAGATCAACGACTACCTGCGCTGGCGCCCGGAAGCGAAAGACGCGGTCCTTCGGACCCTCTCCCTCCTCGATCCGGTGCACCAGGCCGACCGGATCCGCGCCAATGTCCTCTTCCATCGCGACCAGGACAGCCCGGTCCTGGACGATGAATGGTTCGCGCCGCTCGTCGGGCGAATGCAGGTGACGCCGTCGTACCTCGACATGACGCATCAGGGACAGGTCGACTACGACGCCGTCGACGCCTGGCTCTCGAACCAGCTCGGGATGGAACCGTTTCCCCGCAGCTGGACGCCGGAGGACATCGGTCCATGGTCGGTGTAGCGAGGAACGCCGCCACGCGGGACCTGCATGCCGAGCTGGGTCTTCGGCGCGTTATCAACGCGGCCGCCACGCTGACATCGCTCGGCGGGTCGCTGATGCCGCCGGAGGTCATCGAGGCCATGGCCGAGGGTGCCCGGCAGTTCGTCGATTACAACGCGCTTCACACGGCGGTTGGGGCGCGCATCGCGGAGATGACGCAGAACGAGGCGGCGTTCATCAGTTCCGGCGCGGCCGCCGGGGTCTGTCTCTCGGTCGCCGCCAGCATGACCGGAAACGACCCTTCGCTCGTCCGTTCGTTCCCGGATGCCGACGCCTTCCCGCGCAACGAGGTCCTCGTCTACCGCTCCCAGCGCAATGGTTACGATTATGCCGCAAGCATGACCGGGGCGCGGCTGATCGACGTTGACGCCGATCCCGACACGCTGCGGGACCTGATCGGCGAGCGAACCGCCGCCGTGCTCTGGTTCGCGGGAACCCGGCTGCGTGGCGACAGCCCGCCGATCGAGCAAATCGTTGCCATCGCACATGAGGCCGGTGTGCCGATCATTGTCGATGCCGCGGCGCAGATCCCGCCTGTCGCAAATCTTTGGCATTTCACCCGAGAGGTCGGCGCCGATATCGCGATCTTCAGCGGTGGCAAGGGCCTGCGCGGGCCACAATCGAGCGGTCTCGTTCTCGGGCGGCAGGAAATCATCGACGCGATCCGCCTGAACGCTTCGCCGAACTACTCCATCGGACGGCCGATGAAGGTCGGAAAGGAGGAGCTGTTCGGGATCTTCGCTGCCGTCGAGTGGACCCTGGCGCAGGACGAGCCAGCAATCATCGCCCGCTACGAGGAGATCGTGCGGTTCTGGCTGGCGGGCCTGGATGGCCTTCCCGGCGTGGAGTTCACGCGCGGGTTCCCGAGCGAGGCAGGCCAGCCCCACGCGCGGGTGATCGGCAGGGTGTTGCCGGGATCGCTGATGAGCCGGGACGATATCCACCGGGCCTTGTGGGAGCGAGATCCGGCCATTGCCGTCCTTCCGGAGGGCGACGACCTCTTCACCCTGAACCCGCAGACGATCGAACCGGGCGAGGAAGTACTGGTGCTGGAGGCGGTGCAAGAAGTTCTCCGGGAACACTGAGCCATGCTCAACCTCCAGTCCCGGATCCTGCCTATGTGGCCAGCGCATGGACATGGACGGTGAGACGTCGATGTATCTGGGGCAAAGGTCCGGGGAGGAGGCGTAAATTCCGCGGCAGCGATCCTCCGGGAGCTGCCGAAGACGTGATCGTCGTCGCCATTCTTTGAGTTGGGGCTCGTGGCGGTCGTATAGTGCCTCCCGAGAAAGGAAGAGGCACGACACTCCATGAGCATCGAACCACCAAAAGAAGAAACGTCCCGCGGCATCCCGGGAATGGTCATCCCCCTCGCTTTCGTCTCCGTGATCCTGCTCGGGGCAATCCTGGTGTTCGGCGCCCTGGCGTTCGACATCAACATTCCGGGTATTTCAGAGGACGAACCGGAGCTCGCCCGGCCGGAAGACGTCCTCGAGAACACCGGATTCGTGGTACGCGAGCGCAGTAGCGCCGACGAGACGACCATCGTCCGGGTCGAGGTGACGGTGGCCAATACCGCCGACCTGCCCGTCCCCGCCTTCCAGCTGGCGGTGCAGTGCGACGATGGCGGCTATGTCTCCGCAATCCAGGAGGTTAGCGGGATGGAGGGCGGCGACAGCCGAACCGTCTCGATGGAGCTGATGGGCCGCGGAGAGCCGGGGTGCGAGGCCCCGGTCGTGGAGTTCGCGTCACAACGGTCCGAAAGCTGACCCGCTGGTACTATTGATTCGAGCGAAGGTCCTGCGTGGTATGCGGAATGCATGGAGCCGGCAGGCGAATCATGGCACGGGTCCGGGCCAGCCGGACAGGAGTTGGAGCACAGATGGCCTTTGTGACACGTAAGTTCGCGCATCCGGGTCAGACGCTTGCGCCGGGCAAGGGTTTCGTCCCGATGGCGCCGGGCGCGGTCGATTCTCCGCAGGAGCCTGGCGAGGTCCCGGACAAGTCGTCGGTGCCGGAGCGTGGTGTCCTGCCGGTCGACATCCCGGAGGAAGGCGCCCGCCGTCCGCTGACGGAGTACGCGACGTCGCAGACGATCATGGGCGTGTACGAGAAGGAAGGGCTCGACCCGCTGGACCCGGAGCGGTTCACGCAGGCGCCGCCGAGCTATGAGGAGCGACGCAAGGCGACACCCGAGCTGCGACCGACGCTGCGCCCCCTGCCGGGATACGCGCTCAGCGTGTCCGGGCAGCGTTTGAGCCGCCAGCTCGAGGCGATCGAGGCGCAGGCACAGGCCGAGCAACCGATTGATCCCGCCCAGTAGGGCGCTGAGGAAAGAAGCGATATGGTCAAGGAGCCGGGTTTCCGTTCGAGGAATCCGGCTCTTGCGCTTTCCATGCCTAAGAAATCGAATTCTGTACGCAATTTCCTGAAAAGAATCAACGGGATATCTGGCCAAAATCTGGACTATAATCGGGGAACAGGGTGGGTTACGCAGGTATCCCACGGATGTCACCCGACGCAGGTCCCCTTCGCTTTATCCGGGACCCTGACAACCGGAGAGCGTACGCTCGCCCGGTTTTGTTCTATTACGCCGCATCGGATACGTCCCATGCGGTCGGAACAGTGCAGGGTCCGCCGGTTCACCGGGATGATGTAACACCGGGATGGTATGCGCAGCATGGCGTTCCGGACAGGCAGGGGCAACGATATGCGTACCGCCAGGGAAGATGGAAAGCGGCAGACGTCGGCAGCGGAGCCGAAGAACACGTCTGCCGGGCATGTTCGGGAAGGACAGGCGCAGGTGCAATTCGACGCAGAAGCCCTCGTTGGCTTCTATCAGCAGATGGTAGAGATCCGCTTGTTCGAAGACGCTGCCAGCAAGGCATTCCGTCAGGGCAAGATCGGCGGTTATCTCCACGTGTACAGCGGCCAGGAAGCCGTCGCGATGGGCTTCATCAATTACTTGCAGGAGGGCGACCTGACGATCACGGCCTACCGTGACCACGCGCACGCCATCCTGCAGGGTGCGGATCCGAAGGCCGTGATGGCGGAGCTCTATGGCAAGGGCACCGGCATCGTGAAGGGCAAGGGCGGCTCCATGCACCTCTTCCACGCGGAAGGCGGGATGATGGGCGGCTACGGCATCGTCGGCGGGCACATTCCGCTTGGCGTCGGCATGGCCTACGCCAAGCGCTATCGCGGCGAGGACGGCATCGTCCAGCTCTATTACGGCGACGGCTCGATGCACAACGGCGCCTTCCACGAGGCAGCGAACCTTGCTGGCCTCTGGGGCAAGAGCGAGATGTGCCCCTGCCTCTTCATCCTCGAAAACAACCAGTACGGCATGGGCACCAGCGTCGAGCGCGCGACGGCGATGACGGACCTCGGCAAGAAGTACGAGTCCTACGGCATCGAATGGGAGCGCGTCGACGGCATGGATCTCGAAGCGGTCCTCGAGGTTGCCGAGCGAGCCACGAAGCGCGTCCGCGAGACGGGCAAGCCGTATGGCATCGAGGCGTACTCCTACCGGCTGGTCCCGCACGGGGCGGCCGACTTTCTCGAGAAGTACCGCACCAAGGAAGAAGTCCGGAAGTGGCGCGAGAAGGATCCGATCACGACCCTCGCTGCGCGCCTGCTAGACATGGGCGTTGAGGAATCCCGGCTGGAAGAGATCCGCGCCGCGGCGAAGGAGAAGGCAGACGAAGCGGCGAAGTTCGCTGACGAGAGCCCGGAACCGGACCTCTCGGAGCTGCTGACCGACGTCTACGCCGAGGGCGTTCCCGTCGAAGCTGCCGGGTAATTGCGGAGTCGCGCACCCTCCCCACGACTGGTGAGGGCGGAACAGGACAGAAAGGGATTCTGCTGATGGCAGTCATGACCTACCGCGACGCGCTCCGCAGCGCGATGGCGGAAGAGATGGAGCGCGATGAAAGCGTCGTGCTCCTCGGCGAGGATATCGGTATCTATGGCGGTACCCACCTCGTCACCAACGGCCTGATCGACCAGTTCGGGCCGAAGCGGGTGATCGACACCCCCATTGCCGAGGGTGGCTTCACCGGCGCGGCGATCGGCATGGCGATGGCCGGCATGCGGCCGATCGTCGAGATGATGACGTGGAACTTCTCGTTCCTCGCCGCCGACCAGATTATCCAGAACGCTGCGAAGCTGCGGTACTTCTCGGGCGGGCAGGTCAACGTGCCGCTCGTGATTCGCGGCCCAAATGGCGGCGGCGTCCAGCTCTCGGCGCAGCACACTCACTCGCTCGAGGGCTTCTACGGTCACTTCCCGGGCCTGAAGGTCGTCTCCCCGGCAACGCCGGAGGACGTGAAGGGCATGATGCTCCACGCGATCCGTGACCCAGACCCGGTGATCTTCCTCGAAGCCGGCGCCCTGTACGGTATCAAGGGCGAGGTTCCCGAGGGCGACTTCGAGGTCGAGTTCGGCAAGGCGCGCGTTGCCCGCGAGGGTAGCGACGTGACGCTAATCGCCTACGGGCGGCAGGTGCCGATGCTCCTGAAGGTGGCGGACCAGCTCGAGGAGCAGGACATCAGCGCCGAGGTCATCGACCTCCGCTCGATCCGGCCGTTCGACAAGGAGACGATCGTCGAGTCGGTGCGCAAGACGCACCGGGCGGTCGTGGTCCAGGAACAGTGGCGCTACTTCAGCGTCGCCTCCGAGGTCTGCGCGGTCCTCCAGCACGAGGCGTTCGACGACCTCGATGCGCCGGTCGAGCGCGTGAGTGGCGCGGAAGTCCCGGCCCCCTATGCCCGCAATCTTGAAATCGCCGCGTTCCCGAGCGTCGAGCAGGTCATCAGCGCCGCCCGCCGGGTCCTGTATCTGGAGAAGTAGACACCCATGGCTGAAGTCATCATGCCGAAAATGGGCGATGCCATGGAGGAGGGCACCCTCCTGAAGTGGCTGAAGGCCGTCGGGGACCCGGTTTCCGAGGGTGACGCCCTCGCGGAGATCGAGACCGACAAGGTCACGCTCGAGATGGAAGCGCAGGAAGACGGCTTCCTCACCAATATCTTTGTTGAGGAAGGCGCGGTCGTACCTATCGGTGAGGCCGTCGCAACGATCGGCTCCGAGGACGAGGTCGGCAAGGGCGCTCCCGCCCCTGCAGCGAAGTCCGAAGAGGCAGCTGAGGACGCCGCGGAGGCGACCGAGGCCGTTCCGGGCGCCGAGGAAGCGACTTCCGAACAGGAAGAGGCCGCTCCCGCCGCGGCTGAGGGCGCCGCCGACCAGGTGGCAGACCGCCGGCCCGGCGAGCGTGTTCGCGCCTCCCCGCTGGTCAAGCGTCTTGCGGAGGAGCACGGCATCGACCTGACGCAGGTCGCCGGATCCGGCCCGAACGGTCGCATCGTGAATCGCGACATTCAGGATATCGTCTCTGGCAAGGTGCCGGCGCCGAAGGCAGCCGGCGAGGCCGCTCCGTCCGAGGAGAAGGCAGCCGCTCCGGCCGCAGATGTCTCTGGCGAGAAGGTCGACATGCCGCGCATCAAGCGCGTGACCGGCGAGCGGATGACCGAGTCCAAGACGACTATCCCGCATTATTATGTCACTTTCGCGGTCGATATGACGGAGGCCCTTGCCTTCCGGAAGCAGGTCAATACCGCGCTGGAGGCCGAGGGCGGCAAGGTTTCGGTTAACGATTTGGTCGTAAAGGCCGCTGCCCTCGCGCTGCGTGATCATCCTGAAGTGAACCGTTCGTTCGTGAACGGCGAACTGTATCAGCACGATCAGATCGATGTGAACATCGCGATCGCGTTGAATGGTGGCCTGATCGCCCCGTTCATCCCGGCAGCCGACCAGAAGAGCCTCGGCTCCATCGCCAAGATGTCGAAGGATCTCGGGACGCGGGCACGCGAAGGCGGGCTGACGCCGGACGAGTACCAGGGCGGGACGTTCACCATCTCGAACCTGGGTATGTTCGACGCGGATGAATTCATCGCCGTGATCAACCCGCCGCAGGTCGCGATCCTGGCTGTCGGCTCGATCACCAAGACGCCGGTCATCAACGATGAAGGCGAGATCGCTGTCGGCAACATCATGAAGATCACCCTGTCGGCCGATCACCGCGCGCTGGACGGTGCTGAGGTCGCGACGTTCCTGCAGTCGGTGAAGAAGTACCTCGAGAACCCAATGCTGCTGGCGATTGGCTAGCAGTTTCCGGTGATCGGGATTGGAGGCGGCATCGGTCGGGATTCCCCGCCGGTGCCGTTTTCCGTTCGCGGGTACTATGGTCCGAGGCGCGCACGTTGGGATAGCGCGAAGCTAACGCTCCGAGAATGTGACGGGTACTATGTCGAACTTTGAATGGTTCCTGCTGATCGTGGTCGTGATCGTCGTGCCGCTGATCGTGGCCGTCGTGGTAACGCTGTGGACCATCGACCAGGCGAACAAGCGCAAGCGGGCCAACCGGGCCGACCCGCAGATCGGCGTCAAGAGAAAGGCAGCCGTTCCGCCTGAGGAAGTGGAGGCGCGGAAGGCTGAGCGACGCCGGAGGCAGGTAGCGGAAGGGATCGTGCCGGACGATGACCCTGTCTCCCCTACTCCGTCGCCGGAGAGCGACGACGTTTCACGTGAAACATCGTCGGTGACGGACGCCTCGCGAAACGGGTAGAATCTCACCGGTCTCCGCTGGCAGGAGCCGTGCGGAAGAGAATCTGGAAACGTGCGGACAAGGTCGTCCGCGTCAAGATGGAGAAAGAAACGTGGCCAACATCGAACGCTCGCTCGTCATCATCAAGCCGGATGCTGTCCAGCGCGGTCTGATCGGCGAGATCACCGCCCGCTACGAGCGCCGCGGTCTCAAGATCGCCGCGATGAAGCTGGAGCAGGTCTCCCGCGAGACGGCTGAGAAGCACTACGGCGAGCATAAGGGCAAGCCGTTCTACGAAGGCCTGGTGAGCTACATCACGTCGGCACCGTCGGTGCTGATGGTCGTCGAAGGCCCGGACGCGATCAGCATCGTGCGGACGACGAACGGCGCGACGAAGCCGGCTGAGGCGGCGCCGGGTACGATCCGCGGCGACTACGCCGTCACGATTGGCCGCAACATCGTTCACGCGTCGGACAGCCCCGAGAGCGCCGAGCGCGAGGTCGGGATCTTCTTCGGCGAGGGCGGCATCGTGGACTACACGCGCGCCAACGATCCCTGGATCAACGAGGACTAGATCCGAACCAGACCAGTACAACGGGGCGGGATGTTTCACGTGAAACATCCCGCCCCGTTTTCGTTCCGTGTCTTCAATGGTGCCGCCGCAATTTCCAGGCGTGCTGCAGTCACCCGTCCATACTGCAGCATCCAATCACTTCCCTACTTCGTCCCCATCCTGATCGGCAGACGAACATCAGACCCGGCCTCACAGGCCTACGTTGAGGTCGATGGCTCACGGACGGCCCCTAACAGGGCACAAATAAAGCGCCGGACGTGATGTCCGGCGCTTCGATGGTTGCTCAGTCTCGCACTTTAGTCGTCCGACAGCCAGAGCAGGCCCGGTTGGAAGTTCACGTAGTTCTTGACTTCCGCGATGAGGTTGCGGAGCGTCTGGTCGTCAACGTCAGCCGGGAGCGGACGTCGATCGGACAGCGGCTGCCCGCCGTATTTCTGGCGCTGCGCCGTGGCGCGATTGTCGGTCCGGCCGAGACGACGGTAGACCTCGGCATACAGACCGGTATCGTCCTGCGTGATATAGAGTGCAAAACTCGGATCGAACTCGACGCCGACCGTCCCCCGCTCCGGCTCATCCACGATGACTGGGTATCCATCATGCACCCGCTGCTGGTATTGCTCTTTCACGAGCTCCAGCATAGGAAGGAAGCGATCGCGGATGTCCCTGATATCTTGCATGCCCTGACTCCTCATCTCTCCGGTCCGACCGGAGCCCGACCTGTCACCTGGCGGTCACCCGGAATCCGGTCTTACCGTACTCCCGGACGTTTCACGTGAAACATCTACGGGTTGCCGGCCCGGTTCTCCTCAGACAGCTGACTCGCACGCGGCGTGATCTGCCCGGCGTACTTGTTGCCCTTCTTTGCCCGGTATGGCGTCATCACCGGGGACGACACATTCTCGAAGGAGAAGGCACAGATCCGCATCCCCGGGTACAGCGCAACGGCCATACGTCCGAGATTGCTCAGCTCCATCGTGGCCGTCCCGACCCAGCCCGGCTCGAAGACCGCGGCCGTCGAGTGAACGGTGATCCCAAGCCGCGCGATCGAGGAGCGCCCCTCCAGGCGACCAAGCAGGTCGTCCGCCAGCTCGAGCGACTCCATCGTGGACGCCAGGGCAAAGTCGCCCGGCTGCATGATAAAGGGCTCGTCCTCGGAGACCTCGATCGTCCGCATGGCGTCGCCGATCGACTGCGGGTGGCGCGGGTCGATGTAGCTGAAGCGGCTATGTTCGAAAACCATAAAGGTCGTTCCCAGGCGGAAGTCCACCGAGATCGATCCCAGTTGCCGCTCCAGGTCCGGTGCCGGGTCGATCTTGATGCGGCCTTCTTCAAGCGCCCGGATAATGTCACGATCCGACAACACCATGCGGCGTTTCTCTCTCCTACGATGTCGAGCACACGGGTACCATACCCTTCCAAACGAGGGCCTGATTGCCGATCATTCTATCCCATTTGCCGACGGCAGCTTTGACGCCGCACAGTACCGATATTCCATCTTATTGACATAATCATTGCCCGAGCGCATCTGGTGCTGATGGTAGACTGGGGGTCGATCGTTCAACGGAGGCCAGGCCGGCCCGCTAACCGTCCGCCTCTCCCGCGCTCGTCCAGGTGCCATGCCCGACCACGAAACGCCCACGCACCCAACCGATCCCGAGGACAACAGCACCCGGCGCGACGACGCCAGGCGGCGCCGACCGCCTCAAAGAGGAGGGGAGTCCGTCCCGCCTCAGGGACCGACGCCGTACCTGTCACGCAGGCGACGCCGCACCAGCCGACGACAGGAGTCCCGCAAGGCACACAAGGCACACGTTCCCCGACGCAGCTCCGACCGATACGCCGCGTACAGCGCGCCGCAGTCGGCCCGGACCCGCCGGTCCCGAGCCCAACAGTCGCAACAGCCGTCCACGCCCCTGCAGGCCGAATTCGAGCGGGTGAGGAAGATCCAGGCGGCGAACCGCAAGCCCACTGGCCGGATGCGGACCCTTCGACGAAAGAAATGGTTCTGGCCCCTCATCGGCGTGCCAGGCATCCTCATGCTGGTCGCGGTCGTCGCACTCAGCCCGATCATCTGGTCGTCGATCCAGGCCTACCGCAACGTCACCGTCGACAAGGTCGAGCACCTCGAATCCGCGTACGTCGCGCAGCTCAACCAGGAAGGGACGCCGGAGCTCGTCGCCCGGCCAACCGAGCCGACCGAAACCGGCTGGTCCGGTACCGAGCCGATCAATATCCTGCTGCTCGGCGTCGACATCGCGGCCGGCGGAGCCTCCCGCACGGATACGCTGATCCTCGTCAACATCGATCCGGTCGAGAAGACCGCGAACATGATGTCGATCCCGCGCGACCTCAAGGTCGTCATCCCGGGCTACGGCGTGCACAAGATCAACGCCGCGTTCGCGCTTGGCGATTTCAACAAGGTCCAGGGTGGAGGAGCGGGCCTGACGATCCGGACGATCGAAACGAACCTTGGCATCCCGATCCACGGCTTCGTCCAGATCGACTTCCAGGGCTTCATCAAGATGATCGATACCGTGGGCGGCGTGACGGTGGACGTGCCGTACCCAATCCGCGACGACGAGTACCCCGCCGAGAACTATCGCTACCAGCGCATCTACTTCCCGTCCGGGTGGCAGCATCTCGACGGCGAGGAAGCGCTCGTCTATGCGCGGACGCGTCACCAGGACGGCGACACGATGCGCTCTGCGCGCCAGCAGCAGGTCCTGATGGCCCTGCGGGACCAGGCGGTGAACCTCGATATCGTGACCCAGCTCCCGACGCTGATCCGGCAGTTCGGCGACTCGGTCCGCACCGATATCTCGATCACGGACGCCGTCAAGCTGGGCCAGCTCGGTATGGACATCCCGCGTGAGAACATCAAGTCCGTGTCCCTGCTCCCTGCCCTCTACGAGGAGACCGGGTGGGACGGGACGTACTACCTGAATGCCGACTGGACGATCGCCGACGACATCCTCATGGAGTTCACCGGCGAGTATGTGAATCCCCCCGGCGCGGCGATCGCCGACCCGGATTACGGGGTGTCGATCATGATCCTGAACGGGACGAACAACCAGGGACTCGCGGGGCGCATCGGCACCACGCTCGAAACGAACGGCTTCTGGAACGTCTCGGTCGATTTCGCGGAGAACCGTGGCAACAACGACCAGTCCATCATCATCGACCGGGAGAGCAACCTGGGAACCTCCGCGATGATCACCAGCCTGATCGGAGTCGGCGCGGACACCATCGTGATCGGTGACGAGCAAACGCCCCAGACGCAAGGCATCCAGGGCTATGAGGGCTACGACATCGTGATCATGCTCGGCAATGACGCGCCTGACCCGGCCGGGGACCAGTGGTCGCTGGAGGACTACCAGCGCGAGGTGGACGACGAGGGAACGAACGTCGAGCCGACGAGCGACGACGGCTACGTCGAACCTGAGGACACCTGGACCGAAGAAGACGAGGCGCAGCCGCTCGAACCGGTGGACGAAGACCCGATCACCTGAGGCAACGCCCGATCATCCCATCTCAACGGTCCGCGCAAGCTCTTCCCGGATGAGGCAG
>DATGPC010000096.1:0-7428 GCA_035305265.1 Thermomicrobiales bacterium | reverse complement strand
CAGACGGCGCCGGACGAGCTTCGCGGCCGCGTGATGAGCCTGAACATGCTGGCGTTCAACGGGGTTATGCCGTTCTCGACCCTGCTGGTGTCGGCGCTGGCGGAGGTCTTCGGGCAGCCGGCGATCCTCGTCGCGAGCGCGATCCTGCTCGGGGCGGGCGCGTGGTACATCTGGCGACGGTGGGCGCACAAGGCGTTCATCCCGATCGTGGAGCCGGGATCCGGCGCGCAACACGCGCTCTAGGGGCTGGGCCTCCTCCCTTCCGGTTCGCCCTACCGATCAATAGCCATACGAAGCCCGTCATTCACAGCAAGGTGAGATATCCACGGCGAAGCCGACGTTGGCCGGAATGATGGAGTGTTGGTAGGCGGGGAACACCGCGCATCCTAGAATACCGGCATGGAAGAGACGCGCCGTCGCTGGCACATGCCGCTGTCATCCCTCGGACCGATCGCGAATACGGTGATTCGCTACGGAATCGCATTGCTTGTCCAGGCAGTGGTGTTCTCGCTGGCGGTGGCGTGGCTGGTGGAAGAATCGCCGCCGTCGCTGCAGATTTCCGTGGTCGTCGTTACCGGCCTGACGGTGCTGAACACGGCGTTGCAGCCCGTTGTGGTGGCGATCGCAACCCGTTTCTGGTCGTGGCTCTTCCCGCTCGTGTCGTTCCTCCTGAACAGCTCGGTCGTGCTGCTGGTCGCGGAGGTTTCGACGGGGTGGCGATTGCAGAGCCTGGTCGACGCGGGCATCCTGATCGGGATCCTGTCGGCAACCACGACGTTGATCGGCACCTTTCTCTCGATCGGCGATGACCAGGTCTGGAGCCACTTCGCGCTGCGACCCTTGCGCATGCGATACGGCAATTCGTCGCCGGAAGAGACGCCGGGGTTCGTATTCCTGGAGATCGACGGCCTCTCCGTCGACACGCTGCGGTATGCCTGCGAGCACGGCTACGCCGAAACCCTTGAGGAGATGATCGCGTCAGGCTCTCACCGGCTGGTGCCGTGGGAGTGCGACCTGTCGTCGCAGACAGGAGCGAGCCAGGCGGGGATCCTGCACGGGAACAACCACAACCTGCCCGCATACCGGTGGTACGACAAGGCGCTGGGCCGGGTAGTGACATCGACGCTCGACGCGCATCTGCTCGAGCGTGCGATCAGCACCGGCAACGGGTTGCTGGCCCACAACGGCGCGAGCCGGGGCAATCTCTTCTCCGGCGACGCGCCGGACAGCCTCTTCACCTTCTCGACGCTGCGCAATTCGAGCAGCTCGCCGGCGCAGTCCTACTACTTCTATTTCGCGAGCATCTACAACGTGGCGCGGACGATTGCCCTCTTCGTCGCCGATGTGGCGCGGGAGATCGTCGCGGCGACGTGGCAGCTGGTACGGAACGAGCGGCCGCGCGTGCGCCGATTCGGGTTCTACCCGATCGTGCGCGCCGGAACGACGAGCCTGCTGCGGGAGCTGAGCACGTTCACCGTCGCGGGGGACATGATGCGCGGGGTTCCGGCCGTCTACACGACCTACATCGCCTACGACGAGGTCGCGCATCATTCCGGCATCTCACGGGGCGATGCACTGCGCGTGCTGCGAGATATCGATCGAGACATCGGGCGATTGCGGCGGGAAGCGGAGCGCGCGAGCCGCCCCTATCACCTGATCGTCCTTTCGGACCACGGCCAGAGCCAGGGACCGACATTCCGGCAGCAGTACGGCGTCACGCTGGGCGAGCATGTCCAGCGACTGGTTGCCGGCGAGCATGACGAGCGGGCGCGCGCCGAGGTGCTGAGCCACCTCTCGACGGACGAAGGTTGGCAGGCGGTCAGCGCGCTGCTGACGGAATTGACGTCACGGGGCCGGGGGCGCCTGCCGGAGCCGGTCCGCCGGATGCTGCGCGACCAGGTGGCGGATTCCGAGGTCGAGCTGGCGCCGGCGAAGCGGCCGCGGATCACGACGCCGGCTCCGGAGCGTGACGGCAAGGACGTGGTGGTCGTTGCATCTGGCAACCTTGGCCTCATCTCGTTCCCACGTTTGAAGCACCGGCTGACGCTGGAGGAGATCGACGCGCTCTACCCCGCGCTGGTGGAAGGGCTGGTGCTGCATCCGGGGATCGGGTTCGTGATGGTGCGGTCGGCGCAACGCGGCACGATCGTGCTGGGCACGGGCGGCGTGTATGTCCTGGACAAGGACGAAGTCATCGGCGCGAACCCGTTGGAGGTATACGGGCCGAATGCCGCGCGGCATCTCCGGCGGACGGACGGCTTCGACAACGCGCCGGACATCCTCGTCAATTCAGCGGTGGACGAAAAAACGGGCGAGGTGTTCGCGTTCGAGGAGCTGGTCGGGTCGCATGGCGGACTTGGCGGACCGCAGACGCGCCCCTTCCTCCTCTACCCGGCCTCGCTGGAACCGGGAGCGATCGACCTGGTTGGCGCGGAGGCCGTTTACCGGCAGCTGACGCAGTGGATGCAACGAGCCGAGGTCGGCGCGACCGAAGGACTGGTGCCATGAGCCGCGCGCCGGGACAGGAACTGTTAGTGATGACGGCGAACGTCGGCGCCGGCCTGGCATTCGACGACCAGGTCGAGGCGGCGGTGCGCGCCGAGGACCCGGATATCGTAGCGTTCCAGGAGCTTCCCCGGGCGCAGGCACAACGTCTCCGCGAGCGGCTCGCGGACCGGTATCCGCATGCCTCGTTCAACGGGGACTGGAACGAGGGACGCGGAATCCTCAGCGCCTACCCGATCGTCTGGGCGCATCCGGTCGAGATCTCGCAAGGACGTCCGGACATCGTGGCGCTAATCGACGTCAACGGGCAGGAACTGTTCTTCATCGTCGGCCATCCGAGGCCACAGCGGATGACAGCAACGGGGCTGGTGTTCTCGTTCGGGTCGAAACGGCAGATCCTGCGGCTCGGGGAAATGACGACAGGCCGGGCGATGGCGGTGCTGGTCGGTGATTTCAACATGACGCCGCGGCATCCGGGGTACGCGCGGCTGGAGAAACTGGGACTGGTCGACGCATTCGCGGAAAAGGGTCGAGGTTCCGGCAATACGTTCCCGACCCGGGTCGGGTCAGTGCGGGTGGCGTCGGAACGGATGGCGCGACGACGTGTCCCGCCGGTCGTGCGGTTCGACTACATCTGGTGCACGCCCAACCTGGAGGTGGAGGCGGCCTGGGTGGGCACCGACACGGGTTCGGACCATGCGCCGGTGCTGGCGAGGTTGCGAATACCGGCGAATGCGTCGCCCTAGGCGTCCGGGGCGGTGGGTCCGATGGATGCGACAGTCTCGCGACGGCGGTCAGCCTCGTCCTCGATAAGGTCCGCGATCGGGGATTGCGCGGCGATGCGTTCCTGGACGGCATCGGCCCGCATCACGGAGAGGACGGTATCCCGGTCTTCATCAACGTGGAGCCGCAGCCAGAAGAACTCCAGCACGACGCGCAACACCGCGATGACCGGCACGGCCATGATCGCACCGATGGCCCCGAACATCCGCGAGCCGGCGATGACGCCGAGGAAGATCAACAGCGGATGGACGCGGACTGCGGACCCCTGGATGCGCGGGGTGATCAGGTTTCCCTCGATCTGGTTGATCAACACGTACAGGATGGCCACCGCGAGAGCGTGCTGCCATGAGATCGTCAGGGCGACGAGCACGGCCGGGATGGCGCTGATCCACGCGCCGATATACGGCAGGATGGCGGTCGCGGCGACGAACAGGCCCAGGATGAGGGCGTAGGGCACGCCGATGATCATGAGGCCGATCCAGGCGAGCACGCCCTGCAGCGTAATCGAAATCAGCAGGCCACCAAGGTACCGCGAGAGCGAGTAGCCAACCGTGTCCCAGAGCACGTTGGCGTCATGGCGATACTTCGGCGCCCACAACCGCAGGTAGGAATTCTTGAACCGGGGGATATCGACAAGCAGGTAGATGGCGATGAAGGTGACTCCGAACGCCGTGATCAGGACGTTGACCGAGGCCGTGAGGGTGGCGAGCACGTTCCCGATGACGGTCGTGGCGATCTCCTGACCCGCATCGAAGAGACCTTCCTCGATATCGTCCATCACGGTTTCCGGATGCTGATCGAGCCAGCCACGCTCGTACATGGAATCGAGCGCGTTGTTCAGGAGCGTCTGGAGGGAATCGACCGTAGACGGCAGCGACTCGGCGAATTGGGTGATCTCGTTGATGAGGAACGGGATCAGCAGCGCCAGGAGCACCAGCACGAAGACCAGCAGCGAGACGGTCACGATCGTGACGGCCAGCCCGCGCGGCATGAACCGCTGCATGAATCCAACGGGGAACGACAGGATCAGCGAGACCGTGGCGCCGATGAAGAGCAGCTGGAGGATCGACGGGACCTGGGCAGCGAGCCAGACGAGTCCAAGGAACGCGACGATGAGGATGATCGAGCGCATCCGGTGCGAAACGATGATGGGAGTCGGGACGTCCATCGGTGCCGGCGGGCCATAGATCGGCTTCCGCAGGACGCCAAGGCGATTGCGGGTGTGGTCCCAAACGTTCCGCATGTATTGCTGCATCGCGATGTCGACTCGTCCATGGTGTGGCGGCTGGCACGGCAGGATCGCCGCGACGTTCACGATAACTGTAGCCGATGCGTGGGCGGCGGGCGGGGCAGCAAGGGGAATCTGGACACAGTGATGCCGCTCTTGCGAGCAACATCACCGCCGACATCTCTTCTCCCTCACCAGTGTATGGAAGTATCCCTTACGGGCGAAGTCCGTGCCATAGGTAATTTTGCGGATTCCGTAGTCATTACCTACGTGATCGAAAGAGTTACTGAATTCTGTGTCCATTCGGGGATATTCGGGTCGGCAAGAATCTCGGCCGGCGTCTTCCAAACGATCCCGGCGACCTCGCGCGGGTCCACCGCGACCGGCTCGCCGATTGCCGCCGACGTCATCATGACGACGTCGAGGACGGGGTCCTCGCCGATGAAGAAGATGTGGCTTTCGACGTAGCGCAGGTCGTCCAGGGCCACATCGAGCCCGACTTCTTCCTTCAACTCGCGCTGGGCGGTGAGCTCCAGCGCCTGCATATCCGGCGTGGATGTCTCCAGCTTGCCGCCGGGGAAGCTGAGCCAGCCGGCGCCGAACTCCTCTTCTTCCGAGCGGACGATGAGCAGGTACTTTCCGTCGCGCTCGACGATGACCTCGACATTGACGATGAACCGTTCGGCCACGGACCCCTCCTGGAGTGCGGAATCGAATGTAACCGTGCCAGCGTAGCAGCCCGTGCGGAGGCGAGTTGTCACGCATTCATGGCGAAGGTTCAGGCTCCTTCCATATTGCCGCGGCATGCATGCCGACTTCGCCATTGTTCCCTCGCGCCCATTCTTGCTACCGTTGTCGCACACCTGACGCTGATCGCCGGACGCTTCGACGCCAGGCCATTGCCCGCGTCCGGGTTCCATATGCGAGAGGATTCCTTCCATCATGCGATTCCTGTGCGCGAGTAATCTCAATCTCGGCCGGCGCATCTCCGGGATGCCGGAGCACGCCGGGATCGATCCGTTGCACGCATCGGCGAGCGTCGTGCTCGACCGGCTGGCGCGGGCGGCGGTCGCAAGCGACGTCGACGCTGTGCTGCTGGCCGGGGACGTCATCGACCGTGAAGCCGGCCAATTCGAGCCGATCGGGGCACTGCAAGAGGCGCTCGGACTACTGGCCCGGGAGGGCATCCCGGTGATCGCGATCGCCGGCGACGAGGATTTCGACGCCCTCCCCCGCGCCATCGACATGTTCGGCAGCGACATACCGCAAGATGGCATCACGCTGCTGGACGCGGAATCTCCATCTGTCGATATCGGCCCGGAGGGCGACCAGTTGACGGTGATCGGGCTCTCACAGCCTGGCCAGACCGGAATGGACGAACCGCTTTCCGCCATCCCGCACGTCGAGACCAACAGGCCGACGCTGGTGATGCTGCATGCGTCGCTGACCGACGGCAACGCACCGGACGCGACATTCCAGCCGGTTCGGCTGGATGACCTGACCGCGTCGACCATCGACCTCTGGGTGCTCGGCGGGCAACGCGAACCGGACGTCGTCGAGCAGGATGGCACGATCGTGGTCGAGACCGGGTCGATCGCTCCGG
Organism: Thermomicrobiales bacterium; assembly: GCA_035305265.1. Taxonomy (GTDB): domain Bacteria; phylum Chloroflexota; class Chloroflexia; order Thermomicrobiales; family UBA6265; genus UBA6265. The sequence continues at coordinate 1,309 of DATGPC010000096.1, read as the reverse complement.
CAGACCGCGATGAAACCGGGCAGCGCGGAGCGACGCTGGTCGAGCGATCCGCAGACGGCCATATCGAGTGCCGGTTGGTGCCGCTGTCGCCCGTGCAGTTCAGCGAGATCGATGTCGATGTGACGGCGCTGGAGTCACTGGAGGCGGTCGAGGGTGCGATCGTCGGGGCGCTGAACAGCGCGCTGGATGAGGCGATCGCGGGAGATACGCTGGCCAGCCTGTCGGCCGTGATCTGCACGGTGCACCTGACGGGCGTGTCGGCGCTGCATTCGGAACTCCATGACTTCACGGGTGACCTTGCGCGGACGCTTGCCGTAGAGCGGCAGGGCATTAGCGGCGTGGTCGCCTCGATCGAGGTCAATTCGCGGCCAGATGTCGATATCGAGCCGTTGCTCGGGCGGCCGGATCCCGTTGGAGAGCTCGCCCGACTGATCCGGGTGCTGGATGACCAGGCGGAGCCGACGCCGGCGCAGGAGGCACTGGTGCGTCGGGCGACTGACCGGCTGCTCGGCGTCCATCGGTCCCGCATCTTCGCCGGAGTGGCGAACGATCCGGAGCCGGATGAGGAGACGGCGCGCTCCTTCTTGCAACGCGAGGCGTGGAACGTGCTCGATGCGCTGGTCCGCCAGCGAGGAGTCGACTAGATGAGCAACACGACCACGTGGACACCAGCCACACACCAGCATATGGCTCCGCGCGAGCGTCTTGCCTTCACCACGATCGAGATCGATCGGGCTCCGGGGATCTCCCCGGGATTCACGCTGCATGACCTGAGCCCGGATATCAACATCGTGTATGGCCCGAACGCATCGGGCAAGAGCACCACCGCGCGGGTGATCCAGTCGCTGATCTGGCCGCATCCGTCGTCGCTCCGGGGACACCGGCTGGCCGCGGAGTTCGACCTCGGCGACCGGCACTGGGAGATCACCGCGGACGCTGGCCAGGTGACCCGGACAGTGGATGGCGAGCCGGCCGATCCGCCGGCGCTGGCGCCGATCGACGATCGGATGCGCTACACACTAGGGCTCCATGACCTCCTGGCATCGGAGAACCAGCCGCTGGCGCACGCGATCCTGAAGGAATCGTCCGGCGGGTTCGACCTGGAGGCGGTGGCCGACGCATTCGGATACGACGCGGTGGTCCCGACCCGCCACGAGGCGGCGCGAGCCGTCGAGATGGCGCAGGCTCGCGTGCGCGATGCGCGTCGCTCGGACAACGAGGTCGCCGGGCAGGTCCGGCACCTGGAGGTGCTGCGCCAGCGCGAGCGAGAGGCACTGCGGGCGGTCGCCGATGTGGACGCGTTGCAGAA
>DATGPC010000095.1:2500-3646 GCA_035305265.1 Thermomicrobiales bacterium | reverse complement strand
AGGAACGTCTCGACCAGGCGCGGATCGAGCTCGAGAACATGAAGCGTCAGGGCAACCTCGCCCGCGCGGGCGAACTCGCCTACGGCATCATCCCGAAGCTCGAGAAGGACCTCGCCGAGGCCGAACAGGCCCAGGAGGAGGGCGTGATGGTCGAGGAGGCGGTCGGTCCCGAGCATATCGCCCAGGTGGTCGAGCGCTGGACAGGCATTCCGGTCGACCGGATGCTCGAGGGCGAGCGCGAGAAGCTTCTCCGCATGGAAGAGGAGCTCGGCAAGCGGGTGGTCGGCCAGAGGGATGCCGTCGAGGCCGTCTCGAACGCGGTGCGCCGCGCCCGGGCCGGGCTCAACGATCCCAACCGGCCGCTCGGCTCGTTCCTGTTCCTCGGCCCGACCGGCGTCGGCAAGACCGAGCTCACCAAGGCGCTCGCCGCGTTCCTGTTCGACGATGACCAGGCCATGGTCCGCATCGACATGTCGGAGTTCATGGAGAAACACTCGGTCGCGCGGCTGATCGGTGCTCCGCCGGGCTATGTCGGCTACGAGGAAGGCGGCGTGCTCACCGAAGCGGTGCGGCGCCGGCCCTACCAGGTGATTCTCTTCGACGAAGTCGAGAAGGCGCATCACGACGTCTTCAACGTCCTCCTGCAGGTGCTCGACGACGGGCGTCTCACGGATGGACAGGGACACGTGGTCGACTTCAAGAACACGCTGATCGTGCTCACGTCCAACCTCGGCAGCCACGCGATCTCGGCGCTGCCGGAGGGGACGTCCGTGGCGAGCGTGCGTGAGGAGGTGATGGCCGCGGTCCGCGCCCATTTCCGGCCCGAGTTCCTCAACCGGCTCGACGAGATCGTCGTCTTCGACCGGCTGAGCCGGGAGAACATGGACGGCATCGTCGCGATCCAGCTCGACATCCTCGCGCGGCGCCTGGCTCCGCGGAAGATCACGCTCGACGTGGACGAGAGCGCGCGGACCTGGCTCGCGGATCGCGGCTACGATCCGGTCTACGGGGCACGGCCGCTGAAGCGGGTCATCCAGAAGGCGCTGCAGGATCCGCTCGCCGAAAAGCTCCTCGCGGGCGAGGTGCTCGATGGTGCGACGGTGAGGATCAGCGCAGGGCCCGACGGGCTCATCATCGGCGAGCCGA
>DATGPC010000094.1:0-6047 GCA_035305265.1 Thermomicrobiales bacterium | reverse complement strand
ATCGTCGGCGATTACCAGCTCACGCTGGACGACCTGGGCGCCGGGCGGGTGTTCGACGACGTGATTGCCCTGTGCGGGTACCCGGTCGACATCCACAGCCCGACCGACGACAGTGGCGGCACGGACGGGAAGCTGAAGACGGCGAACGCCTACGGCATCCCCTACCGCAGCCTGCTCCCGGCCGGCCTGGAGAACATCCTCGTGGCGGGACGGGCCTTGTCGGCAACGCACGAGGCGCAATCCGCTGTCCGGGTCATGCCACCCTGCTTCGCGATGGGCGAGGCAGCGGGCGCGGCGGCCGCGATCGCGATTCGTTCGGGCACGACGCCGCGTGAGGTGCCGATCCGGGCCCTCCAGGAGGCGCTGGTGCGGCATGGGGTGTATCTGGGCGAGGGCGTTCCGCAGCCGGTGTAGGGAAGCGGACGGGACGCCATTGGATGCGCATGGGCGCCACGCGCTGTGGTCCTCGTGCGCATCCGGGACGTCCCCTACAGATCGGGCGTCCAGCAACCCCGGATTATGGATCAATTTGCCCTACCGAGGCGGGCAAGGGCGTGCACCTGCTCCTTCGATTGCTCGTAGAGCTCCCGGTAGATCGTGTAGTAGTCGTCGTAGATGGCGGTTCGGTCCGGGCAGGGCTCGATCGTGCGCGCGATGCGGGTCCAGCTCTCGTTGACGACGTCCACGGACGGGATGATGCCCGCGCCGAGCCCGGCGAGGAAGGCGTCGCCATAGGAGGCGCCGATGGTCCGCTCCGGGACGAGCTGGGTGATGCCGCAGACGTCGCTCACGATCTGCATCCAGAGGGTGCTCTGGGCACCGCCGCCGACCGCGATGACGCGCCGGGGCATGGCTCCCAGCTCCCGCATGATCTCGAGGTGATGGCGGGCGGCGTAGCCCGTCCCTTCGAGGATCGAGCGGAAGAGATGATGCCGCGTGTGTTTGAGCGTCAGCCCGGCGACCATCCCGCGCGCGTCCGGGTCGTGCAGGGGCGTGCGCTCGCCGGAGAAATAGGGCAACGAGACGAGCCCGTCACTGCCGGGCGGGATCTCCGCCGCGCCTTCGAAGAGCGCCGTGTACGCGGGGACGCCCGTCTCCTTTTCGGCGTACCGCTCGTCGCCGGCAAGCTCGTCGCGGAACCAGCGGGTGACGAGGCCAGAGGTCGCCATGCCGCCCGTCATGACATGGCGATCCGGCAGGCTGTAGGCGCCCGTCCACAAGCGGCGGTCCGGGCGAAGCTGGTTGACGAGGTTCAGCAGGAACATCGTGCTGCCGTACATGAGCATCATGTCGCCGGGGTCGACGACACCGACGCTGACCGACTCGGCGGCCACGTCGATGGTGCCCGCGTTCACCGGCGTTCCAGGGCGCAGCCCGGTTGCCTCGGCAGCGGCCGCCGACACCTCGCCGGCGATCTCGCTGGTGCCAAGCAGACGGGGCAACCGGTCGAGATCGATGATGTGATCGGCGTAGCGCTCGTCCCACATGTTCGTCGCGATGTTGAAGAGCGGGTTGAAGGCCGCGGCGGTGTGCAGGTCCAGCACGTGCTCGCCGGTGAGGCGATACACGATGTAGTCGCTGGACGAGTGGATCATGGCGGTGCGGGCGAAGATCTCCGGCTCGTGGTTGCGGAGCCAGAGGATCTTCGGCCCGATCGCCTGGCTCGTCAGGGCCATGCCGCCGAGCGCGAACAAGTCCTCATCGCCACAGGTCTCTTCCAGCCAGGCGATCTCCTGCGTGGCGCGGGTATCGATGCCGTAGAGGACTGCCGGCCGGAGCGGTGTTCCGGACGCGTCCAGCGGCACCATGCACGGCCCGATGGCGCTCACGCCGACCGCGCCGACGTCCTCCCCGCTGAACGGACCCGAGAGGAGCGTGCGGCAGATGGTGACGAACTCGCCCCACCAGATCGTCTCGGCGTCGTGCTCGGCCCGGCCGGGAGCCGGGAAGCTCGTCTCGTGCTCGACCACGGCGGAGGCGAGGATCTCGCCTTCCGGGGTGCAGAGCACGCCCTTCGAGCTCGACGTGCCGATATCGATGCCGAGCAGGAGCGATCCTGGCATGGGAAGAGACGGTCCTTTCAAGCGCGACGCATGGATCAGGCGCGGGCGGAGAGCTCGCGGATCAGCGACGGGTTATCGGTGCAGATGACATCGGGCGAGAACGACAGGGCGCTGCGCAGGTCGTCATCGGAATTGGTCGGCCAGCAGCAGACCTCCAGCTCCTGATCGCGCGCCGCCTTGACGACATCGCTGTTCGCGTTCGGGTGATTTACGCCGGCGCGGCAGCATCCGAGCTCTTTCGCGGTATCGACGAACTCGAGCGAATCCCATCGGCCGATGTAGCATCGCCTGATCTCCGGCGCCACGCGCTGGGCGATGGCGAGGGCGACCGCGTCGAACGAGGTGAGCATTACCTGGTGCCCGATGCCCCGGCTGCGGATCTCCTCCACCACCAACGGAACGAGCCGCTCCAGGCGCTCCGGCGCATCGGACTTGATCTCGACCTCGATGGTCGGCAGCTGTCCGACAACATCCAGCACCTCGGCGAAGGTCGGGATCGTGCAGGGCTCGGGCCAGTCCGGGAAGATCGACCGCGCGTCGAGTGCCTGAAGCTGCTGGAGTGTCAGGTCAGCGACGCGGCCCTCGCCGTTCGTGGTGCGATCGACGGTTTCGTCATGGATCACGACCAGCGCATCGTCGGCAGACAGGCGAACGTCGAATTCGACCGACGTCAGGCCGAGGCCGACGGCGTACCGGAATCCTGGCACGGTATTCTCCGGCGCCTCGAAGCGGGCGCCCCGATGTCCCATGATCTGCGGCTCAGTCACGTGCACACTCTCCCCGATCGGACCTTCGCGGCCCGTGCCGGAAGGTTCCTCATCGTTGTTGAGGATGAGTCTACCGGCCTTCCGTCGTTGCACAAGGGCGCTGCACACAATTGCACGGGCGTCTGGTTGACGTATGTTCACGGCCGGCTGCACGCTTATGCAAATCCAGTCATGCACCGAGTTGCATGCACATATGTGCACAAGTGCCCGATCGTGTTGACCTCGTGCACATCGGTCGATAGCGTATGTGCACGTGATACTGAATGCAGATCATTCCGGAGGCCAGGTGCAGTCCATGATCCCGGGCAGTGAGAACCGCGCTGTCATGACGTCCGTCGCGCGCATGTATTACCTGAATGGGCTCGGCCAGAGCGAGATCGCCAACATCTATGGCATCTCTCGCTCGACGGTCTCGCGCATGCTGAGCGCTGCGCGGGAACAGGGGATCGTCCGTATCTCGGTGGACGATGCCGATTCCCGGGATCGCGACCTGGAACAGCAGCTGATCGACCGGATCGGACTACGGAACGCGATCGTTGTCCGTGCCCCGGCCGCGTCGCCGGAGCACGTCCGTCGCGCCGTGGGCTATTTCGCGGCGCCGTTCGTGGCGAGCTGGCTGGCGGACCAATCGCTGGTCGGGTTAGCCGGGGGGCGCACGCTCGCCGAGCTGGTCCAGCACATCAAGCCGCGGGAGCAAGGCGACGGGCCGACCTTCGTCCAGCTGCTCGGCGCGATCGGGACCAGCCCGCGCCAGATCGACGCGTCGGAGCAGTGCCGGACGCTTGCGCGACGGCTGAACGGCACCTTCCGCACGTTGAACCTGCCGGCGTACGCGCAGGACAAGCACGTCCGCGAGCTGTTCCTGTCGCACAAGGACATCGACGCGGTGTGGAAGTCGCTCGACGCCGTCACGCTCGCCCTCGTGGGGCTCGGGACGCTGGAGAACTCGGCGTTCATCGAGCGCGGGACGCTCGAACCGTCCGAGCTGGCCGAGCTGCGGGCGGCGAAGGCCGTCGGCGAAATCTGCGGACGGTTCTTCAACAAATATGGCGAAGAGTGCAAGACGAGCCTGCGCGACCGCGTGGTCGGCGTCGAGCTCGACGTGCTCCGCGCATGCCCGGACGTCGCGGTTGTCATGACCGGTCCGGACCGGGGCGAAGCGATGCTCGCCGCGGTCCGTGGCGGCATCGTCAAATCGATCGTGGTCGACCAGGTCGGGGCGGCCAGCATCCTGGAGGCAACATGAGCTCGCTCACGATCCCCAGATCACCGCCGGGCCGACCGGCGTTTCCCGTTCGCGTTCGATGGTCACCGGAGTCGGTGGCGCAAGAAACAGAGGCCGATGGCCGAGGAGTCTGGCATGTCACACATCTCTCGTCGGAAGTTCATCGGAACCGCAGCCGCCGGAAGCGCGGCCCTGGCCCTGTCGCAGGGCGCAAACGCGGCTCCAGCCGTCCTGAAGCACTCGCGCCGGTCGAGCAGCCAGGAGAAGACCGAGATCTCGATCTACCACATCTGGGGCACGCCTCCGGGCGGCACGCCGGCCGCCACGCCGGCGCCGATGATGCAGGTGATCGATGCGTTCAACGCCCAGAGCGACACGGTGACGCTCAATACCTTCACGCCGGGTAACTACTACGAGACCCTGCAGAAGACGCAGGCGGACCTCGCGGCCGGTAACCCGCCGGACCTGGTCAGCGTGCCGTGGGCGTTCCTCGAGTACGCCGTCGAGGGTCTTGGCGTGCGCAGCCTCGCCGACGTGGCAGGCGACCAGTTCGAGGACCTGAAGGCGTCGATGTCCGAGGAATCCTGGCCGCTGGTCACGAAGGACGACACGATTTGGGGCTTCCCGTGGGGTCTCTCCACGCCGATCCTCTACTACAACGCGGACCTCTTCGAGGAAGCCGGCGTGGCTCCCGAGGACATGTTCGACACGTGGGAGAAGTTCGCCGAGGGTGCGCGCACGCTGAGCGAGCACATGGGTGGCAAGCCGGTGCTGTCGCTGCAGTACAACAAGGACTGGCCGGCCCAGACGATCATCCAGAGCAACGGCGGTCGCGTCATGAACGATGACGGCACCTTCGGCTTCACCAGCGACGAGGCCAAGGAAGCGATGCAGACCATCGCCGACCTCGACAAGGAAGGCCTCTACGACCGTGGCGCCGGACCGGAGCTGCGCCCGAACTTCCTTTCCGGCAACAATGCGGTCTGGCAGGCCAGCGTCGCCAGCCTCAACGGCATCACCAACGAGGCGACCTTCAACTTCGGTACCTCGACCTGGCCGAAGTTCGGCGACAAGCCGGTGATCTCCTCGACGGGTGGTTCGTTCCTCGCCTGCTTCACGCAGGACGAGTCGAAGTACGAGGCGGTCGTCGAGTTCCTCCAGTTCTGCGCGAGCGAAGAGGGCTACGGTCTCTGGAACCAGACTGGCTACGTCAACATCTCCAACCATGACTTCGAGCGACTCGAGGGCCAGGAGCCGGCGTACGAGCAGTACGAGGCGGGCCTGATCCGCGAGACGAACTGGCCGGGCGCGCGCGGCGTCGAGGCCGGCTCGACATGGGACGTCTACTGCGAGCGCATGTGGGCGAACGACATCAGCGTCGAGGATGGTGTCAACCAGGCACTGGAAGAGATCACCGCGATCGTTGGTCAAGGTTAGCGACTCGTCCGCATGGCCGGGAGCGGGCGTACCCGCTCCCGGCCTCGCTCGAAATCCGATCCGGAGGGGACAGATGGTAGCAACGAGTGCCCAACATGCTGCTGCGCAGGGCACCGCGACAGAAACAAAGAAACGTGCATGGACGTGGTACCGGATCACCGAGGGGATGACGCCGTATTTGCTCATCGCCCCCTTGCTGATCCTCATGGCCGTGTTCATCTACTGGCCCCTCATCTATTCAAGCTACCTTTCGTTCTTCGACTGGAACTTCGTCCGACCGGACAAGATCTATGTTGGGCTGGATAATTTCACCCGTCTCCCGGATGACCCGCGGTTCATCCAGTCGCTCAAGGGAACGGCAATCTACACCTTCGCGCTGATCCCGCTGCAGGTGCTGCTGCCGCTGGGACTCGCGTTGCTGCTGTTCCGCACGCGGACATCGCGGCTGCAAGGCGCATATCGCGTCCTGCTGTTCTCGCCGACCGTCATCGCCTACTCTGTCGCGGCGATCATGTGGCTGTGGATCTTCAACCCGAACTACGGCGTGCTGAACAA